>NC_020829.1:5115000-5415000 GCF_000349845.1 Pseudomonas sp. ATCC 13867 | reverse complement strand
ACGCCGCGGCTGATGCAGCTGTGCCTGATTTCGGGGGCCTTCTCGGTCGGCCTGCTGGCGTTGCTGCAGAGTTATCCGGTCTGGCTGCTGCTGCGCCTGCTGATCGGCGTGCAACTGACCGTGGTGTTCATCCTCGGTGAAAGCTGGATCAACCAGCTGGCCATCGAGAAATGGCGTGGTCGCCTGGTGGCGCTGTATGGCACCGGCTATGCGCTGAGCCAGTTGTCCGGCCCGGTGCTGCTGACCTTCATCGGCACTGCCGACGACCGTGGCTTCTGGTTCAGCGGGTGCCTGCTGATCGGCGGTTCGCTGCTGCTGCTCGGCCGTGGCGGCGCGCCCAAGGTCGATCCGCACAGCGCTTCCGGGCGCGGGCTGTTCGGCTTCTGCGCGCAGTTGCCGGCGATCGCTTGGGCGGTGGTGCTGTTCGCCGGTTTCGAGGCGATGATCCTCACCTTGCTGCCGGTCTACGGCGTGCAACAGGGCTTCACCCAGGCAGTGGCCCTGGCGATGGTCAGCACGGTGGTCATCGGCGATGCGCTGCTGCAACTGCCCATCGGCTGGCTGGCGGATCGCATCTCCCGGCAGACGCTGTTCAAGGGCTGCGGCCTGGTGCTGCTGGCGAGCAGCCTGGGCATTCCGCCACTGCTGCACGGTCCGGCGATCTGGCCGGTGCTGGTACTGTTCGGCGCCAGCGCGGGCGGGCTGTTCACCCTGTCGCTGATCCTCATCGGAGAGCGTTACCGGGACGATGCCCTGGTTCGTGCCAATGCGCACATCGCCCAGCTTTGGGGGATCGGCTGCCTGATCGGTCCGCTGGCCACGGGCGCCGCGAGCCAGTGGATCAGCGGTCATGCATTGCCGATGGTAATGGCGCTGGGCGCGGCGGGCTTCGTCGTGCTGGTGTCCTACCGCGGCTTGCCGCCGGCCATGCAGGCGACCGACGCCGAGCTGCAGCGGGAGCGTTTCTAAAGCATCTTCTCCAGCCCGATGGCACCGGCGACCCAGGCATTGAAGCGGCGCCAGAGGTTGCCCGGTTCATGGTGCCGCGTGTGGCGTTGGCCGTCGCGCTCGTCGATCCAGACCAACCGGGGCCGCGCGCCGCTGCGGTCGATCTTCACCTGGTAGCTGACGTTGGGCGACATGCCGGTCAGTGCCAGGCGGCGAACCTGTTCGGCCAGTTCCGGGCTGTCGACGATGACCCCGACTTCGGTGTTCCACAGCACCGAGCGCGGGTCGAAGTTCAGCGAGCCGACGAACACCTGCCGGCGGTCGAACACCGCCGCCTTGCTGTGCAGGCTGGCGCTGCTGGAGCCGCGCACCATCCAGGGAGCGCCGGCGATGCGCTGGTCCGGTTCGGCGCGCAGTTCGAAGAGTTTCACTCCGTGCTCCAGCAGGGCCATGCGGTACGGCGCGTAGCCGGCGTGGACGGCCGGTACGTCGGTTGCCTCCAGCGAGTTGGTCAGCAGGCGCACGCTGACGCCCTGGTCGGCGCGCCGGGTCAGGTAGTCGACCCCGGCGCGGGTCGGTACGAAGTAGGCCGAAACCAGGATCAGCTCATGGGAAACCCCGTCGAACAGCGGGGCGAGCTGGGTGCTCAGCAGTTGCTCGGGCCGGGAGTCGCCCTGGTCGAGCACTTTCAGCGGAGCGTCCCAGATGGCGTGGGCGGGCGCCCACACCAGGTCGTCCAGCCAGTTGTCCAGGTGCGGCCGGTTGCTGCTGAGGTTGAGCCGTGCGATATAGCCCGAGCGCTTGACCCGCGCACGCTCCAGGTAGCGGTCGAGGCGGCGCCGGACGCCGTCCAGCTCCTTCTTGCCCGGCCGGCTCCAGAGGTAGTCCTCGATGGGGCGGCTCAGGGTGCTGTTCCAGTACTGGTCGAAGCTCACCCCGAGGGACTGGGCGACCGGCCCGACGCCGAGCAGGTCGAGGTCGCTGAAATTCATCTCGGCCTTGGCGCCGAAGTACTCGTCGCCCAGGTTGCGGCCGCCGACAATGGCCACGCTGTCGTCCGCCAGCCACAGCTTGTTGTGCATGCGCCGGTGCTGCTCGGAGAGGTTGAACAGGCGCCCCATGTTGCGGGTGAAACCGGTGCTGCGGCCCAGGTGCAGCGGGTTGAACAGGCGGATCTGGATGTTCGGGTGGGCGGCGAGGGTGCCCAGCTCGTAGTCCCAGCCGTCGCTGCTGGTGTCGTCGATCAGCACGCGTATGCGCACGCCCCGGTCGGCGGCGCGCAGCAACTCGCGGATCAGGGCGCGGGTGGTGAGGCCGTCGTGGACGATGTAGTACTGGATGTCGAGGCTGCGCTGGGCCTTGCGGATCAGTTCGGCGCGGGCGAGGAAGGCGTCGATGCTGGAGGCCAGCAGGTGGAAGCCGGACTGGCCGGGATGGGCCGCGGCCTGCTCGCTGATCTGGTTGTCCAGCCGGGTACCCTGCACCGGCAGCACGTGCGAAGGCTCGGGCGGTGGCGCACTGGCGCAACCCCCCAGGACCAGCAGGATCGGCAGGAGCAGGCGATGAAGCAATGAGAAGTCTCCGACAAGCCCGCCGGTGACGGGCTGCGGAAGATTCTAGCCGCTGGATCGCGTGGGCGGTCAGCCGCCGAGGGTTTCCTTGAAGCGGTACCAGGCCATGCCCAAGGCCAGCAGCGGCGAGCGCAGCAGCTTGCCGCCGGGGAAGGTGATGTGCGGCACCTTGGCGAACAGTTCGAAACCGCTGCCGTGCTGGCCGGCGATGGCTTCGGCGAGCAGCCTGCCGGCCAGGTGCGTGGCATTCACCCCGTGGCCGGCGTAGGCCTGGGCGAAGTACACGTTGGGTTGGTTCGGCAGGCGGCCGATCTGCGGCAGGCGGTTGGCGCCGATGCCGATCATGCCGCCCCACTGGTAGTCGATGCGGACGTTCGCCAGGTGCGGGAACACCTTGAGCATCTTCGGCCGCATGTAGGCGGCGATGTCCGCCGGATCGCGGCCCGAATAGTGACAGGCGCCGCCGAACAGCAGGCGGTTGTCGGCGGAGAGTCGGTAGTAGTCCAGCGCTACGCGCTGGTCGCACACCGCCATGTTCTGCGGCAACAGGGCGTGGGCCTGCTCGGCGGACAGCGGCTCGGTGGCGATCACGTAGCTGCCGGCCGGCAGCACCTTGCCGTCGAGGTAGTGATTCAGGCCATTCTGGTAGGCGTTGCAGGCGATCACCAGGGTCTTGGCGCGTACGCTGCCGCCGGCGGTGCGCACGCGCACTTCGCTGCCGTAGTCGATCGCCGTGACCTTCGAATTTTCGAACAGGCGCACGCCCAGGCTCTGCGCTGCGGCGGCTTCGCCCAGGGCGAGGTTGAGCGGGTGCAGGTGGCCGGAGCCCATGTCCACCATGCCGCCGACGTACTGGTCGGAGCCGACGATGGAGCGCATTTCCTCTTTCGGGACCATACGCAGTTCGTGGCGGTAGCCGAGGCTTTTCAGTTCGTCGAAATCTTCCTGGAAGCCTTCGACGTCCGACGACTTGTTGGCCAGGTCGCAGTAGCCCCAGGTCAGGTCGCAGTCGATGGAGTACTGTTCGACGCGGCGGCGGACGATCTCCACGGCTTCCAGGCCCATCAGCTTGAGTTCGCGCACGCCGTCGGCACCGATCACCGGCTCGAACTGCTCGACGCCGTGGCCGACCCCGCGAATCAGTTGGCCGCCGTTGCGCCCGCTGGCGCCCCAGCCGATCCGGTGGGCCTCGAGCAGTACCACCGAGAGGCCGCGCTCGGCCAGTTCGATAGCGGTGCTCAACCCGGAGAAGCCACCGCCGATGATGCACACGTCAGCCTTTTCCTCACCGGCCAGGGGAGGCACTTCGAGGCGTCGATTGACGCTTGCGGCGTAGTAGGAAGGGGCGTGATGGTCGGTGTGCACCGGCTGGTGAACGCGGGCGTTCATGTGCGATATCCTGATTTTTATGTTGTTAAAATTTTACGCAGGATAAACGCCGACTTCCCGCCACGCCAATAGCCGGAGCCGTAAAAAGAGCCGGAAAGTTGTAAAAGTCTGGCAGGTTGCCGCGATCAGCCGGAATTCAATCCGCTCTCAATCCGGGATGGGCAAAGTCAGGCTTTCCTTTACTTCTTCCATGACGATGTAGCTCTTGGATTCGCGCACGTGCGGCAGCTTGAGCAGGATGTCGCCCAGCAGCTTGCGGTAGGAGGCCATCTCCGAGATGCGCGCCTTCACCAGGTAGTCGAAGTGGCCCGAGACGAGGTGGCATTCCAGCACGTGGGGCAGCTTGAGCACCGAACGGCGGAAGTCCTCGAAGGTATCGCCGGACTTGTAGTCCAGGCTGATCTCGACGAATACCAGCAGGCTGGCCTTGAGGTACTGCGGGTTGAGGCGGGCGTTGTAGCCCATGATGATCCCTTCGCGCTCCAGCCGCCGTACCCGCTCGGTACAGGGCGTGGTGGAAAGGCCGACCCGTTCGCCCAGTTCGGTGAAGGAGATTCGGCCTTCTTCCTGCAGGATGCGCAGGATATTGCGGTCGATCTTGTCCAGTTCGCGGCGGCTTTGGTGTTGGGTTCTCATCGGTGGACCGGCGTCGGCTTTGGGGGAATGTCGGCAATATAGTCGGTTGTGCAGGGAATATCACTGGTTGCGCTTGAACTTCCGGCGGTCGTTGGCCAGCCTGTAGACCCATGCTCCCACTGTAAGGTCGGAGCCAGACGTTTTTCCCCTGGAGCCCGGCATGTCGTTACCGCGTCTGCGCACTGCCCTGTTGCTGCTGTTGCTGATCCTGGCGCTGGCGGCGGGCGGCGTGTGGCTGGCGGTCCCGCGGCTGCTGGCCGGCGCCGGCGTGAGCATCGAGCAGTGGCAGGGCCTGGGTGTTTCGCGCACCGGACTGCGGCTGGAGCACCTCGCGCTGCAGCGCCAGACCCCGGAGGGCGGCCGGCTCGCGGTTCGCCTCGAACGACTGCGGGTGGGCTGGCCGCAGTATGCGGATGGTCGTTGGCGGTTGGCGGAAGTGTCGGCGCAGACTCTGGACGTGCGGCAGTGGCCGGACGCGGTGGAAAGCTCGGGCGCACTGCCGGCGCCAGAGCAACTGGGGCGCTGGCTGGCGTTGTTGCCCGGCCGTCTGGCCCTGGAGCGGGTGAGCGTCGAACTGCCCTGCGCCCGCGAGCAGCGCTGCTCGCTGAACGGCAGCGCGCACTGGGAGCAACTGCCGGGTGGCGCCGCCGCATTGGGTGGCGAGTTGCGCCAGGGCGGCCAGCAAATGGCCTTCAACGGGTTGCTGCAGCCCGGCGAGGGACAATGGCGCCTGCAACTGGACAGCTATCTGGATAACGAGCCACTGCTGTCCCTGCAATCGAGCTGGGCGCCGGCTAGCCGCCAGCTTGCCGGAACCCTGGCCAGCCCCGCGGTGCCACCGGTCCAGGCGGTGCGCAACTGGTTCGGCATGTGGCTGCCCACGCCGAACCTGCCGCTGCCGATTCCCGAAGCCGGCCGCCTGCGCCTGAGCTGGGACGCCACCCTGGCCGGTGATGCCGCCTGGCCGGACTGGCCGGGGCTGCGCGATGGCCGCGGCAGCGTCGATCTTGCCCTGCAACTCCCCCAGCCTTGGCCACTGCCCGGCCTGGGTAACCTGCAGGGGGACCTGCGGCTGGTCGCCAGCGCCGGTGAAACGGGCTGGCGGCCCTCGGTGATCGGCGGCGACCTGCGCCTGTCCGATCTCTACGGCGACTGGCTGCAGGCGCTGCCGGTCGGCCTGCGCCCGGCGCGCCTGACATTGCGCCTGGAACCCGGCGTGGACGACGAGGCCGGCAGCGTGCGGGCCGACCTGCGCGCCATCGGCGCCGCCGACCTGCGCCTGCGCTCGCGGGTGGCGCTGCTGGAAGCGACCCCTCTGGCGCTGCAATTGAATGAGGCGCGACTGGAGGGCAAGGTTCCGCACCTGGACGTGGCTGGCCTGCGCGCGGCCAACAGCCGTCTCGATATGCGCTTTGACGGCCGGGTGGACAGGCAGTCGGCGACCCTGGCCTTCGCTGCCGGCCCGCACGTGCAGGTCGGTACCCTGAGCGGGCCGGCAGCGCTCAGGATCAGCAAGCTCAGCGCCATCCTTGGCAAGGGCGCCTTCAACCTGGCCTATCCCGCCGATGCCCCACTGGGCCTGCAACTGGCCGCGCCACTGCAACTGGCACTGGGCGAACTGCGCCAACCCCGCGTCAAGCCGCTGGCCTGGAGTGCCAAGGGTGAGTTGTCCGTCAGCCTCGATGTCCAGCAGTTCAAGGGGCGGTTGCAGAACGGCGGCGGGCTGAACGCCACGGTCGATCTGAGCAACGCGGCGAACACGGGGCTGAGTCTCGACGCGCGGCTGCCGGAGTTTTTCCTGCGTACCGGCAACCCGCTGGAGAAGTCCCTGGCTGACTGGCCGCCGCTGCTCGGCCTGAACAACGGCAAGGCGAGTCTCGCGCTGAACTGGCGTCTACCACCGGGCAGCGCGCCGCAGAACCTCGATCTGCAACTGCGCGGACAGGGGCTGGAAGGCGTCTATGACCGCAGCGAAGTTCACGGGCTCGACCTGCAGGCGAAGCTCGGCCTGAAAGGCACGCAGTTGGAGCTGCAGTTGCCGCAGCTGAAGATCGCCACGCTCAACCCCGGTGTGACACTCGGCCCGCTGATCCTGCAGGGCAACTACAAGGCCGCATTGGCGGCACCCTTGGCCGGCCGTATCGATTGGCGCCAGGCGGAGCTGGCGCTGTTCGACGGGCGCGCCTGGCTGCCGGCTGGCGCGGTGGATCTTTCCGCACCGGGCCAGGGTCAGATGCTCAAGCTCGAAGGCCTGTCGCTGGAGGCGATCCTCAAGGCCTATCCGGCGGAAGGACTGACCGGCACGGGAATCCTCGACGGCACGCTGCCGCTGCGTCTGGAGAAGGGGAAGTTGAATATTCGCGGCGGCCAGGTCGCCGCACGCGCGCCGGGGGTGCTGCAGTTCCGTTCGGAGAAGATCCGCTCCCTGGGACGGAGCAACCCGGCCATGCAATTGCTGGCGACCGCCATCGACGATTTCCGCTACGACAAGCTGTCCAGCACGGTGGATTATGATGACACCGGCAAGCTGCTGCTCGCCTTGAGCCTGAGCGGGCACAACCCCGCGCTGGAGCAGGGCCGGCCGATCAACCTCAACGTCAACCTGGAGGAGAACGTGCCCAAGCTGCTCACCAGCCTGCAACTGAGCGAGCGGGTCAGCGACACCATTCGCCAGCGCGTGCAGGAGCGCCTGCGCAACGACCCGGCCGCCGCGCCATGACCGCAAGGAGAACCCCGATGCGCCTTCGCGCCTTACTCCCATTCCTGCTCCTGGCCGGCCTCGCCCAGGGCTGCACGCCCACCGTGCAACTGGCCGCCCCGAAGGAGCCGATCAACATCAACCTCAACGTGAAGATCGAGCACGAGATCTATATCAAGGTCGACAAGGCGCTCGACGGCATCATCAACGAGAACAGCGGCCTGTTCTGAGAAGGAGCCTTTTCATGAAATTGCACCGCAAACTGGGTACCGCGCTGGTTGCCCTCTGCCTCAGCCTGCCGGTCATGGCGATGAGCCTGGAGCAGGCCATGTCCGCCCTCGGCGGCGCCAAGTCCCAGGGACTGGTCGGCGAGCAGGCCGACGGCTACCTGGGCGTCGTCAGCAACAGCGGCCAGGCCGCCGACATCGCCGCGCAGATCAACGCCGCGCGCCGTGCCGAGTACCAGAAGGTCGCCAGCCAGAGCGGCGCCACCCTCAAGGACGTGGAAACCCTGGCCGGGAAGAAGGCCATCGAGCGCACGCCTTCGGGGCAGTACGTGCAGGTCAATGGTCAGTGGGTGCGCAAGTAGGCCTTCCAAGGGAATTTCCCTGCCCACCGTCGTCCGTGGCGGAGGGTGGGGAGAGGGCCATCGGAGGCAGGTAAGTCGTGCCTGGTCGGGCTCTGGCGAGAGAAGTTCCGGCAGATTGATCGTCGTTCGATATTTCTTCCTGATCTGGCGAAAATTTCGCCAGATCATCGACCATTCGGTTTCAGGTGAAAAGCGCTTTATCCTGGTGGATGTCCCTCCACAATTGCGGCTTTTGCCAGGATTTTTCGACAAATACCAATTGTTAAATAGTGAATATCACTGACGCTGTCTTCCTATACTGCGCGCATCTACGTTCAGAATAAAAAACGTCCGCGTTCTGACGCGGCGTGGGAGGCAAAGAATGCGTGTTCTGGTGCTCGGCAGCGGTGTGATCGGTACCGCCAGTGCTTACTATCTCGCCCGCGCGGGCTTCGAAGTGGTCGTCGTCGACCGCCAGCCCGGCCCGGCCCTGGAGACCAGCTTCGCCAACGCCGGCCAGGTGTCCCCTGGCTATGCCTCGCCCTGGGCCGCCCCGGGCATTCCGCTCAAGGCCATGAAGTGGCTGATGCAGACCCACGCCCCGCTGGCCATCAAGCTGACCGGCGACCCCAGCCAGTACGCCTGGATGTGGCAGATGCTGCGCAACTGCAACGCCAAGAGCTACGCGGTGAACAAGGAGCGCATGGTGCGCCTGTCCGAGTACAGCCGCGACTGCCTCGACGAACTGCGCGCCGAGACCGGTATCACCTACGAAGGCCGCTCCCTGGGCACCACCCAGCTGTTCCGCACCCAGGCCCAGCTGGATTCCGCCGCCAAGGACATCGCTGTCCTGGAAAGCACCGGCGTTCCCTATGAAGTGCTCGATCGCGCCGGCATCGCCCGCGTCGAGCCGGCCCTGGCCAAGGTGGCCGACAAGTTGGTCGGCGCCCTGCGCCTGCCCAACGACCAGACCGGCGACTGCCAGATGTTCACCACCAAGCTGGCCGAGATGGCCAAGGCCCTGGGTGTGGAGTTCCGCTTCGGCCAGGACATCCAGCGCCTGGACTTCGCCGGCGACCGCATCAACGGCGTCTGGGTCGATGGCGAACTGGTCACCGCCGACCGCTACGTGCTGGCGCTGGGCAGCTACTCGCCGCAGATGCTCAAGCCGCTGGGTATCGACGCCCCGGTCTACCCGCTCAAGGGCTACTCGTTGACCGTGCCGATCACCAACCCGGACATGGCACCGACCTCGACCATCCTCGACGAGACCTACAAGGTCGCGATCACCCGCTTCGACCAGCGTATCCGCGTGGGCGGTATGGCGGAAATCGCCGGCTTCGACCTGTCGCTGAACCCGCGCCGCCGCGCCACCCTGGAAATGATCACCACCGACCTCTACCCGGAAGGCGGCGACGTCAGCCGGGCGGAGTTCTGGACCGGCCTGCGCCCGGCCACCCCGGATGGCACCCCGATCGTCGGCGCCACCCGCTACCGCAACCTGTTCCTCAACACCGGCCACGGCACCCTGGGCTGGACGATGGCGTGCGGCTCGGGTCGCTACCTCGCCGACCTGATGGCGAAGAAGCGTCCGCAGATCAGCACCGAAGGTCTGGACATCTCCCGCTACGGTTCCGCCTCGGAGGCTCAGAATGGCCATCCAGCGCCTGCACACTAATCAGCGGATGAGCCAGGCCGTTGTCCACAACGGCACGGTGTACCTCGCCGGACAGGTGGCGGACGATCTTTCCGGTGGCGTCGAGCAGCAGACCCGCGAGGTCCTGGCCAGTATCGAGCGTCTGCTCGAAGAGGCCGGCACCGATACCTCGCGGATCCTCTCGGCGACCATCTACCTGAAGAACGTCGCCGTGGATTTCGCCGGGATGAACAGCGTCTGGGACCAGTGGCTGCCGGAGGGTGCCGGCCCGGCCCGCGCCACCGTCGAGGCCCGGCTGTGCTACCCGGAGATCCGGGTCGAGATCTCGGTCATCGCCGCCCTGCCCTGATTGTTTTTGCGTGGCCCGGCCGCAGTGCCGGGTTTTTTTCGCCTTCTGTTCTTGATCCACCCCACAAGAGAGCCTCGCCATGCGTCCCGCCCGTGCCCTGATCGATCTTGCCGCCCTGCGCCACAACTACCGTCTGGCCCGTGAAGTCAGCGGCGCGCGAGCGCTGGCGGTGGTCAAGGCCGATGCCTATGGCCACGGTGCCGTGGTCTGTGCCCGCGCGCTGGAAGCCGAGGCCGACGGTTTCGCCGTAGCCTGCATCGAGGAAGCGCTGGAGTTGCGCGACGCCGGTATCCGCGCGCCGATCCTGCTGCTCGAAGGCTTCTTCGAAGCCAGCGAGCTGGAACTGATCGAAGCGCATGACCTGTGGTGCGTGGTGCACTCGGTCTGGCAACTGGAGGCCATCGAGCGCGCCCGTCCGGGCAAGCCGCTGACCCTCTGGCTGAAGATGGACTCGGGCATGCACCGCGTCGGCTTCTTCCCGCAGGACTACGCTGCCGCCCTGGCGCGCCTGAAGGCGCTGCCCCACGTGGCCAAGGTGGTACTGATGAGCCACTTCGCCCGCGCCGACGAACTGGGCTGCGTGCGTACCCAGGAGCAGGTCGCGGCCTTCCAGGCAGTGCGCGAAGCCGTGGGCCAGGGCCATGAAGTCAGCCTGCGCAATTCCCCCGGCATCCTCGGCTGGTCCGAAGTGCCCAGCGACTGGGTGCGCCCCGGCATCATGCTCTACGGCGCCACCCCGTTCGAACAGGCGCACCCGCTGGCCGACCAGCTGCGCCCGGTGATGACCCTGGAATCCAAGATCATCAGCCTCCGCGAACTGCCGGCCGGCGAGCCGGTGGGCTACGGCGCGCGCTTCGTCGCCGACCGTCCGGTACGCGTCGGCGTGGTGGCGATGGGGTACGCCGACGGCTATCCGCGCCATGCGCCGGATGGCACGCCGGTGTTCATCGACGGCAAGCCCAGCCGCATCATCGGTCGAGTGTCGATGGATATGCTCACCGTCGATCTGACCGACCTGCCGGCCGCCGGCCTGGGCAGTCGCGTCGAGCTCTGGGGGCCGAACGTTCCCGCCAGCCAGCTCGCTGCACTCTGCGGCAGTATTCCCTACCAGCTGTTCTGCAACCTCAAGCGCGTGCCGAGGGTCTATAGCGGCGAGTGACGGGGACCGTCCGTAAAGTTTGCGCAGGATCGACAGTCGATCTGTTGTAAATACTGAACGGTGTTGCCATGATACGTGGCACTTGGAACCCGCTCGGCTCAAGCCGTTTGCGGGTTCTGCCTTTCAGAGCCTGCCTGAACACAAGAATAAGGAGGACCCCACCCTTGGACGTCGGTGCTCGTCTGCAAGCCATCCGTAAGCTCAAAGGTTTGTCCCAGCGCGAACTCGCCAAACGGGCGGGTGTGACCAACAGCACGATCTCGATGATCGAGAAGAACAGCGTCAGCCCCTCCATCAGCTCGCTGAAGAAAGTGCTGGGTGGTATTCCGATGTCCCTGGTCGAGTTCTTCTCCCTGGATCTGGAACAGAACAGCAATACCCCGGTGGTCTACAAGGCAGACGAACTCAGCGACCTGTCCAGCGGCTCGATCATCATGAAGCTGGTCGGCAAGGACTATCCCAGTCGCGCCATCACCCTCCTCGACGAGACTTATCCGCCGGGCTCCGACACCGGCGACGACATGTACGCCCACGAAGGCGAAGAGACTGGCGTACTGGTCGAAGGCCGCCTGGAGCTGACTGTCGGCGATGAGATCTTCGTGCTCGAACGCGGCGACAGCTACTATTTCGATAGCACCAAGCCCCACCGTTTCCGCAATCCATTCGATGCCCCGGCGCGGCTGATCAGCGCCACCACACCGGCAAATTTTTGAACAGCCGGTAGGACCGGCCAGACCAGCTGCGACCTAATGCCGCAAGGCCCGACAAGGTAGTGCAATTGTTTCGAGCTTGCGGGCTTTGCCGTTATACTTGCGCCCGCCCGCGCGGCCCGAGACTGTGATGACTGCTACCGCGCCTGGGTGTGATAAGCCACGATGAGGGTGAAAGGGTGAACCTGATTAAAAAAATGCTGGCAGCCCAAGCTGCCGTGCTGGCCCTGTGGGCTGTAAGCGCTCAGGCCGCGACCAACGATGACGCCATTGCCAAGCGTCTCGAACCAGTGGGGAAAGTCTGCGTACAGGGTCAGGAATGCGAAGGCGTTGGCGCCGTCGCATCGGCCGGTGGCGGCGGTGCTCCGCGTTCGGGCGAAGAGATCGTCGGCAAGGTCTGCACCAACTGCCACGGCACCGGCTTGCTGGGCGCGCCGAAAGTGGGCGACAAGGCTGAATGGGACAAGCGTGCGAAGGAGCAGGGTGGTATCGATGGCCTGCTGGCCAAGGCCATCTCCGGCTTCAACGCCATGCCGCCGAAAGGCACCTGTGCCGACTGCTCGGATGACGAGCTGAAAGCCGCGATTCATAACATGTCTGGCCTGTAAGCGCCGGCCTGTGCCGAAAGAGCCGCCTCCGGGCGGCTTTTTCATGCCTGCGATCTGTGCAGCACTGCGCGGCGAAACCGCTCCAGCGCCTGCTGCTGGCGGGGCTGACGGTCAGTACGGAACGAGCGAGCTTGCGCGCGAACCGCACGGCCGTCTGCCGGCGGATCGCGGACAAGATCCGCCGGGACACGGGCATGAAAAAAGGCGGGCCCTTGCGGTACCCGCCTTCTATACGCGTGGGGCGATCAGTCTTCGAGGAACTCGACCTGACCATTGACCAGGGACTTCACCCGGGCCAGGGATTCTACGCGGTAGCCTTCGCTTTCCAGCAGGGCGCGGCCTTCCTGGAAGGACTTCTCGATGACGATGCCCAGACCGGCGACGCTGGCGCCTGCCTGCTGGATCAGGTCGATCAGCGCCTTGGCGGCGTGGCCGTTGGCGAGGAAGTCGTCCACCACCAGCACGTGGTCGGCGCTGGTCAGGTGCTTGGCGGAGATGGCGATGGTGCTTTCGGTCTGCTTGGTGAAGGAGAAGACCTTGGAGATCAGCAGGTCGTTCTTCAGCGTCAGCGACTGGAACTTGCGGGCGAAGATCACTGGGATGCCCAGTTCGAGGCCGGCCATGACCGCCGGGGCGATACCCGAGGCCTCGATGGTGACGATCTTGGTGATGCCCTGGTTCTTGAAGCGTTCGGCGAACTCGTGGCCGATCTGCTTCATCAGCGCCGGGTCGATCTGGTGGTTGAGGAAGGCGTCTACCTTGAGGACCTGTTCGGAAAGAACGATGCCTTCGCTGCGAATTTTGTCTTTGAGAGTGTTCACGGGGGGGCTTCCGGAGCGGCTGTCGCTGATGAAGCGCGTAATTCTACAATGCCGGCGGGGTTCTGCGCGACGTTCCGACCAGTGCAATTGCTGATCGAATGGACAGTTTTTCGATGGGCGGCCGCGCGTGATCCCGGTGCGCTGCCTTTCTGTAAGGGCGAGCTTGCCCGCGAACCCGGTCGGCGTCGGAGCTGCCGGAAAATCCTGTTCGCGAGCAAGCTCGCTCCTACAGGAAATTAGATCAGCGCTTGAGCATCGCCCGGATATCCGCCAGCGCGGAGTTGCCCTTGGCCACCTTGACCTCCGGCGGCGCGTCTTCCTGGCCTTCCCAGACCAGGTCTTCGGGCGGCAGTTCGTCGAGGAAGCGGCTGGGCGAGCAGTCGATGATCTCGCCGTACTGCTTGCGCTTGGCGGCGAAGGTCATGGCCAGGTTCTTTTTCGCCCGGGTAATGCCCACGTAGGCCAGGCGCCGCTCTTCCTCGATGGTGTCGGCTTCGATGCTGGAGCGGTGCGGGAGGATTTCCTCTTCCACGCCGAGAATGAACACGTAGGGGAATTCCAGTCCCTTGGACGCGTGCAGGGTCATCATCTGCACGCCGTCGGCGCCTTCTTCCTCTTCCTGCTGGCGCTCCAGCATGTCGCGCAATACCAGCTTGGCGATGGCCTGTTCGATGGTCATATCGCCTTCTTCGTCGCGCTCCAGGGTGTTCTTCAGCGCGTCGATGAGGAACCACACGTTGCCCATGCGGAAATCGGCGACCTTGTCGCTGGAGGCGTTCTGCCGCAGCCAGTTCTCGTAGTCGATGTCCATCACCATGCTGCGCAGCGCGCCGATCGGATCATTGCCGGCGCACTGCTCGCGGACCTTGTCGATGAAGCGCTTGAAGCGCTGCAGGCGCTCGACGTAGCGGGCATCCAGATGCTCGGCCAGGCCCATTTCCTCGATGGCGTTGAACATCGAGGAACCGCGCTCGGTGGCGTAGTTGCCGAGCTTTTCCAGGGTGGCGGAGCCGATTTCCCGACGCGGCACGTTGATCACCCGGAGGAAGGCGTTGTCATCGTCCGGGTTCACCAGCAGGCGGAAATAGGACATCAGGTCCTTCACTTCCTGGCGTCCGAAGAAGCTGGTGCCGCCTGATAGGTGATAGGGAATCTGGTGGTGCTGAAGTTTCAGTTCGATCAGTTTCGCCTGGTAGTTGCCCCGGTAGAGGATGGCGAATTCGCTATAGGGTCGCTGCGTCTTCAGGTGGATGGTGAGGATCTCCATCGCCACCCGCTCGGCCTCGGACTCCTCGTTGCGGCAGCGGATCACCCGGATCGGGTCGCCTTCGCCCATCTCGCTCCACAGTTGCTTCTCGAACACGTGGGGATTGTTGGCGATGAGGATGTTGGCGCATTTGAGGATGCGGCTGGTGGAGCGGTAGTTCTGCTCCAGCATCACCACCTTCAGCGACGGGAAGTCTTCCTTCAACTGCATCAGGTTTTCCGGGCGCGCGCCGCGCCAGGCGTAGATCGACTGATCGTCGTCGCCCACCACGGTGAAGTGCGCGCGCTGCTGCACCAGCATCTTCACCAGCAGGTACTGGCTGGCGTTGGTGTCCTGGTATTCGTCCACCAGCATGTAGCGCACGCGGTTACGCCACTTGTCGAGGATCTCCGGGTGCTCCTGGAACAGCTTCACCGGCTGCAGGATGAGATCGTCGAAGTCCACCGCGTTGTACGCCTTGAGCGTGCGCTGGTAGTGCAGGTAGACCATTGCAGCGGTCTGTTCCTTGGGATTGCGTGCCTTTTCCAGGGCTTCTTCCGGAAGGATCAGGTCGTTTTTCCAGCTGCCGATCAGGCCCTTGATCTCGTCCAGACCGTCATCGCCGGAATACTCCTTCTGCATGATGTCGGTCATCAGCGCCTTCACATCGCTCTCGTCGAAGATCGAGAAGCCGGGCTTGTAGCCCAGGGCCGCGTGTTCCTTGCGGATGATGTTCAGGCCCAGGTTGTGGAAGGTCGAGACGGTCAGGCCCTTGCCCTCGCCGGAACGCAACAGGATGCTGACGCGCTCCTTCATCTCGCGGGCGGCCTTGTTGGTGAAGGTCACCGCGACGATGTACTGGGCGCGGATGCCGCACTGCTGCACCAGGTAGGCGATCTTGCGGGTGATCACGCTGGTCTTGCCGGAGCCGGCGCCGGCCAGCACCAGGAGCGGGCCGCCGACGTAGTTCACGGCCTCTTGCTGCCGGGGATTGAGTCGGGACATGAAAGGCGGGGGTCTGTAGTGGAGCGGGCGCGTATTCTAGCAGGCCATGCCGGGCGCCGGGGTGCCGCTCGGAATAGCGGCGATCTGTGACGGGATCGTGCTTCCTGGTTTTGGATAAATCCGTACTTGTATTAGGCTTGTGAAGGCAATAGTTGAAGAAAACTCTTAAGAGTTTCTCGGAAGCCACGTCCGTATCGGGGGAGCCGGATACGACGGAGGCTTCAAAACCGGGAGGGCAGGCACAGGGACGGCGCCATGTTTCTTCCCATCGCATGGACATGGGGGTCGCTTGGTAGCGTCGGTCGAACCAGCGCGCCTGCTCCTGTTGGCGGAAACGCCGCAGTGGGCCCAGCTACTTCGCGGGCACCTGGCCGCGTTGGGACAGGGCTATTCGCTGATCACCGCGCCCTCCTGGGAGGCCGCCAGCAGCCTGTTCGATGAGGAACAGGTCGGCCTGGTCCTGGCCACGCCTGGCAAGCTGCCGTGCCCACACCAGTGTCACCTGCCGATGGTCCTGCTGCTCGAACGCGAGCCCTCGGAGGATCCGGTGGGCGTCGCCGACTGGCTGGCTGCCGAAAGTCTCAATGCCGAAGTACTGCGCCGTTGCCTGCGCTACGTGCGCGAGCGCACCTCGCTGCAACACACCCTGCAGAGCCTGGCCGAACAGGACCCGCTGACCGGCATCGCCAACCGCCAGGGCTTCCAGACCCTGCTCGCCGCCCGCCTCAGCGAGTGCGGCGGCCGTGGCCTGGCGCTGGGGCATCTGGACCTGGACAACTTCCGCCACGTCAACGATGCCCTCGGCCACCAGGCCGGCGACCGGCTGATCCTGCAGGTGGTCGGCCGTCTCAAGGCGCAGTTGGACAACGGTGACCAGATTGCCCGCCTGGGCAGCGACGAGTTCGCCCTGCTGCTGGATACCCGCCGTGACCCGGAACGGGTGGAGAAGATCGCCGAACACATCATCGAGGTCCTGGGCGAGCCTTACTGGGTCGAGGGCGAAAGCCTGCTGCTGGGTTGCAGCCTGGGTATGGCCAACGCCCGCGCCGGCGACAGCGCCGACCCGTTGATGTGGCACGCGCACATCGCCATGCAGCAGGCCAAGTCTCGCCAGGGCTGTACCTTCCATGTGTTCGATGACCGCATCAACCGCGGCGCGCGCAGCCTTGCGGACCTGGAGAGCGAACTGCGCCGAGCCCTGCGGCGCGACGAGCTGGAGCTGCACTACCAGCCGCGCCTGGACCTGCACGATGGCCGCATCGTCGGCCTGGAGGCGCTGGTGCGCTGGCGCCATCCCGACCGTGGCCTGCTCACGCCGGGGGACTTCGTACCGCTGGCGGAGGAGAGCGGGCTGATCGTGCCGCTCGGCTACTGGGTGATCTCCCGCGCCCTGCGCGACATGCAGTGGCTGCGCGGGCGCGGCCTGCCGCCGCTGCACATGGCGATCAACCTGTCGTTCCGCCAGTTCCAGGACAGCCAGTTGCTGCCGACCTTGGAGCGCCTGATCCGCGAGCGCGGCGTCGACGCCCGGTGGCTGGAGTTCGAGCTCACCGAAACCGCCGTGATGCGCCGCAGCGACCAGGTGCTGCAGACCATGCAGGTTCTCGGCCGGCTGGGTGTGCGCTTCTCGCTGGATGACTTTGGCACCGGTTTCTCGTCCTTCGTGCACCTCAACAGCCTGCCGATCACCCTGCTGAAGATCGACAAGAGCTTCGTCGGCGGCATGCACGAGCGCCCCGAGAACCTGCAACTGGTGCGGGCGATGATCAACCTGGCGCACAACCTGAACCTCGAGGTGGTGGCCGAGGGGGTCGAGACCATCGAGCAGCAGAACCAGCTGAACCAGTTCGGTTGCGACCAGGTCCAGGGCTACTGGATCAGCCGCCCGCTGCCCCTGGCGGAGTTGACGCGTTTCCTGGTGTTCGGCGCCAATCGCGCCTTGCGCCTGCAGGATCCGATCAGTAGCTAGTGGCCTGTGTGGCTAATTCGACTAATCAATTTCGGCGCCAGGCTTCAATTGCCGAATTAACCGTACAGGTCACTAGCAGGTGCCGAGGGCGTTGCCCGCCGCCTGCGGCCGCAGCAGCCGGGCGGTCTTGGCTTCGAACGCCAGGCACAGGCCGATCGCCGCGCACGCCAGCCCCGATGCCAGTCCCCACCACACGCCGCCAGGCCCCCAGCCAAGCGGGAAGGCGAGCAGCAGCGCCATCGGCACACCCACCAGCCAGTAGCCGGCCAGCCCGACCAGGAAGGTGGTGCGCGCATCCTTCAGGCCGCGAATCGCGCCCATAGCGATGCTCTGGGTGCCGTCGAACAGCTCGAACCAGGCGGCGATGGCCAGCAGGCTGACGGCCAGTTTCACCACCTCCTGGTTGGCTGGGTCGTCATGGTCGAGGAACAGGCCGATGACCACTTCCGGCGCCAGCCAGAACAGTGCGGCGAAGGCGAACATGCAACTGGCGCCGAAGCCGATTCCCAGCCGTCCGGCCCGGCGCGCCTCGACCAGTCGACCGGCGCCGTAGTGCTGGCCGATGCGGAAGGTCACCGCGTAGGAAATCCCCACCGGCACCATGAAGGCCACGTACACCGACTGGATGGCGATCTGGTGCGCGGCCAGCGCGGTGCTGCCGATGGCGCCCATGCACAGCGTGGCGACGGTGAACATCCCCGACTCCACCGCGTAGGTACCGCCGATGGACAGGCCCAGGCGCAGGGACTCGCCGATCACTTTGAAGTCCGGCCGCGACAGCCCGCGCAGCAGCGGATAGGCGCTGTAGGCCGGGTGCCAGCGCAGGTACAGCGCGAGGATCACCGGCAGGGCGTTCATCACCACGGCGGTGACCAGGCCGATCCCCGCCAGCCCCAGGCGCGGCAGGCCGAACAGGCCTTCGATGAAGGCGTAGTTGAGGGCGAAGTTGGCCAGCGCGCCGATCACGCTGATCGCCATGACCGGGCCGGTACGCTCGATGGCGCTGGTGAAGCCGCGCAGCACCATGAAGACCATGTAGCCGGGCAGGGCGAAGACGATGCTGCGCAGGAAGCTCAGGGTACCGGTGACGGTTTCCGGCGCCTGGCCGAACGTCAGCAGGATCGGCCCCAGGTTCCACAGCAGCAGCCCCGCCAGCAGCGACAGCGCGAGGCCGATCCACAGGCCGGCCTGGGTGGCCTGGACTACTCCAGATGTGTCCCGCGCCCCGTGACGAATGGCGACCAGGTTGCCGGTGGCGGCCACCACGCCGACGCAGAAGGTGGAGACCAGCGCATAGCTGGACGCGCCCAGGCCGCCGCTGGCCAGGGCCTCGCGGCCGAGCTTGCCCATCATCACCGTGTCGGTGAACACCATGGCCACGTAGGCCAGCTGAGCGGCGATCAGCGGGCCGGCCAGGCGGAGGATGGCGGCGAGTTCGTCACGGTACAGGCGTTTCATGAGTCAGGCTCAGTCAGCAGTAGCCCGCAGTGGGGCCGTCCGAATGGAAAGTTCCTCATTTTCCGGTGTCTGCACGGGTGGGCACAAAAGGAAAAAAACGATGCCATTCATGAGTCATACTCATGCCTGTTTGTCCCTGGAGTCCGCGATGAACCGTCAGTTGCCGCCCCTCTATGCCCTGCGCGCCTTCGAGGCCGCCGCCCGGCATGCCTCCTTCACCCGCGCCGCCGAGGAACTGGCGATCACCCAGAGCGCGGTGAGCCGGCACATCAAGACCCTGGAAGAGCACTTCGCCTGCCGCCTGTTCCAGCGGCGCGGCCGGCAACTGGAGCTGACCGAGCCGGCGCGCCTGCTGCTGCCCGGCCTGCGCGACGGCTTCGATGCGTTGGAGCGCGCCTGTTCCAGCCTGCGCGCGGAGGAAGGTGTGCTGCGCCTGAAGGCGCCCTCGACCCTGACCATGCGCTGGCTGCTGGCGCGGTTGAGCAACTTCCGCATGCGCAACAGCGATGTCGAAGTGCAGTTGACCAGCGCCTGGATGGACGTGGACCGGGTGGATTTCGTCCACGAGCCCTTCGACTGCGCCGTGCTGCTCAGCGCCGGGCATTTCCCGCCGGATTGGGAGGTCACGCTGTTGTTCCCCGAGTACCTGATCCCGGTGGGCTCGCCCGCCTTGCTGGCGGACGGCCCCTGGGACGCCGAACGCCTGGCCGGCGCCGAGCTGCTGCATCCGACGCCGGACCGCCGCGATTGGCGTCGCTGGTTGCAGCGCATGGGGCTGAGCGAGCAGGTTTCGCTCAAGGGCGGCCAGGTCTTCGACACCCTGGAACTGGGCATCGTCGCCGCGACTCGCGGCTACGGCGTGTCCATCGGCGACCTGGTGATGGTCGCCGAGGATGCCAACCAGGGCCGCCTGGCGCTGCCCTGGCCCAGCGCGGTGGGCAGCGGCGAGAGCTATTACCTGGTCTGGCCACGGGCGCGCCGGCATCAGGAGCGCCTGCGCCGGCTGCGCGACTTCCTCCAGGCCGAGGTCCAGGCCATGCAGTTGCCGGCGGTCGAGCTGCTCGACTAGGGCGCCGCGAACAGACATGTCCTGGCGCGGACACGACGTTCCGTGTCGGCTTCGGTCGTCGAGTTGAAACAGGGCTTTGCTAGGGTCAGAGGTGGACTAGTCCAGGGAAGGGCCGCGAGGCGGACTTCCCCAACCTTCCAGACCACCACCGGGGGAACCCCATGAAGCCCTTCCGCTCCCTGATCGCCGGCCTGATACTCGGCGGCCTCGCCAGCACCGCCTTCGCCGCCACCGAGCTCAAGCACTGGCCGGAAGCCGCCGCCAAGCAGCTCGACGCCCTGATCGCCGCCAACGCCAACCAGGGCGCCTTCGCGGTCTTCGACATGGACAACACCAGCTACCGGTACGATCTGGAAGAGTCGCTGCTGCCGTTCCTGGAAATGAAGGGCGTGCTGACCCGCGAGAAGCTCGACCCGTCGCTCAAGCTGATTCCGTTCAAGGACGTCAACGGCCACAAGGAAAGCCTCAACAGCTACTACTACCGCCTGTGCGAGATCGACGACCTGGTCTGCTACCCCTGGGTCGCCCAGGTGTTCTCCGGCTTCACCCTCAAGGAGCTCAAGGGCTACGTCGATGAGCTGATGGCCTACGGCAAGCCGGTCCCCAGCACCTACTACGAGGGGGACGCGGTGAAGGCCATCGAGATCAACCCGCCGAAAGTCTTCACCGGGCAGGCCGAGCTGTACAACAAGCTGATGGAGAACGGTATCGAGGTCTACGTGATGACCGCCGCCCATGAAGAACTGGTGCGCATGGTCGCCTCCGATCCGAAGTACGGCTACAACGTGAAGCCGGAGAACGTCATCGGCGTCACCACCCTGCTGAAGAACCGCAAGACCGGCGAGCTGACCACCGCACGCAAGCAGATCAGCGCCGGAAAGTACGATCCCAAAGCCAATCTGGACCTGGAGGTCACCCCCTACCTGTGGACCCCGGCGACCTGGATGGCCGGCAAGCAGGCCGCGATCCTCACCTACATCGACCCGTGGAAGCGCCCGATCCTGGTCGGCGGCGATACCCCCAGCAGCGACGGCTACATGCTGTTCAACGGCACCGCCGACAACGGCATCCATCTGTGGATCAACCGCAAGCCCAAGTACATGGACCAGCTCAACGGGATGATCAAGCAGAACGCGGCTGCCCAGGCAAAACTTGGCCTGCCGGTCACCGCCGACAAGAACTGGGTGATCGTGACGCCTGAGCAGATCCAGTAATTCTGCGATATGGCTCAATCAGGCGCGCATTCCATGCGCGCCTACTGACAGACGTAATGGGGGACATAGTCTGACGGACGATTAATTCCACTGCAAAAGTGGGAAATTGGCTGAGGCGTTCCCATCCATGTTCCTGGGAACTTTTATATAGGTTTGACCTTGATATGCCTGGCTGCGAGAGCTGACCGGGCGTGCGGAATCAAGGAGAAACCTATGGTCAGTAAACGTGCAATCGCTGTCACATGGATGGTGTGCCTTGCCGGCTCCCAATACCTGGCTGCAGCTGAAGAGTTCAATAGTGCGGCAGTGGGGTCATACCAGGACCCAGGTTTCAATGCAGACCGAAACTATGCCAGCGATGGCCAGGTAGACAGCGTCGACCCGTTCAGCGGCGCACTCAAGATCCAGGTTCGGGATCTGGTGATTCCCGGCAACGGCGGCATGGATATCGAGATACTGCGTAACTACCAGAGTGTGACGAATAGCGTTGGTCCATACAGCAACGGGTATGCGGCTCGTACACCTTTTGGTACCGGATGGGATTTGCATTTCGGCCGGATCTGGGTTTCGCAGAAATACAACTATCTCAACCAGGCAGATACCAACCACGGCTGTCAGATATCTGAAATCTCCTCCAGTCTTAATCCGATTCTCGAATTGCCGGATGGCTCGCGGCAAGTACTGGCCAACGGTGACGGTAACGATTATGCGTTCATTACCAAGTCGCGCTGGATCGGTCGCTGTTTGCCGACTAGTCAGAACAAGGGCGATGGCGGTCTGCTGGTGTTTTCACCTGACGGGCGAAAATATATCTTCAACCTGAAAGGAACGGTCTCTCCCGATCAGCAACTGCGCAGCTACTTCGTCACCCGTATCGAGGATGCGGATGGCAATGCCCTGGACTTCAGCTACAACATCACCTCCTCAAACCAACTGGCGCCGCATCATCTACTCAAACGAATCAGCGCTTCGGATGGCCGTACGGTCAGCTTTTCGTATTCCGATGAAAGTGGGACGCGCGCGACCCTGAGCAGGATTTCCGCCAATGGTCGCTACATAGATTTCGATTATGTCGATGCGAACTGGGGCCAGGGGGCAAAGCCACACTACTTGTCGGCTGTCAAATACCCGGATGGTACGCGCTGGACCTACAGTTACAACAACTCGAACTCGATTGTGGGAACTGTCCCGGGGCGTTTTTCCATGACTGCCATGACCAGTCCCGCCAGATTGAAGACGAGCTATGACTATGACGTCCTGCAGTTGGGTGTGGATGTGGCGGAAAAGCTCAACGTCATCAAGCGCCGGACGCTGTCGGGTGTAACCGGTGTACAGCCTGGCAACCTGGTATGGGAGTACACGTACACCAAGGGTTATTCACCCGGAAATGATCAGACAGTGGAACGCGGACCACTGCAATGCATCACTTACGAACACGTTGGTACCAATACCATAGCCAATGGTGCATCCGGGGTGGACCAAGGGCTCTGGAAGGTGGGTAATCTGGTTCGCAAGAGTGTTGCAGCGCGAGGATGTGGCGCTGCCCTGCGAACAGAGACTTACACCTGGGATCGCCAGGATATCTCCGGGCAGAAGGAAATGCGGCGCTACAACCTGCTGGTCGAGAACAGCACGCGGGCGCCAATCCTCAAGCAACGTGTGATTACTCAGGATGGCAGCACCTATATCACGGGTTACACCTACGACCGTTACGGACAGCCGTTGACGGTCTCGGAGCAGGGCCAGGGTAGTCGCACTACCAGCTATACCTACACTCGGCCGGGCGGGCTATGGATGCTCGGCAAGGTGGCAAACAAGACCGTATCCGGTATTCCGGGCTCGATCAGCAACAGCTATACGAACTCCGGTCGTCTATCTCATACCTCCCGGTATGGTGTCGCCACTCGATATACCTATACCCCCAAAGGCGATCTGGCCAGCGAGACCGACGCCAATGGTCGAGTCGCCCAGCATTCCGATTACTACAGGGGCATTGCGAAGCGGACGGTACAGCCTGATGGCGGCATCATTGGGCGTGCGGTCAATGCAACGGGTACCCTGGCTTCGCTGATCGATCCCCTGGGGCGAGTCACCAGCTATGCCTACGATGCGATGAACCGCGTCACCATGATCCAGCTCCCCAAGAGCAGCGTTACTCGTTACGACATCGGCTACAACTTTACCTCCATTGGCGTCACGGAGACGGCGACGCGAGTGGGTTACACCCGGGTCCGTCAGTACAACTCCCTGGGGCATCTGATCAGCCAGAAGGAGCAGGGTGGTCCGTCTCCCATCGTGAGCAATGCGACCTACCAGGCGGATGGGCAGAAAGTTTTCCTTTCCCTGCCTGGATACGCCGTCGCCAGCAGCAATGGTGAGCGTTTCGAATACGACGGCCTGGGACGTCGCAAGCTCACCCGGCATGCGGATGGGACGAGTATCTCGGTTTCCTACGGGAGCAACTCAGAAACCTCTGTTGATGAACGAGGCAATCAGACCCGCCGAACCTATGCTTCCTATGGTGACCCAGTGGAGCGTGGACTCATTCGGATCGAGCAACCGGCGAGTGTCACCACGATCATCACCCGCGACCATCTGGGGCGCGTCACTGCCCTTGAGCAAGGCGGTCTGAAGCGTACCTATACCTATGACTCGAGAGGCTTCCTGGCGAGTGAATTCAATCCGGAAACGCAAACCACAACCTATGGCTACGATGCGGTAGGCAACCGCACGAGCCAGAAGGTGGGCGCCGCGGATGCGGACTACTTCGCCTATGACGCGATGAACCGCCTAACCGCCAGAAACCTCGCGGGAGGCCAGACCTTCGCATTCTCGTACGATCTCGGCGGCCGGTTGCTGAGGCAAACCTCTTATCAGGGGACCGTGTGGGACTTCACCTATAACGCCCATGACCAGATCATCCAGGAAACCCTGACGTTATCCACTCCCCGCCGCAGTTTCAGCATCGGTTATGGCTACAACTCCCTGGACCAGTTGCACACCATCACCTATCCCAGCGGGCTGCAGGTGTTCTACAACCCCGACATCTATGGTCGACCCACCCAGGCCGGTAGTTTTGCCAGCACCGTAGCGTACTACCCAAACGGTGCACTGAAGTCCCTGACCTTTGCCAGTGGGCGGACATTGACGGTCGGGCAGGATCCACAGCGACTGCATCCAACCGATCGGCGAGTCGGTGGCCTCACGCAGCTTCCCGTCCCCATGGCGCAGCGCTACCTCCATGACGGCGCTGGAAACCTGACGCAGCAGGTGGACGAAGTGGATGGCCGCTACAACCAGGTAATGAGCTATGACGGGCTCGATCGTTTGACCGGCTCCAGTGGTATCTGGGGTAACGCTATTTTCGCCTATAACAACCGCAATGACTTGACCGCCCAGAATATCGGCGGGCGGCAGTTGAACTACGGCTATGACAGCCAGGGGCGCCTGGCATCCATAGGCGGTACGCTCAATTTCGCGCTGACCTACAACAACCGTGGCAACACCACCCAAGGGCGCTCGCGCTACACCTATAACAGTGCCAACCAGATGATGCAGTTCTGCATCGATCCGAAATGGGACTGCCCGTCTCCCACCGAGAGCTACATCTACGACCCTCGCGGTTACCGCAGCGTCACTACCTTCGCCACTGGTATCCAGGAATTGGCTCTGTATGGCCAGGACGGTCGCCTGCTGCGCGAGGACTTCCCCGCCGATGGCGGGTTCGTCGAGCACATCTACCTGGCTGGCGAGCGAGTCGCCTCGCGAATGCAGTGTGAGTTCGTTGATAGCAATGGCAATGGCGTTTCCAACTGCCAGGAGCGCCGATATCCAGTTGCTGGACGCTCTGGGACCGTTTTTTGAATAGGGAGAACAACCATGCATCAGTGGATGAAATTGCTTGGCTTGTGTCTGCTGTCGATCTGCGGCGCGGCTCACTCCGCCGAAGTCTTCGTGACCTACTACCACAACGATCTCCTCGGCTCGCCCGTAGCGGCAACCGATGAGAGTGGCAAGGTTCTCTGGCGAGAACATTTCCGTCCCTATGGTGAACGGCAGGACACCCCGGCTTACCGGGGGTATGGCTCGATAGGGTTTACCGGGCACCTGCAGAGCCAGTCCAACGAATTGGTTTATATGGGCGCGCGGTATTACGATCCGGTAATTGGACGGTTTTTGTCGGTGGATCCATTCGGAGTTGATGCGAGAAAGCCAAAGACTTTAAATCGATATATATATGCAGTCGGAAATCCTTATGCGTATATTGATCCTGATGGGCGACAGATTGTGTCAGTTGATGCAAAAGATAATGGAAGAATTGCGTCTTGGATTAATAAATATGCGTCCGTGAGATTCGGGTTTAATGGGAATAATCAATTGCGGTATATTGGTGGAAAAAACAATAGTGGATCTGGTTATTATTCTGATCGAATTAAGAAGGCTATTAACAATGAAGGTGTGATCTATATAAGGGTTGGCGAAAGATATTTTGATGGAGGAACTTTAAAGGATGAGGATATATCCATGCAAGGCGGTGCAGTCACTAGCGGGTTGAGTGGGGATAGCTCTACAATGTTTGTGACTGTTAGTGCGAGTGAGGATAATTCTGCTGCTGCTTTGGAGGGGGGCGGATGGATGGGCTATGATCCGTCTGAGGCTTTGATGCATGAACTCGTTGGGCATGCAATTCCACATATGGTTGGCGCAGACACGGGTAATGCAATTTCCAATGAAAATAAAGCTCTCAAACAGATAAAAGGTCTTGCTCCTCGTTTAGCCAATCCTAATCACGTGGAGTGAGCTATGAAGAGTATAGTGAGTATAAGGTCTTTTGCTGTTCTTCTGATTTTGATCTTTTCGATGGATGTTGGTGCAAATAATATCACAAGGCAATCTTTCGAAGAGATTGTTCATGGCTCTGATTTGGTAGTAATTGGTCGGGTGGTTGGTATAGAAAAATCAGATTATCCTTATGATCGAGCAATAATAAGAGTTATGAGTACCTTGAAGGGGGATGAGAGAAGGCTTATTAATTTTGCGATCAATAGTAACATGCTTGGAGAACTTCCGGCTTGTTGTGTAAAGGGAAAGGTTTATTTGTTGTTTCTAGCTAGAAATAAAATTGGAGATTATTATCCAATAAATGGACCGTATGGTGTTTATCCTATAGAGAATGATTAGAGGGTGGGAAGGATTAAAGAGTTCTTCCAGTCAGGCGTCAAGGGGTTTAATTGCTGGTTAGATCGAGTCGGGTGAAGTTCTCATTTGTTAAGCTTTTTGTCTTGGAGGCGGCACGGGAGACGGAGTATTGAATGAAAGCAAGATGAGGCAGCAATTGCAGATCGCTCCGCTTCGATCTCCGTCATTTGCCGGAGCTCGAGAGTGAATAAGTATCTTCTGCGAGTCCTTGCAGGCTTTATGTTGATTATTCCTGCTATTTGTTTGGCGTGTTCACTAAGAAAACTATCTTTGGAGGGGGTTTCTGCTGCATCGGACGTGGTTTTTATAGGGAGAGTTACTTCTTTGGATAAAGTTGATCAGAGGGAAATTGCTAGATTCAGTCATGTCAAATTTTTGAAGGGAGGCGCAAGAGAGGTTAGATTTGTTTATAGAGGTAGTAGTGTGTCGGAGAATGATGCGGCACTATGCTGTGAGGTGGCGGGAGTTTATCTTGTTTTTGGAGTTAAAGGTTTGGATGGATATTATTACGGGGCAAATGGTCCTTATAGTACATACAGGGCCGAGTAATTACGCTGGGCCAGCCGCTGACCGCTCAAACCTGAAGACTTCCAGTAAATGAATTGTATGGTGATAGATGGGGTTGGTAATAAAGAGTGGGTTGTCGACTGGATGGGGAGCGTAATTGATGATTTGGGGTTCTTGTGGGTGAATGCCTGAAGTACGCCGATCCCGTTGCCCTGAAGTTAAAGAGGCCGGCATTTGCCGGCCTCTTTCATTCAGCGCACCACGTGCAGGAAGTGCAGGTGCCGTTCGTACTGGTCGAGGATGTCGCTGATCACCCCGTCGCGGCTCCAGCCCATGACGTCGTAGTCCTGGCCGCCTTCCTTGAGGTGCACCTCGGCGCGGAAGTACTTGCGGGATTCGCTGGTGTCCTCGGTGTCGCGCATGACGAAGCTGGGGGTGGTGAAGGCGCGCGGACGGACCTCGTAGATGAAGTCGACCTCGGTGCCATGCCCGACCTCCAGTCGCACCCGGCTGTCGTCGCCGGTCGTCACGCCGACGTCGTAGCCCTGCTTGCGCAGTTCGGCCGCGACATCCTCGCAGGCCGGGCGCGCCACTTCTTCGATGAAGCGGTTGACGTGGCTGCGCCGCGGGAACATGGCGATGTTGCGCAGGCGGCGCTGCCAGCCTTCGCCGCTGCTGCGGTGGCGGGCGGGAGAGAAGCTCAGCGCCTGGTAGCGGATGCCGCGCTTGGTGGCGTCCAGGCGCAGGGCCTTGAACAGCCCCCAGATCGAGGCGAGCAGGATGATCGCGAAGGGCAGCGCGCTGGCGATGGTCGCTGTCTGCAGCGCTTTCAGGCCGTCGGTCAGCAACAGCGCGATGGCCACCACGCCCATCAGCACCGACCAGAAGACGCGCTGCCACAGCGGCGAATGGTCGTGGCCGGAGGAGGCGAGCATGTCCACCACCAGTGCGCCGGAGTCGGCCGAGGTGACGAAGAACACCACCACCATCGCCACCGCGACCAGCGAGATCACGCTGCCCAGCGGGAAGTGTTCGAGGAAGGCGAAGAGCGCCACCGAGCTGTCCTGGTTCACCACGTCCGCCAGTCGGGTGAAGCCGTCCTGCAGGATCATGTGGATGGCGCTGTCGCCGAACACGGTCATCCACAGCAGGGTGAAGCCGGCCGGGACGAAGAGCACGCCGCAGACGAACTCGCGGATGGTCCGGCCGCGCGAGATACGCGCGATGAACAGCCCGACGAAGGGCGACCAGGACAGCCACCAGCCCCAGTAGAGCAGGGTCCAGCCGCCGATCCAGTCGGTAGGCTGGTAGGCGTACAGGTTGAAGGTCTTGTTGACGATATCCGAGAGGTAGGCGCCGGTGTTCTGCACGTAGGTCTGCAGCAGGAACACGGTGGGGCCGAAGACCAGCACGAAGAGCAGCAGGACGACCGCCAGCCCCAGGTTCAGCTCGGAGAGGATGCGGATACCCCGGTCGAGGCCGCTGGCGACCGAGAGGGTGGCCAGGCCGCAGGTCACGGCGATCAGGATCACCTGCACCGTCTGGTTCACCGGCCAGCCGAACAGGAAGTGCAGGCCGCTGTTGATCTGCAGCACGCCGTAGCCCAGCGAGGTCGCCACGCCGAATACGGTACCGATGATCGCGAAGATATCCACCGCATGGCCGATGGGGCCGTAGATACGTTCGCCGATCAGCGGGTAGAGCGCCGAGCGCAGGGTCAGCGGTAAACCGTGGCGGAAGCTGAAGAACGCCAGGATCAGCGCGACGATGGCATAGATCGCCCAGGCGTGCAGGCCCCAGTGGAAGAAGGTCAGCTTCATCGCTTCGCGAGCCGCTTCCACGGTGTGCGGCTCGCCGACGGGGGGTGCGATGAAGTGCATCACCGGTTCGGCGACGCCGAAGAACATCAGGCCGATGCCCATGCCGGCGGAAAACAGCATGGCGAACCAGGTGGTGTTGCGGTAATCGGGGCGGCTGTGGTCAGGGCCGAGCTTGATGTCGCCGTAACGGCTGACGGCGAGGAAGACCACGCTGATCAGCACCAGGGCCACGGTGAGGACATAGAACCAGCTGGCGTTGCTGATGATCCATTTCTGCACCAGGCCGAAGAGTGACTGGGCCTGCTCCGGCAGCAGCGTCGCGAAGGCGACGAGGGCGAGGATGAGTATGGCGGAGGTATAGAAAACCGGAGGGTTCAAGGTGCTCCGGGGGCGGGAAGGTGTCTCCATCTTGAGCTAGCTCTCCTTGTTATCGGATTGCCACCCTGAGGGCGGAAGACGCAGCATTCTAGCATAGATCGATAGCTTTTTTGATTTGAGATCATGGATTCGATAGTTTTTTGGTATTCATTAGTCGATCTCGAATATTTTCGAGGTTGTGTTCAGGCTGCGTGCCAGCAGTGGCTGCCTTTACTCAAGACCACGGCGAGAGAGACGGCAATTCCTGGCCGGAACGGCGCTGCCGGCGATCCGAAGCACGGCTACAACGTGAAGCCCGAGAGTATCGGCGACGGATCGCAAGACCGGTGAGTGGGATGGCCGGCAAGCAGCCCGCGAGCTTCTCCCGCATCGACCCGTGGAAGCGCCCGATCCTGGTTGGCAGCGTTATCCGCTGTACAGCGCTCTGTAGCTTTGCCTGTAGGAGCGAGCTTGCTCGCGAAAGACTACCTGCGCACGCCGGATGGCTCGGCGGAATACCAGGGTTCGCGAGCAAGCTCGCTCCTACAGGTGTGGGGTGGGTAGGGAAGGTCGGGCGGATAACGTCGAACGTTATCCGCCCTGCGGGTGTGGGTGGATCAATCCTTGAGGCGGCCCAGGCCGTATTCCAGGCTGGCGGCGGAGAGTTCGCCCATCTGGCTGTGCTTCAGGCGCCCCTGGGCGTCGTAGAACAGTGTGGTGGGCATGCCGTAGGAACCGGTGGCCTGGCCCAGGCGGTTGCCGCTGTCGAGCAGTATCGCCGCGTCGCTCAGGCCCTGGTCGCGCAGGAAGCCTCGTACGGCTTCGGCGGATTCACCCTGGTTGACCAGCAGGAAGCGCACGTCGCTGCGGTGTTGCTGCGCGGCTTCCAGCACCGGCATCTCGCGCCGACACGGTGGGCACCAACTGGCCCAGAGATTGACCACCATTGGCCGACCGTCCAGCACGCGCAGATCGACCGGTTGGCCGCCCAGGTCCAGCACCGTCAGCTCCGGGATCTGCTGACTGCGTTCCAGCGCCGAAGTCACGGCATTGCCGCCACCCCAGACGCAGGCGCCCACCACCGCGGCGACCGCCAGCGGCCGGCGCAGCGCGATCTTGCGCCAGGCCAGCAGCCCGCCGATCAGCACCGCCGCCAGGATGCCCGGCAGGGCGAGAAAGCCGCCATCGCGGATATCCACGATGCTCAGCGGCGTGGCCCCGTACTGTCCGGCATAGCGGGCGACGAAGGCCAGCCGCGCCACCAGCAGGCCGCCGAGGAACATGGCGAACAGCGCGCCTTCGGGGTTGGCGCCACGTTTGCGCCCGGCCAGCCAGCCGGCAAAGAGCGCGGCGAAGAAGCCGAGGTAGAGCAGGACGTGGGGCAGGGGAATGGCCAGGGAGCCGAGGGTGAGACTGGTCAACGCGAATCGCCTTGGGTCGGGAGCGCACGACGGCGCTTGGCAAAGGACCGTCAAGGTACCGCAGCCCGGCGCTGCGCGGCAGCGCCAGGCTGTGGATAAATGTTTCGTCTCAGGCCGGCAGCAGCGCCTCGTCCTGTGCGCGCAGCTCGGTGGTCAGCCGCGTGGCGCAGGCGCCGACCTTGCGCACGGCGTCCTCGATACGCGCCAGGTCGCGACTGGAGTAGTTCATGCGCAGGCAGTTGCGGTACTTGCCCGAGGCGGAAAAGATGCTGCCCGCCGCCACCTGCACGTTGTCGCGGCGCAGTTCCTGGTTGAGCCGCACGCTGTCGAACTGCGCGTCCAGCTCCACCCAGAGCATGAAGCCGCCGCGTGGGCGGCTGGCCAGGGTGCCTTCGGGGAAGTAGCGGCCGACCCATTCGCTCATCAGGTCGCGCTGGCGCTGGTACTGCGCGCGCATGCGGCGGATGTGCGGCTCGTAGTGACCGCCGCCGACGAACTCGGCCAGGGCCATCTGTGGCTGTGGCGCGCACGTGCCGCTGGCGATGTACTTGAAGTGCAGGATGCGGTCCAGGTAGCGCCCCGGCACCACCCAGCCGGTACGCAGTCCGGGCGCCACGGTCTTGGAGAACGAGCTGGCCAGCAGCACGCGGTCGTCGGTGTCGAAGGACTTGATGCTGCGTGGCCGCGGGTAGGCGTAGGCCAGCTCGCCGTAGACGTCGTCCTCGAGGATCGGCACGTCGTAGCGCGCCGCCAGGCACAGCAGGGCGCGCTTGCGGGCGTCGGGCATGATGTAGCCCAGCGGGTTGTTGCAGTTGGGGGTGAGCAGGATCAGCCTCACCGGCCACTGTTCCATCGCCAGCTCCAGCGCTTCCAGGCTGACGCCGTTGACCGGGTCGGTGGGGATTTCCAGCGCCTTGAGCCCGTACGCCTTGAGCGCCTGCATGGCGCCATGGAAGCTCGGCGAGTCGATGGCCACGATGTCCCCCGGCTGGCAGATGGCGCGCAGGGTGATGGCCAGGGCTTCCTGGCAGCCGGTGGTGATGACGATTTCGCTGGGCGGTACCTGGCAGCCGGAGTCGAGCATCAGTCGGGCGATCTGCTCGCGCAGCGCCAGCGAACCCTGGATGCCTTCGTAGCCGAGGCTGTGCATATCGGTGCGCCGGGCCGCCTGGACCATTGCGCGCTGCAGCGGTTTGAGCGACGGGCTGGCGATATCCGGCGTGCCGCGTCCGAGCTGGACGAAATCGCCGCCCGGCGCGCGCCGTACCTGTTCCAGTACCTGATCCCACTGCGAGACATCCACCGGCCGTTGTGCCGGCCGGGTCATCGCCGGCAGCGGCGGCAGGTGTCGGCGCTCGGGCACGAAGTAGCCGGACTTCGGTCGTGGCTCCACCAGTCCGGAGTCCTCCAGCACGCGATAAGCCTGCTGTACCGTACTGATGCTGACGCCGTGCTCCTCGCTCAGCGCGCGCACCGAGGGCAGACGGTCACCGGGGCGGTACAGCCCCTGCTCGATGCGTTCGCCGAGGGTGGCGGCGAGCTGCGCATAGCGCGTCATGACAGATATCCAAAGTCGTCGGTGGCTGTTCGAGTGCAGTACAGATTGCGCAAAAATACGCCATTCAGAGGTTTTTCGCGCCTGTCTGTATGGGAAAAATTCAGATGTGTTGAATCTGTAATGCTTTTGGTCGATTCGTCACGCTATCCCCACGTCTGGTGAACCCTAGAGTGGAGGAGCAACGACATGACCGGCATGAGCGATGTACGCCTGACCCTGTACCAACAGGAACTGCTGGAAATCCCGGGTACCCGCGTAGCCGCGCGTGGATCGCAGGAGAGCCGCTGGCAGCAGTTCTGGCGCCGCGTGCGCACCCGCAAGCAACTGCTGGAGCTCTCCGACGAGCAACTGCGGGACATCGGCGTCAGCCGCGAACAGGCGCGGCTGGAGGCGATGCGGCCGTTTTGGCGTTGCTAGTGGCCTGTGTGGCTAATTCGACTAATCAATTTCGGCGCCAGGCTTCGCCGTACTGCGTTGCCGCTCCTCACCGTAGCCCTGCTACGACTCGTCGCGGCGCCTTGTCTGGCAAACCCTGGCACTCGAACTTCAGTTGCCGAATTAACCGTACAGGCCACTAGTGCCCGGCGCGGTACTGCAGCGCCTCGGCCAGGTGCGCCCGGCCGATGGCCTGCGTCTGCTGCAGGTCGGCCAGGGTGCGCGCCACCTTGAGAATCCGGTGCAGGGCGCGCAGCGACAGGTTCAGGCGTTCGCCGGCCTTCTCCAGCCAGAGCTGGTCTTCGGCGCTCAACGCACAGAATTGGTGCATCTTCTTCAGATCGAGAAAGGCGTTCGCGCAGCCCTGGCGATTCAACTGGAGCTGGCGCGCGGCGGCAACCTGCACGGCCAGCTCGGCGCTGCTGGTGCTGGGGCCGCCAGGCGCGAGGCTGGTGCTTTCGCGGCTGACCGTCAGGTGCAGGTCGATACGATCCAGTAGCGGCCCGGAGAGCTTGGCGCGGTAGCGCTGGACCTGCTCGGGCGAGCAACGGCAGCGTCCGCTGGGGTCGCCGAGGTAGCCGCACGGGCATGGATTCATCGCCGCCACCAGCTGGAAACGCGCCGGGAAACGCACACGACCGCTGGCGCGGGCGATGACGATCTCGCCACCCTCCAGGGGCTCCCTCAGGACCTCCAGGACCTTGCGGTCGAACTCGGGCAGTTCATCCAGGAACAGCACGCCTTCATGGGCCAGCGTGATTTCTCCGGGTTGAGGACGGCTGCCGCCGCCCACCAGGGCGGGTGCGGATGCCGTATGGTGCGGCTGGCGAAACGGACGTTGCGGCCAGTGGGTCAGCGGTCCGCGTCCGGCCACGGAATGGATCGCTGCGACTTGCAGCGCTTCGTCTTCCTCCAGCGGTGGCATCAGGCCGGGCAGGCGGCTGGCGAGCAGTGTCTTGCCGGTGCCGGGCGGGCCGCTGAACAGGAGGTTGTGCGCACCGGCGGCGGCCACCAGCAGGGCGCGCTTGGCGGCGGTCTGGCCCTGCACTTCGGCGAGGTCGGGATAGGGTGGCGTGCTGCGCAGCAGGCCGTTCGCCTCATAAGGCCGCAGGCGCTCCCGGCCGCTGAAGTGCGCGGCCAGTTCCAGCAGGTGGCCGACGGCATAGACCGTCAGCCCGCTGGCAAGGCTGGCTTCCTCGGCATTCTCCCTGGGCACCACCAGTGCCCGTCCGGCGGCGCGGGCGGCCAGCGCGGCAGGGAGTACGCCCGGCACCGGGCGCAGGGTGCCGGAGAGCGCCAGTTCGCCCAGACATTCCAGGTCCTCCAGGCCACTGGCATCGGCCAACTGCCCGCTGGCGGCGAGGATGCCCAGGGCGATGGCCAGGTCGAAGCGGCCGCCGTCTTTCGGTAGGTCGGCCGGGGCGAGATTGAGGGTGATGCGGCGGGCGGGGAAGTCGAAGCCAGAGTTGAGCAGGGCGCTGCGCACGCGGTCCTTGCTCTCCTTCACGGCGCCTTCGGGCAGGCCGACCAGGGTCAGCGACGGCAGGCCGTTGGCCAGGTGCGCCTCGACGGTGACGCCGGGTGCTTCGACGCCGACCTGGGCGCGGCTGTGGACGATGGCGAGGGACATGGATCACTCCTTGATCACATGCCGCCCCGCCGGCGGGGCTTCCCTGCCTGCCCTTTATTCGGCTGGGGCGGCCGGGGCGGCGTCGGCGGGCGGCGAGAGCTTGGCTTCCATTTCCGCGACCTTGGCTTCCAGGGCCTCGAGGCGGGCGCGGGTACGGGCGAGCACCACCATCTGGCTGTCGAACTCGTCACGGCTGACCAGGTCGAGCTTGCTGAAGGCGCTCTGCATCAGAACCTTGAACTGGGCTTCCAGCTCGGCCTTCGGCAGGGGCGATTCGCCGCCGAACAGGCGTCCGGCTTGTTGGCTGATGGCGTCGAGGAAGGCTTTGGGCGGCAGCATGGTTCATGGGTTCCGGATTGAATCAGAGCGCAGTCTATCACGCAGCCGGTACCGGCTGCGGCGCGGAGGATTGCACGCTTTTTGAGCAGTATGCCCGCTGCATATGCGCGCTTTCGGTGCGCGGGATGGCAGCTGGCGATTGGCCAGGGACCGCGAATTTTCACCAAGTGACTGAAACCACGGGCATTTCATAGAGCTGGCAAGGTTCATGCTTTGGGGCAGATATGGCGTGCACCGACGCAGTTCCGGTGCGGCAGGCGACGCGGGGGATCGCGACGCATCAAGCGGCTGGATAAGAGTCGGAGTGCTGAGACAGGGCGGCCGGCGCATTACAAAAGCCAGACACTGCGCTTAGACTTGTCCTCGGGTTCGTTCTTCCTGGGGCGGGTCCACCAAAACACGGGAGAGAGTTACATGAAGCTAGTCACAGCCATCATCAAGCCGTTCAAGCTGGACGACGTTCGTGAGTCGCTGTCCGAGATCGGCGTGCAGGGCATTACTGTGACCGAAGTCAAGGGCTTCGGCCGGCAGAAGGGCCACACCGAGTTGTACCGTGGCGCGGAATACGTCGTCGACTTCCTGCCAAAGGTGAAGATCGACGTCGCCATCGCCGATGACCAGTTGGATCGCGTTATCGAAGCCATCACCAAGGCTGCCAACACCGGGAAGATCGGTGACGGCAAGATCTTTGTCGTAAATCTGGAACAGGCCATCCGTATCCGTACCGGCGAAACCGGCACCGACGCGATCTAAGCCAAGCCCACACCGAACCCCACGCCCCAGGAGAAACAACAATGACTCTGCGCAGATACGCAGGGCTAGGCGCCCTATTGCCTCTCGCAATGCCCGGACTGGCCCTGGCCGACGAGGCTGCGGCCCCCGTCCTGAACAGCGGCGACACCGCCTGGATGCTGATTTCCAGTGCCCTGGTGCTGCTGATGACCATCCCTGGCCTTGCGCTGTTCTACGGCGGCATGGTGCGCGCCAAGAACGTCCTGTCGATCATGATGCAGTGCTTTGCGATCACCGCGCTGATCAGCATCCTCTGGGTCGTCTACGGCTACAGCCTGGCCTTCGACACCGTGGGCATGGAAAAGGGCGTGATCAACTTCGCCTCCTTCGTCGGCGGCCTGGACAAGGCGTTCCTCGCCGGCCTGACCAACACCGGCCTGACCTCCGCCGCCGCGCTGTTCCCCGAAAGCGTGTTCGTGATGTTCCAGATGACCTTCGCGATCATCACTCCGGCCCTGATCGTCGGCGCGTTCGCCGAGCGCATGAAGTTCTCGGCCATGCTGATCTTCACCGCGCTGTGGTTCACCCTGGTCTACGCACCGATCGCCCACATGGTCTGGAGCGGTGATGGCGGCCTGATGTGGGACTGGGGTGTGCTGGACTTCGCCGGCGGCACCGTGGTGCACATCAATGCCGGTGTCGCGGGCCTGGTCGCCTGCCTGGTGCTGGGCAAGCGCAAGGGCTACCCGAATGCCGCGATGGCGCCGCACAACCTGGGCTACACCCTGATCGGCGCCGCCCTGCTGTGGATCGGCTGGTTCGGCTTCAACGCCGGCTCCGCCGCCGCCGCCAACGGCACCGCCGGCATGGCCATGCTGGTCACCCAGATCGCCACCGCCGCCGCCGCCCTGGGCTGGATGTTCGCCGAGTGGATCACCCACGGTAAGCCGAGCGCCCTGGGCATAGCTTCCGGCGTGGTCGCCGGTCTGGTCGCCATCACCCCGGCCGCCGGCACCTGCGGTCCGATGGGTGCCATCGTGATCGGCCTGGCCGCTGGCGTGATCTGCTTCTTCGCCGCCACCAGCCTCAAGCGCGCCATCGGCTACGACGATTCCCTGGATGCCTTCGGCGTGCACGCGGTCGGCGGCATCGTCGGCGCGCTGCTCACCGGCGTGTTCGCCGCGCCCGCCCTGGGCGGCTTCGGCACCGTCACCGACATCGGCGCGCAGCTGTTCACCCAGTTCAAGGGTGTGGCCTTCACCATCGTCTACACCGGTATCGTCAGCTTCGTGATCCTCAAGGTCCTGGACCTGATCATGGGGCTGCGCGTCACCGAGGAAGAGGAAACGATGGGTCTGGACCTCTCCCTGCACAACGAGCGCGGCTACAACCTGTAAGGGTTCGTGCATGTTCGACGAAGGGCGCCCTCGGGCGCCCTTTGCTTTTTTGAACATCACGCTAGAATGCGCGCGCATCACCGCTTCAGACGGAGGTCAGCCCGCCATGTGGCAGCAGAAGTCCATCACCCTGCACCCGCGTCCGCGAGGTTTCCACCTGGTCACCGACGAGATCCTGGCCGCGCTGCCGGAGCTTGCCAGGTGCCGGGTCGGCCTGCTGCACCTGCTGTTGCAGCACACCTCGGCGTCGTTGACGGTGAACGAGAACGCCGATCCCTCGGTGCGCCGTGATTTCGAGCGATTCTTCAATCGCCTGGTACCGCAGGGCGAGGGCGGCTATGAACATGATTACGAAGGCCCGGACGATCTGCCCGCGCACTTCAAGGCCAGCCTGCTGGGCTGCCAGCTGACCCTGCCGATACAGGATGGCCACTTGGCAATGGGCACCTGGCAGGGTATCTATCTCGGCGAGCACCGTGACCACGGAGGCCCGCGCAGGATACTGGCGACCTGGCAGGGCGAGCTTGTATGAATTTTTTCCGGCTGCGTTCGTCAAAGCGCGCAGCTGGGCTATAACTAACGTGCTTTGCAGCACCACAGAGGTTGAACAATGAGCGACGAAGAACTGGAACAGGACGAGCTGGACGGCGCTGACGAGGACGATGGCGAGGAGCTCGTCGCAGCGGACGACAGCGACGCCGAAGCAGACAGCGGCGATGGGGATGAAGCCCCTTCTCCCAAGGGCGGTGGCAAGAAAGCCAAGGCCGCTGCGGAAGAAGAGGAACTGCCCTCGGTCGAAGCCAAGCAGAAGGAGCGCGATGCCCTGGCCAAGGCGATGGAGGATTTCCTCAATCGTGGCGGCAAGGTGCAGGAGATCGAACCCAACGTGGTCGCCGATCCGCCCAAGAAGCCGGATAGCAAATACGGCAGCCGCCCCATCTGATATCCGACGCGACATGAAAAAGCCCCGCCAGTCCCGAGAGGGAGTGGCGGGGCTTTTTCATGGCCGTCTGTTGAGTGTATTGCCGTCTCCTGGCCTGAGCACCTAGCTCAACCAGTTGGGTAGCTGCCCTTGTAGGAGCGAGCTTGCTCGCGAACCGCCCAACATCAATGTGACCGGGAAATCCTGTTCGCGAGCAAGCTCGCTCCTACGAAGAGCCAAAGCCTCAGAGCTTCGCCAGAACTCCCGGCAGCTCGGAAAGGTTGTGGATGATCGCGCTGGGCTCCTCCTCGCCGTCCCAGACCTTGCGAGCCGGGTTGAACCAGATCGCCTTCATGCCCGCGCGTCGCGCGCCGGCGATGTCGTCGCTGGGGTGGTCGCCGATGTGCACCGCGTGATCCGCCGCCACGCCCCCGCGCTTGAGCGCTTCCTGGAACGGATGCGGATCCGGCTTGCCGACGCCCAGTTCCTCCGCGCACAGGGCGAACTGGAAGTAGTCGGCCAGGCCCAGCCGACGCACGTCGGCATTGCCGTTGGTGAGTACGCCGAGGATGAACTGGTTGGCCAGCCGCTCCAGCGTCGGATGCACCTCGGGGAACAGCGCCACCTGATGCCGCGCGTGGAGGAAGGTCTGGAAGCCGGCTTCGGCCAGGTCGCCGGCCTCGGCCTGTGGATAACCGGCATCGAGCAGCGCGTGGAACAGGATGCGCCGGCGTAGCTCGCTCAGGCGGTGCCTGAGCATCGGGTCTTCGCCCAGCAGGCGCGAGCGGATCGCCCACAGGTGTTCGATGGGGACCGGGCCGAGCTGTGCGGCATTCACCGCCAGCCATTCGCGCAGGGTGGCTTCCGCGCTGTTCATCACCGGGGCGACGTTCCACAGCGTGTCATCGAGGTCGAAGGTGACCAGACGGATACTCATTCTTCAGCTCCCGGCTCGCCGTCGGGTTTGCGGCGCGCCCGCGGGTGCGCCTGGTCGTAGACCGTGGCGAGGTGTTGGAAATCCAGGTGGGTGTAGATCTGCGTGGTGGCGATGTCGGCATGGCCGAGCAGCTCCTGTACGGCGCGCAGGTCCTGCGATGACTCCAGCATGTGGCTGGCGAAGGAGTGCCGCAGCATGTGCGGGTGCAGGTGCTGGCCGAGCTCGCGTACGCCGGCCTGGCGCACTCGCAGTTGAATGGCGCGCGGCGTCAGGCGCTTGCCGCTGCGGCCGATGAACACCGCGTTGTCCTGCGGCGAGACCAGCGCGCGCAGGGGTAGCCAGGCTTCGATGGCCTGCCGCGCGGCGCGGCCCACGGGCAGTTCGCGCACCTTGTTGCCCTTGCCGTGCACGCGTACCAGGCCTTCCTTGAGGTCGAGCCATTCCAGATCGAGGCCGACCAGTTCGGACAGGCGCAGGCCGGAGGAATAGAACAGCTCCAGCACGGCCTGGTCGCGGCGGGCGATGAAGTCGTCCTCGACGCCACCGTCGAGCAACTGTGCGGTACGGTCGGTGTCGAGGGTGCGCGGCAGCTTGCGCGCGCCCTTGGGGGCGGACAGGCCGTCCGCCGGATTGTGCCGGCAGCGCCCTTCGCGGATCAGGTACTGGAACAGCCCACGGGTCGCCGAGAGCAGGCGTGACAGGCTGCGGCTGGCGAGGCCCTGCTGGTGCAGGCGGGCGACGAACAGGCGCAGATCGCGCACCTGCAGCGCCGGCCAGACGGTGATCGAGGCTTTCTCGCAGAGCGCGGCCAGGCGCAGCAGGTCGCGGCGATAGCCGTCGAGGGTATGGACGGACACCTGGCGTTCGCTGCGCAGGTGTTCCAGGTAGGCATCGATGCCAGCTTCAAGCGTCAAAAGCTACAAGCTCCAAGTGAAAAGCGCCGTTCCCACCCACCGTACTGCGACCGCTTACGGCTTGCAGCTTATAGCTTGCGGCTTCGCGCTAGCGCACCGAACGCAGTGGCGTGGCGAAACGCGGCAGGACCCGCGCGAGGACTTCGGCGACGTAGCCCAGGAACAGGGTGCCCAGCGAGCTCTTGTAGTGTTGCGGGTCGGGGCTGCCGATCGCCAGCACGCCGTGCAGGCCCTGGAAGGTCAGCGGCACCACGGCGGCGGAGCCGACCTGCTCGCGTTCGTTTTCGCAGAACAGGAAGGCCAGCTCGTGGGGGCGCAGCACGCCGCTCACGGTCTTGCCGCCCGACAGCAGGCCGCCGATGGCCTGGTGCGCTTCGGCGCTGCTCACCGAGCGGCCCACCGGCAGGTTGTTGTCGCTGAACAGGATCAGGCTGACGTAGGGCACCTGAAATTCGTGGCGCAGGCTGTCCTCGACGGTGCTGACCACGTCTTCCAGGCTGGTGGCGTCGAGCAGGTCGAGCACCAGCCGGCGGGTCTTGTCGAACAGCCGGTCGTTGTCGCGGGCCACGTCCATCAACTGCGACAGTCGATGGCGCATCTCGATGTTGCGCTCGCGCAGCAGGCGCACCTGGCGCTCCACCAGCGACACGGCATCGCCCGGCTGGTGCGGGATGCGCATCTCCGGGATCAGCTCGTCATGGTCGACGAAGAACTCAGGGTGCCGACGGAGATAGTCGGCGACCTGGTCGGCTTCGAGGGTAACGGTGGGTTCCTGCGGAGTATCGGTCATAAGCGTCCCGGTTTATTGCCTGCGCCTGTTCATGCGGCGTTGGAAACAGGCCTTATAGACGTACCTGGCCTTCGAACACCCGCACCGCGGGCCCGGTCATCATAACGGGCTGACCCGGTCCTGCCCACTCGATGGACAACCGTCCGCCGGGAAGCTCGATCTGCACCGGCGATTGCAGCCAGCCCTGGCGGATGCCGGCGACCGCGGCGGCGCAGGCGCCAGTGCCGCAGGCGAGGGTCTCGCCGACGCCGCGTTCCCAGACGCGCAGGCGCGCCTGGTTCGGGCTCACCACCTGCAGGAAACCGATGTTGGCCTTCTGCGGGAAGCTTTCGTGGACTTCCAGTTTCGGACCCAGGGTGCGCACCGGGGCGCTGTCCACGTCATCCACGCGCAGCACGCCGTGCGGGTTGCCCATGGAGATCGCCGCCAGCTGATAACTCTGGCCGTCCACTTCAACGCCGTAGCTCAGCGCCTCGGCGTCGGCCTGGAACGGCACCTGCTCGGGCGCCAGGTGCGGCGCGCCCATGTTCACGGTGACCTGGCCGTCGTTGGCGATGGTCAGCTCGATCATCCCGCCCTTGGTTTCCACGCGGATGCTCTTCTTCGCGGTCAGGCGCTTGTCGATCACGAAGCGGGCGAAGCAGCGCGCGCCGTTGCCACACTGTTCGACCTCGCTGCCGTCGCAGTTGAAGATGCGGTAGCGGAAATCCGCCTCCGGCGTGCTCGGCGGCTCGACGATCAGCAGTTGATCGAAACCGACCCCGAAATTGCGGTCGCCCCACTGTTTCACGTGGCGCGGTTGCACATGGGCGTGCTGGCTGACCAGGTCCAGGACCATGAAGTCATTGCCCAGCCCATGCATCTTGGTAAAGCGCAGAAGCATCGTCGTCTCGGCCTCAGTCCGGCAGCAGGCTTTCGCCGGCGAACAGCTCTTGTATCGTCTCGCGGCGACGCACTTCGTGCGCGGCCGAGCCATCCACCAGCACCTCGGCGGCGCGGCCCCGGGTGTTGTAGTTGGAACTCATCACGAAACCATAGGCGCCGGCCGAACGTACGGCCAGCAGGTCGCCTTCTTCCAGGACGAGACTGCGATCCTTGGCGAGGAAGTCGCCGGTTTCGCAGATCGGCCCGACCAGGTCGTAGGCGCGCGCTTCGCCATCGCGGGCGACGACCGGCGTGACATCCATCCAGGCCTGGTACAGCGCCGGGCGGATCAGGTCGTTCATCGCCGCATCGACGATGGCGAAGTCTTTGTCTGGGGTGTGTTTCAGGTACTCGACGCGGGTCAGCAGCACGCCGGCGTTGGCGGCGATGTTGCGGCCCGGCTCGAACACCAGCGCCAGCGGGCGGTTGCCCAGGCGCTCGCGCAGGGCGCGGATGTACTCGGCAGGCGCAGGCGGCGTTTCATCGCGGTAGCGCACGCCGAGGCCGCCGCCCAGGTCCAGGTGGCGGATGGCGATGCCGCGCGCGGCGAGGCGATCCACCAGCGCCAGCAGGCGGTCGAGGGCGTCGAGGAAGGGTTCCAGGCTGGTCAGCTGCGAGCCGATGTGGCAATCGACGCCGATCACGTCCAGGTTCGGCAGCTGCGCGGCGCGGGCGTAGACCGCCTCGGCGGCGTCGATGGCGATGCCGAACTTGTTTTCCTTCAGGCCCGTGGCGATGTACGGGTGGGTCTGCGCGTCGACGTCCGGGTTCACCCGCAGGGACACCGGTGCCTTCACGCCCAGCTCGGCGGCGACCCGCTGCAGGCGCTCGAGCTCGACGTCGGATTCGACGTTGAAGCAGTGCACGCCGACCTGCAGGGCGCGGCGCATGTCCTCGCGGGTCTTGCCGACGCCGGAGAACACCACGTTCGCCGGATCGCCGCCGGCGGCCAGCACGCGCTCCAGTTCGCCACGGGAGACGATGTCGAAACCTGCGCCCAGGCGCGCCAGCACGTTCAGCACGGCGAGGTTGGAATTGGCTTTTACCGCGAAGCAAACCCGATGCTCGACGCCCGCCAGGGCATCAGCGTAGGCGCGGTATTGCTGCGTCAGGTGCGCGCGGGAGTAGACGTAGGTCGGCGTGCCGAAGCGCTCGGCGATTGCCGACAGCGGCACGTCCTCCGCGAACAGTTGCCCGTCGCGGACGGTGAAGGCGTCCATCGGAGCTGCCCTCAGAGACCGTAGCGGTCCTTGCTGTGTTCGCTCTTGGCCTTCTCGTCGTCCGGCAGGTACAGCGGACCTTTCTGGCCGCAGCCGGCCAGCGCGGCGGTCAGCACGGCCAGCGCTACGAAGGGAAGCAGCAGTCGCTTCATGGCGGAATCCTTGTAATAAAGCGTCAATTGGACCGGAGTATACCGACCCCCCGCCGCCTTGCCTATTCAAGCGGACTCCCGCCTGGCGGGGCTTGCGGGTCGCGCGGGGCGGGCAACTGGCCCTATGATTGCGGACAAAAAACGGAAAGCCCGATGGACTATCGCGATCCCCTGCCCAGTTCGGTGTCGGTGGCCTACCTGCAGGGCCTCGTGGAGCATCTGCAACGTCTGGATGTCGAGCCGGCGCGGCTGCTGGCGACAGTGCACCTGGAACCCTCGATCCTCGCCCAGCGCGACCAGCGCATCGCCGCCAGCGCGTACCTGGAACTGATCGGCGCCGGCGTGCGGCTGAGCGGCGACGACAACCTCGGCCTGCACCTGGGCGAGGCGGTGCGTCCCGGCTACTACGGCGTGCTCGGCTACCTGATCATGAGCTGCGCGACCCTCGCCGAGGCGCTGCACCGCCAGGCCCGCTACGCCGCGCTGGTGGGCAACCTGGGCCGCGTCGAGCTGGCCGACGAGCCACCCCGCGCGGGCTTCGAGGCGCTGGTGAAGCACAGCTGGGAGCCGCTGCTGCCACAGCAGCAGCGGCAGATGAGCGAGGAGACGCTGGCCGGCTGGGTCAGCTTCGGCCACTGGCTCAGCGGTGTGGACGAACCCCCCGTCGAGGTGCGTTTCCGCCACGGCGCGCCGACCGATACCCGCGAGCACCAGCGCATTTTCCGCTGCCCGGTGCTGTTCGATCAGCCGGACAATGCCCTGGTTTTCCCCAGGCGCCTGCTTTCGCTGCCCCTGGGCCAGGCCGACGCCCAGGTGCAGCGCACCCTGGACGCCTACGCCGAACGCCTGCTGGCACAGATCAACAAGGGCGACAGCGTGCTCGATCGCGCGCGCCTGGAGCTGGCGCGCCAGTTGCCGGAGCAGGGCGCGGACCTCGAACGCCTGTCGCAGACCCTCGCCCTGAGCCCGCGCACCCTGCAGCGCCGCCTGCGCGATACCGGGCTGTCGTTCAGCGACCTGGTGGACGAAACCCGCCAGCAACTGGTGCTCCACTACCTGCGCGACCCGGCGCTGGACAATGCCGACCTCGCCTACCTGCTGGGTTTCAGCGAGGCCGGCTCGCTCGCCCGCGCATTCCGGCGCTGGACGGGGCAGAGTCTGGGCCAATACCGGCGTAAACTGGTGCCTTTGACCGATCCCGAGGACGATGCATGAGCACTTTGAGCGAAGCCCGCTTCCATGACCTGGTGGACGCCGTACAGGTAACGGTGGAGGACGCCTTCGACGACAGCGACCTGGACGTGGACCTGGAGAATTCCAGCGGCGTGCTGACCGTACGCTTCGAGAACGGCACCCAGCTGATCCTCAGCCGCCAGCCTGCCCTGCGCCAGCTGTGGGTGGCGGCGCGCTCCGGCGGCTTCCACTTCGACTACGACGAATCCGGCTCGCTGTGGATCAGCGACAGCACCCGCGAGCCGCTGGGCGCGCTGCTCAACCGCGCCACGCTGGAGCAGGCGGGTGAGGATGTCGACTTCCCCGGCATCTGAACCGAGGGCGAGCGCCGCCTCGCCGTGCTGCCGGCGCTGCTGCCTGGACGAGGCGGATGTCTGCGTCGGCTGCGGCCGGACCCTGGGCGAGATCCTGGAGTGGAACGAGGCGGACGGCGAGCGCCGCCGGGCGATCCTGGCGGACTGCGAAAAGCGCCGAAACAACCACTTGCCGAAGTGCTGACGGGACGGTGTTGCTTATTTTCTGCACTGTGTTAGTGTCCGGAAAAACCCCGCCTTAGGGCGGGGTTTTTTCATTTTTCCGAATACCCGATCGCTTTCACCACAAGATTGAACCAGGGCCCCGAACGCGCGAGCGTCCGGGGCTCTCCTGTAAGGAGACTGCCAACCATCATGACCACGACACCCATCACCGTTACCCGACTCGACCTGCAACGTCTGGAGCGCCTGCTCGACAGTCTGGATGAGTACGGCCCCGCTGCCGAAGCGCTGGAAGCCGAGCTGTCCCGTGCCACGGTCGTCGGCCACGACGAGGTACCGCCGGGCGTGGTCACGATGAACTCCACCGTGCGCTGCCGCGAGGAATGCAGCGGCAAGGAATACCACCTGACGCTGGTCTACCCGGCCGATCTCGGCGGCGAAGGCAAGGTGTCGATCCTGGCGCCGGTCGGCACCGCGCTGCTGGGCCTGACCACCGGCCAGAGCATCGATTGGCCGGCGCCCGGCGGCAAGACCCTGAAGCTGACCCTGCTGGAAGTGGAATACCAGCCGGAAGCGGCCGGCGATTTCGATCGCTGATCCGCCGCCTGCTCGATGCCTCTCCACCGGGTGCCTGGCGCGGCCGTTCAGGCCTCGGCCAGTGCCCGGTTCAGTGCCTGCTCCAGGCTCTGCTTGTAACGCAGGAAGTGCACCGTCTGTAGTTCGCCGCCATCCTGCATCGCCGTCAGGTCGAGGTCGGTGATGTAGCAGGGGTAGCGTTCCTGGCCGCTGCGCTGGCCAAGGATGTGTTTCGCCACCGCCTGGAACAGCCCGTCGCCGTACTCCAGTTCGGAGAACTCGCGGTGGTTGCAGTACAGCGTGGTGCGCGCGCGCTGCCCGTCACCGGGCTCGATGATCGCCTGCACGTTGTAGTACGGCAGCGCCTCCAGCGCCTGCGGGGCGCTGCGCCGTTCGATCCGCCGCGTGCGCGGGTGCCCGTTGGGCAGCACCTCGTAGAAGAGTATTTCCGCACCCACCGTGCCCTGGCCTTCCTGCAGCGGCAGCATCGCGTTGCGCCGATATTGCACCGACTGCAGGAAGCGCTGCAGCGGCAGCAGCAGGCTCTCCTCGCTGTCGTAGGGCTGGCGGCGGCGCCAGAGCGCGTTGCGCTCGTCGAGAACGCTGATCTCGGCATGACCTTCGTCCAGGCGATAGAACACCTGGACGCAGTCGACACGGCCCAGCGGCAGGATCAGCGCCAGGTCTTCGCCTTCCAGGGCGTGCCGGTCCAGTTGCAGGAAGCCGCCGCCCTGCGGGGTGTCGCCCAAATGTTCGATCAGCGCCGGCAGCCCTTCCACCACCCGGTGGCTGACCTCGCCGGGGATCAGTTGCAGCAGGTGGAAGTGTTGCCGCACCTGCAGCAGGTAGCGCCCGCCGCGTCCGCCGGCGAGCTGCCCGTGGGCATCGCGGATCAGGTCTTCCACGCGCTGGGCGATGGCTACCGCGCGGTTGCGGCAGAAGCAGCGCACCAGCAAGCGTGGCGGCGGGGCGTCGGCGGGCAGGCCGTTGAGGAAGTCGCGCAGGCAGTCGAGCAGTGCGTGGGGGCCGGCGAAGCGGTTGACCACCAGCTCGTTCCAGCTGTTCAGGGTGAGCTGGTCGAGGGTCAGTACCAGATTGTCGCGCACGCCGGAGTAGCCGAGGGCGTCGGTGCGCTCGGTGGTCATGTGCACGTTCATCTGGCTGTGTTGGCGCAGCGGGTCGAGGCCGACGTTCACCAGGATCAGCGTCTGCGCCGGTACGCTGCTGCGCAGCAGGGCGCTTTCCGGCACCTCGGCGAGCGGCAGCGGGAAGGCCTGTTGCAGGCAGCCCAGCAGGTTCTGCAGCTCGAACTCGCTCAGGTCGCTGGCGCCCGGTTGCAGGGACAGGCGCGTGGTGGCGTCGATCACGCCGTTGCGGTGACTCCAGGCCAGCAGCTCCATCAGGTCGCGGGCGCGGCGCAGCGGGGCGAAGTCGGCCATTTCCTGCAGCGACAGGCTGCCGTTGAACAGCGCCCAGGACGGCGGCTTGCCGGCCTCGCTGGCGGGCAACTGGGCGAGGGTGAGGGTGTCTTCTGCGAGGTCCGGCGCGATGCCCGGGTTGATGAACTCGACCTTGCCGGCCTTGCGCTCGAAGGCCGCGTACAGGCGGCGGCCGAGCACGCTCAGGTCGCGCGGGTTGATGCCGCTGGCGGCCTGTTGCAGGCGGGCGAACTGCGAGAGGAAGCGGAAGCTGTGGGTCAGTTCGTTGACCAGTGCGCGGCGTTCCAGCAGCACCTGGCGGACTTTCCACTGGCTGCGGCTGTCGAGCAGGCCGTAGGTGCGGCTGTCCCAGTTCCATTCGGCGGACAGGCGCTCCATCAACGAGCGCTGCCAGCTCTTGCGGCCCAGGCGCGGCGGTCGGCTGAGCTTCTTGCCAACCTTCAGGTACAGACAGCGGCGGATCAGCTCCAGGCGCTCCCGTTCGCCGCGCGCCGCCAGGTACTCCTCCAGGCGGCGGTAGAGCATCACGTAGGGGTCGAGCTCGTCCTCGTCGAGCCGGCCGGAAAAGATCGCCTGCTTGTAGCGCAGGCTCAGGCAGGCGCCGTCCGGGTGCTCGCTGGCGTAGACCTCGGTAAGCAGGAGTTTGAGCACCGACTTGTAGGGCGACTCGATGCCCTTGAACAGTTGCCACATGCCGGCGCCGATGAACTCGCCCGGTGGGATGCGCGCCAGGTGGCCGAGGTCGAGGACTTCGTCGGCGCGGATGAAGCGTTTGCTCAGCAGGGTTTCGCAGTATTCGGCATAACGACCTTCCTCGTAGACCGGCACCAGCCACCACAGCGGTGTGCGACCGCCGAGCCAGAGGGCGGTGCGGTAGAACTCGTCGAGCAGCAGGTAGTGCTGGCTGGTGCCGCAATCGTCGGAGGTCAGGCGGGCGTCGCGCGCGCCCTGGGCGAAGCGCTGCGGCTCGATGAAGAAGCAGTGCACTTCGGCGCCCTGGGTGGCGGCCCATTGTTCCAGCAGGTCGCACTTGCGGCGCAGTTCGCCCAGTGCCTGCGGGGAGAGGTCGGCGGCGTGGCAGATCCACAGGTCCAGATCGCTCTGCTCGGCCTGGGCGACGGTGCCCAGGCTGCCCATCAGGAACAGGCCGTGGATCGGCAAGGCCGGGTTGCCGCGACGCGGCTTGTAGCTGAAGGAGCGGGTCAGGCGCTGGGCCTCGGCCAGGAGCTCGTCGTCCGGGACGAAACCGGACAGGCCCGCCGGCGTTGCGGCCGACACATAGCCGGGGAGCAGCGGATGATTGACGTCCAGCAGCAGCGGCAACAGGCGCAGCACCAGTTGCTGGCGGCTGGACAGCGCCTCGCTGGCGCGTCGCAGGCGGCCGGCGTTGACCTTGAGGAAGCGCTGGCGCAGCTGTGCCAGTACCTTGCGGTCGATGCCGTCGTCGATGTCCGGGCGAATCTCGGGGGGGAGCGTCATGGCGTACTGCTGCCTGGCCAGCGGCGCCGCATCGGGAGGTGCGGCGCCCGGAAATTTGCCAGGTTATCGCCCGCTCGTGGCGAATCTTGAGGTCAGCCGCGCAGGATGCCCAGCAGGACCTGGGCGTGCTCGGCGGCGTCGAGCCCCAGGCTGGTCAGGTAGCCGCCGTCGGGTTTGTCGATCAGGCCCTTGGCGTGCAGCCGTTCGGCGGCGGCGACCGTGTCCCGCGAGGCGTCATGGTGGACTTTCAAGCCCGCCTGGCTGTTCTCCAGATCGAAGAGCGCCAGCAGGTCCAGTTCCGCAACCATATCTTTCGTGAAAGCCATACACCCAACTCCCAATGGTCAATGAGGCCCCAGTGTAGTCCCAAGTCCGGCCCGTTCGGCAAGCGCCGTCACTCATCCTCGCCGGGCAGGGTCGGCAGCGCGCGCAGCGCCTGCTCGTACCATTCGCCGTCGAAGGCGCGGTCTTCGGCCAGCATGGCCTCGATCTCATGGGCGAGCACCAGGGCCATCAGGTGCAGGGCGTCCTCGCGTTCGTAGCCGACCAGGGAGAGTTTGTTGAATACCGCGCGGGCGGCCGGCGGGCTCTCGCTGTCGATCTGGTTCTCGATGGCCTGGATCAGGGTTTCCTCGGCGAAGGACTCTTCGCCGTCGTCTTGGTCGGTCATCGCATTGCTCTCCGATGGGCTTGTGAAGCGGCGGGAAGTTGGCCAACCTGCGGGCAACTTCCGGCTGTGAAAGGATCGTCGGGCGACATGATCACCTATTACACCCTCGTCGGCGACCGCCTGGTGCGCCACAACGGCAACGAATGCCACGGCATGCCCAGCGATACCCTGTGGATCGACCTGTTCCAGCCCACTCCCGAGGAGGAGCAGTTGCTGGAGTCGATCATCGCGGTGGACGTACCGACCCGCGAGGAGATGGCCGAGATCGAGGACTCCTCGCGCTTCTACGAGAACAACGGCGCGCTGTACATGACCACCACCGTGGTCGGCGGCATCCGCGAGCACAAGCCGAGCACCTCGGAGGTCACCTGCGTGCTGACCCCGCACTGGCTGGTGACGGTGCGCTACACCGACCTGCTGGCCTTCCGTACCTTCGAGACGCGCACCCAGCGCGGCGGTTGCCGGCGCGCCAGCGATCAGTTGTTCGTGACCCTGATGGACAGCGTGGTGGACCGTATCGCCGACGTGCTGGAAACGGTGCAGAAGCAACTGGACTCGCTGTCCAACGGCATCTTCCGCGAAGGCCAGGCCGAGGGCGGCAAGACCGATCTGCAGGGTATCGTCAAGCAACTGGGGCGCAGCAACTCGCTGCTGTCCAAGCTCAACGAAAGCCTCTTGAGCATCAGCCGGCCGCTGGCCTATTTCCGCCAGGGCAGCAACGGCTGGATCAGCGAGGAGGTGAAGCTGGGCATGAAATCGGTGGAGCGCGACGTGCGCTCGCTCAGCGAGTACCAGTCGAAGATGTCCGGGGAGATCACCTTCCTGCTGGACGCTACCCTCGGCCTGATCAACATCGAGCAGAACAGCATCATCAAGGTGTTCTCCATCGCGGCGGTGCTGTTCCTGCCGCCGACCCTGGTGGGCACCGTGTACGGCATGAACTTCCAGCACATGCCCGAGCTGGCCTGGCTGGCCGGCTACCCGATGGCGCTGGTGGCGATGGTGGTTTCGGCGATCATTCCCTACTACTGGTTCAAGTACAAAGGCTGGCTGTAAGGCGTTGATGCGGGTCAAGAAGGCGCGGCAACACGGGTGCACAGTGGAGAGCCGACCCCGTCTCACAGGAGGAGACCATGCCGCAGCCCGACTCCAACAAGCCCGCTCCCGCCAGCGCACCCACCGTGGGTGGCGAGGAAATCCGCGCGCAAAGCCACGGCCCGGTGGCGCTGACCGTCGCCCTGGCCCCGCGCGGCAGCAACGAGGACTCCACCTCCGCCGAGTTGCCCGCCGGCTATCCCTACCGCCGCCGCCTGCAACGCAAGGAGTACGAGGCACAGAAGGCGCAACTGCAGGTCGAGCTGCTGAAGGTGCAGAGCTGGGTGAAGGAAACCGGCCAGCGCATCGTCGTGCTCTTCGAGGGCCGCGACGCCGCCGGCAAGGGTGGGACCATCAAGCGCTTCATGGAGCACCTCAACCCGCGCGGCGCCCGCGTTGTGGCGCTGGAGAAGCCCAGCGACGCCGAGCGCGGGCAGTGGTATTTCCAGCGCTACATCCAGCACCTGCCCACCGCCGGCGAGATCGTCTTCTTCGACCGCTCCTGGTACAACCGCGCCGGGGTCGAGCGGGTCATGGGCTTCTGCTCGCCGCGCCAGTACCTGGAGTTCATGCAGCAGACCCCGGAGCTGGAGCGGATGCTGGTGCGCAACGGCATCCACCTGCTCAAGTACTGGTTCTCGGTGAGCCGGGAAGAGCAGCTGCGCCGCTTCGTCTCGCGCCGCGACGACCCGCTCAAGCACTGGAAGCTGTCGCCCATCGACATCCAGTCGCTGGACCGCTGGGACGAGTACACCCAGGCCAAGGAGGCGATGTTCTTCCACACCGACACCGCCGATGCGCCCTGGGTGGTGATCAAGTCCGACGACAAGAAGCGCGCGCGGCTGAACTGCCTGCGCCACTTCCTGCACGTGCTGGACTACCCCGGCAAGGACCTGAGGATCGCCCGCGCCCCGGACGACCGGCTGGTGGGCCGGGCCGCCGAACTGGACCGCGACGAGCTGGAGCGCCCGATACCGGCTCCGGTGGCGGAGCCGATACCGGCCTGAGCCCTTACTGCTGGCTGAGCTGCATCAACTGGCCGGACACCGCCCGAGCGTTGCGCTCGACGATGATCGGCGCCCAGGGCCGGCCCGAGGCGCTGACCACCGCGTTGCTCTTGCTGTTCATGTCCTGCAGCGCCGTGCTCAGGTACTCCCAGCGGGTGCGCAGTTTGCGGGTCGCGTCGTTGTCCGGCAGTTGCGCGATGCGCTGCGACAGCAGCGGCACCAGCACGCTCTCGTCCTGCCCCAGGTAGGCCTGGGGCTGCTCGCGCGCCAGCTCCAGGCCGCTCAGGTAGGCGCGGCCCAGGTACTGGGTGGCGAGGAACTCGACCCGTACCGGGAGCTCCCACAGCGGAACCTGGCTGGCGTCGGCGCTGGTCGGAACGAAGCGTTCGATCTGGGTCAGCAGTTCACGCAGGGCGCGGCTGAGGTCCTGGTTGTAGCGCCAGGGCAGATTCTCTTCCTTGGGGCCATAGGAAACGCCATTGCGTATTTGGGTAACGAAGTTGGCGTGGGCCTTCTTCAGCGCCTCGTCGGACCTGGGGTAGATCCTGATCGCCTGGTCCAGCGTGGCCAGGTCCTTTTCCAGCTTGGCCGCGTGGTTTTCCTGGAACCCTTCGCCGCGCAGCAACAGCAGGCTGTTGATCGAGCGGCAGGTATAGACCTGCAGGGTCTGCACCTGCAGTTCGTCGCTGGGCAGGTTGGCGTGGGCGGAGAGGGCGAGAAGTCCGAAACAGCACAGCAGGATACCGCGAAGCACATCGAGCTTTCGGAGCATGGCGGGAGTTTCCTTATTGTTATTGTGTGCCGCGCCAGGCGCCGGGTGCAGGGGTTCGGGTAGCAGCGTCGCGGCTACTCCTAGGCTAGCGCCGAACGCCGTCGCTGCAACCCTCCCAAAGGGGGATTCTTCAGGTCGAATGCCTAGGCATGCGCGGCGTGGCGCAAGCGCTCGCGGTCGAGGATCTCGATCCCGCCGTAGCTCAGGCGCAGGATGCCCTGGGTTTCCAGGTCCCTGAGGATCTGGTTGGTGGTCTGCCGTGACAGCGACAGCATGGCCGCCAACTGCTCCTGCGGCAGGTGCAGCTCGCGCTTGCAGGTGGCCGACTCGCCGTAGCCCTCGGCGATCATCAGCAGGCGCCGGGCCAGGCGCGGCGCGGCCGGCAGCAGCGACAGCTCCTCCAGCACGGCGAAGGTGATACGCAGCTTGTGGCTCATCAGCAGGGCGAAGTCGCGCCAGTACTCCGGGTGTTTCGCCAGCAGCGCTTGCAGTGGCGCCAGGGGCACCTGCAGCAGGGTCGTGGCGCCTTCGGCGCAGGCGTCGTGGGTGCGCGGCTGGCCGTCGAACAGGCAGATCTCGCCGAACCAGTTGGGTGACTCCACCAGCGCCAGCAGCGCTTCCTTGCCGGTCTCGCCGACCACGCTGATCCGCATCGCGCCGTCCACCACGCAATACAGGCCGCAGGGCGCATCGCCACGGGCGAACAGCCGCTGCCCGGCCGGCAGGCGGCGCACCGTGGCGGCGTCGCACAGGGCCTGGCGCAGGCCTGCGGGCAGCGCCTGGAACCAGCGGCCCTCATTGAGGCGGGGCAGGTAGGACTTGGCGTCGGTCATGGGCAATGTCGGCTAGCTGACAGAGTGGGAAGGCGTACGACGCCATCATGCCAGCACCTTGCGGGAGAACAACAATGAAAACGCTCGTCGATCATCTTGCCCAATATGCCGCCTACCACCGTGACCGGCGGAACATCGTCAGCCATTTCATCGGTATCCCGATGATCGTCCTGTCCATCGCCACCCTGTTGTCGCGCCCCGGCGTCGAACTGGCCGGCCTGATCCTGGCGCCCGCCACGCTGCTGGCGCTGGCCTCGGTGATGTTCTACCTGCGCCTGGACCTGCGCTTCGGCGTGCTGATGGCCGCGTTGCTGGGGCTGTCGCTCTGGGCGGGCGCGGCACTGGCCGCCGGTTCCACCGCCTACTGGCTCGCCTGGGGGATCGGCCTGTTCGTGGTGGGCTGGATCATCCAGTTCGTCGGCCACTGGTACGAGGGGCGCAAGCCGGCGTTCGTCGATGACCTCACCGGGCTGATCGTCGGCCCGCTGTTCGTCGCCGCCGAGGCCGCTTTCCTGCTGGGAATGCGCGATGACGTGCGCCACGCCGTGGAAGAGCGCGCCGGCCCGACCTGCATCCGCGAGAAGAAGGCGACCGCCTGATTCCTTTCAGTCCGCGCCGCTGAGCTGGCGCAGGATTCGTGCGCTGTCGGGGTCGGCGGGGAAGAAGGTTTCCAGCGCCAGTTCCGACAGCGTCACGTCCACCGGTGTGCCGAACACCGTGATGGTGCCGATCAGGCTGCAGACGCCCAGCTCCGTCTGCAGCTGCACCGGGATCAGCACCATGTCGCCATTGGCCGCCTCGTCGTAGGGCGGCGCCGGATAGGCCGCCACTTCGTCGCGCAGCGCCGCCAGCGCGGGATCGCCGCTGGCCTCGAAGTCGCGCTGCAGGCGCTCCAGCACATGCGCCTTCCACGCCCCCAGATTGAGGATGCGCGGCGCCAGTCCCTTGGGATGCAGGCTCATGCGCAGCACGTTGATCGGCGGCTGCAGCAGCTCCGGGGCGACGCCGATCAGGAAGATATCCACCGTGCGGTTGGAGGCCAGCAGGTTCCAGTGGCGGTCCACCACCATCGCCGGGTTCGGTTCGTGGGCCTTGAGCAACTGGTCGATGGCCTGCCGGGCCACGGTCAGCGCCGGGTCGTCCAGGCCCCTCTCCGAATACACCGGGGCGTAGCCGGCGGCGCTGAGCAGGCGGTTGCGTTCGCGCAGGGGGATGTCCAGCTGTTCGGCCAGATGCAGGAGCATCTCGCGGCTGGGCAGGGCGCGGCCGGTTTCGACGAAGCTCAGGTGGCGCGTGGAGATCTCCGCGTCGCAGGCGAGATCGAGCTGGCTGAGCCGGCGGCGCTGGCGCCATTGGCGGAGCAGGGCGCCGACCGGTTGGGCTGGATTATTCATGGCTGGACTGGTCATGGCATCGAACGATAGACCCCGGGCCGCGTTGCGGCCATTACCTGGCAGGTAATCGACGTGCGTACGGCTCGGGCGGATTCTGCAGTCACACGCCGCCAACCGGTGGCGATCGTTGAGGGAGATTTCGCCATGACTCTGCTGCAACCGTCCCCGCTGCTTCGCCGTGCCCTGCAACTGGACGCCCTTGCCGGCGGCGCGGTGGGGTTGCTGATGGCGCTGGCCGCGCAACCGCTGGGCCAATTGCTCGGCCTGCCGTTCGTCCTGCTGCTGGTGGCCGGTATCGTGCTCCTGCCGCTGGCGCTGGTGCTCTACTGGATGAGCAACCAGAGCATTCTGTCGCGCACTGGCGTCTGGGCGGTGATCGCCCTGAACGCACTCTGGGTAGTGGAAAGCGTCGCCCTGCTGGTGACCGGCTACGTGCAGCCGACCGCCCTGGGCTACGCCTTCGTCATCGGCCAGGCGCTGGTGGTCCTGCTGCTGGCCGAGCTGGAGTTCTTCGGGCTGCGCCGGTCGGCGGTCCTTGCGCTGTGATGTTCGCGAGCAAGAACTAGGCGTCCCCCTCGCTCCTACGAAGAGCGCATCGGCGCCGACCTGTAGGAGCGAGCTTGCTCGCCAACCGCTTCAAGGAGAAGCGCTTTACGCCAACGCCTCGCGGACGAAATCGAGACGGTCCTGGCCAAAGAACATCTCGCCGCCGACGAACATCGTCGGCGCGCCAAACATCCCGCGCTTGATCGCCACCTCGGTGTTGGCCTTCAGTGCATCCTTCACCTCCTGCTCGGCGGTCAGCGCCAGCAGCGCCTGCGGATCGAAGCCCGCCTCGGCCAGCAACGGGCCGAGCACCGCCGGGTCGCCCAGGTTCAGCGCGTCCACCCACATACCCTTGAACACGCAGGCCAGCAGTGCCTCGAAACGTTCCGGTTGGCGCAGCTGCACGCCGGTGGCGGCGCGCATCAGGGTGAGGGTGTTGATCGGGAAATGCGGGTTCATCTTCAGCGGCACGCCGTAGCGGCGGGCGAAGCGCAGCATGTCGATCATCGTGTAGCGGCCCTTGGCCGGGACGGCGATGGGCGAGGTATTGCCGGTGGCCTGGAACACACCGCCCAGCAGCACGGGGCGATAGACCAGCTCGGCGCCGGCTTCGGCGCAGATCGCCGGCAACTGGGTATAGGCGAGGTAGGAAGTCGGGCTGCCGAAATCGAAGTAGAACTCGACGCTCTTGCTCATGAGTGGCTCTCTTTCTGGTTGTCGTTATGGGCGGATCACCAGCGCTCGATCCACGGGCGCAGGTCCAGCTCGAAGGTCCAGGCATCGCGCGGCTGGCTGTGCAGGTACCAGTAGCTGTCGGCGATGTGCTCGGGGTCGAGGATGCCGTCCTGGTCCTTGAGCTTGTAGCGCTCGGGGAAGGTCTCGCGGATGAATTCGGTATCGATGGCGCCGTCGACCACCACGTGGGCGACGTGCAGGCCCATCGGCCCCAGCTCGCGGGCCATGCTCTGGGCCAGGGCGCGGATGCCGTGCTTGGCCCCGGCGAAGGCGGCGAAGCCCGAGGCGCCGCGCAGGCCGGCGGTGGCGCCGGTGAAGAGGAGCGTGCCGCGCTGGCGCTTGACCATGCGCCTGGCCACTTCGCGGCCGGTGAGGAAGCCGGAGAAACAGGCCATTTCCCAGATCTTGAAGTACTTGCGCGCAGTCTCTTCGAGGATGCTGCACGGCACGTTGGCGCCGATGTTGAAGACGAAGGCTTCGATGGGGCCGATGTCGCGCTCGATGGTTTCCACCAGTTCGATCACCGCCTCTTCCTTGCGCGCGTCGGAGGCGAAACCGTGGGCCTCGCCGCCTTCGGCGCGGATCGCATCCACCAGCGGCTGCAGCTTGTCGGCCGAACGCCGGGTGACGCAGGCGACATAGCCTTCGCGGGCGAAGCGGCGGGCGATGGCGCCGCCGGTGGCGTCGCCGGCGCCGATCACCAGTACGACTTTCTTGTTCTGCGACATCCTCGTTTTCCTCTTTGGTAAACGGTCGTTAGGTAAACGAACGTTATGTTAATCTTCGTCGTATCGTCAACCGTTTCCCGGAGTCGCCCTGATGCGCTACTCAGCCACTCACAAGGAAGAAACCCGCCAGCGCCTGCTCGACAGCAGCGGTGCGCTCGCCAAGCAGGGTGGCTTCGCTAGCACTGGCGTGGATGGGCTGATGAAGGCGGTGGGGTTGTCCGGCGGGGCGTTCTACAACCACTTCGGTTCGAAGGATGAGCTGTTCGCCGCCATCGTCGAGCGCGAGTTGCGGCAGAGCGTCGAGCGGCTGGCGGCCAAGGGCAAGGTGCTCGATCGCGCACGCCTGGAGCGTGGGCTCAAGCGCTACCTGAGTGTCGCCCACTTGCAGGACGCCGGCGCCGGTTGCGCGATTCCTGCCCTGGGGGCGGAGATTGCCCGGGCGGATGAATCGGTGCGGCAGAGCGCCGAGGATGCGCTGGTGGAATTGCAGCAGGCCTGGGCCGAGGCGCTGGGTTCGCCGGAAGACGCCTGGGCGCTGCTGGCGCAGTGCGTCGGCGCGCTGGTGGTGGCGCGGATGGTCGCCAGCGAGAAGACGCAGAAGGCGATCATCGACTCGAGCCGGGACTTCCTGTTGCGGCACCTGGATGAGGCGTCGCAGGACTCAACCCTGTAGGAGCGAGCTTGCTCGCGAACAAACCCCGCTGCGGGGCCGGGTTCGCGAGCAAGCTCGCCTACGAAAAGCGCCGTTGCCCCGGCGCGGGTCGCTGATCAGATATTCGCCACCGGCTGGAACGCCTTCGGCTTGAAGTACAGCGTCTCGCCACGCGCGAGACCGGTCAGGCTGTCGTGGTCCTTCACCACTTCGGCCTCGATCAGCTCGTCCTGGCCGTCGACCTTGAGCGTCACCCGGGTGATCGCGCCCAGCGGGCGGATGTCGCGGACTTCGGCGGCGCGGTGCTCGGCCACTTCGGAGCGCGACAGCGAGATCTCGTGCGGGCGGAACAGCACGTGCTCGTCACCGCCGATGTGCAGGCGGTTGGAGTCGCCGAGGAAGTGGTAGACGAAGTCGCTGGCCGGGTTCTCGTAGACCTCGCCCGGCGAGCCGATTTGCTCGATCACGCCCTTGTTCATCACGACGATGCGGTCGGCGACTTCCATCGCTTCTTCCTGGTCGTGGGTGACGAACACACTGGTCAGGTTGATCTCCTCGTGCAGGCGCGCCAGCCAGCGGCGCAGCTCCTTGCGCACCTTGGCGTCGAGGGCGCCGAAGGGTTCGTCGAGCAGCAGGATCTTCGGCTCCACCGCCAGCGCGCGGGCCAGGGCGATACGCTGGCGCTGGCCGCCGGAGAGCTGCTCCGGGTAGCGGTCGGCGAGCCAGTCCAGCTGCACCATGTTGAGCAGCTCGTGGACCTTCTCGGCGATGCGCGCTTCGCTCGGACGTTCCTTCTTCGGCTTCATGCGCAGGCCGAAGGCGACGTTGTCGAACACCGTCATGTGGCGGAACAGCGCGTAGTGCTGGAACACGAAGCCGACGTTGCGATCGCGCACGTCGTGCTGCGAGACGTCCTCGCCGTGGAACACGATGTTGCCGGCGTCCGGGGTTTCCAGGCCGGCAATGATGCGCAGCAGGGTGGTCTTGCCGCAGCCGGACGGGCCGAGCAGGGCGACCAGCTCGCCGCTGTGGATGTCCAGGTTGATCTCGTTCAGCGCCTTGAAGGCGTGGAAGTTCTTGCTGACGTTACGGATCTCGATGCTCATGGCGTGGCTCTCACTCTTCGTCAGCTTTGACTTTCGTACGGGACAGGCGCGACTCGCTCCACTGCTTGAGCAGCAGGATGACCAGGGCCATCAGCAGCAACAGGGTGGCGACGCTGAAAGCGGCGACGTGGTTGTATTCGTTGTAGAGGATCTCGACGTGCAGCGGCAGGGTGTTGGTGACGCCGCGGATGTGCCCGGAGACCACCGACACGGCGCCGAACTCGCCCATCGCCCGCGCGGTGCACAGCACCACGCCGTAGATCAGGCCCCATTTGATGTTCGGCAGGGTCACGTGCCAGAACATCTGCCAGCCGTTGGCGCCGAGCAGGCGTGCGGCCTCTTCCTCCTGGGTGCCCTGTTCCTGCATCAGCGGGATCAGTTCGCGAGCGATGAACGGGAAGGTGACGAAGAGGGTGGCCAGGACGATGCCGGGCACGGCGAAGACGATCTGGATGTCGTGGTCGCTCAACCACTGCCCGAAGTAGCCCTGGGCGCCGAACAGCAGTATGTAGATCAGGCCGGCGATCACCGGCGAGACCGAGAACGGCAGGTCGATCAGGGTCACCAGGATGCTCTTGCCGGGGAACTCGAACTTGGTCACGCACCAGGCGGCACTGACGCCGAACACCAGGTTCAGCGGCACCGAGATACCCACGGCGATCAGCGTCAGCTTCAGTGCGGACAGCGCGTCGGGTTCCAGGATGGCCTCGAAGAAGGTGCCGAAGCCCTGCTTCAGCGCCTCGCTCAGTACCACGAACAGCGGCAGCAGCAGGAATAGGGTGAAGACCAGCCAGGCCAGGCCGATCAGGGCCCGGCGGCCCCAGACATTGCCCCGGCGAGCAGCGTTGGCAGCGGCCGCGGCGGAAAGGCTTGCGGTACTCATGGCGCGCTCCTCAAGGCGTTTCGATGCGGCGTTGCAGCAGGTTGATCAGCAGCAGCAGGACGAAGGCGACGACCAGCATCAGCACGCCGATGGCGGTGGCGCCGGTGTAGTCGTACTGGTCCAGCTTGACCATGATCAGCAGCGGCAGGATCTCGGTCTTCATCGGCATGTTGCCGGCGATGAAGATCACCGAGCCGTACTCGCCGACGCCGCGGGCGAAAGCCAGGGCGAAACCGGTCAGCCAGGCCGGCAGCAGCGCCGGCAGCAGCACGTGGCGGAACACCTGCAGCGGCTTGGCGCCCAGGCAGGCGGCGGCTTCCTCGACTTCACGCGGGATGTCCGCCAGTACCGGCTGCACCGTGCGCACCACGAAGGGCAGGACCACGAAGGTCAGCGCCAGGGTGATGCCCAGCGGGGTATAGGCGATCTTCAGGCCGATCTCGGTGGCGAAGCGGCCGACCAGGCCGTTGGGCGCGTACAGCGCGGTGAGGGCGATACCGGCCACGGCGGTGGGCAGGGCGAAGGGCAGGTCGATCATCGCGTCGATGATCTTCCGTCCCGGGAAGCGGTAGCGCACCAGCACCCAGGCCAGCAGGGTGCCGATCACGCCGTTGATCAGGGCGGCGATCAGCGCCGTGCCGAAGCTCAGCTTGAGCGCGGCGATCACCCGTGGCGCGGTGATGATGGTCCAGAACTCGCCCCAGCTCAGTTGGGTGGTCTTGAGGAACATGGCCCCCAGCGGAATCAGCACCAACAGGCTGAGATACACCAGGGTGTAGCCCAGAGTCAGCCCGAAGCCGGGTATGACCGGGGAGATGCGTCGTGACATCGTCTGTCCTTTCTCATGAACGCGTTTAGCCCTTGTCTTGGGACCAGGGTTTTTCGTTCCACGCAAGCGGCGCGCCGCCTGCGTGGATCGTGTTGCCCGGCGCGAGGCCGGGCGCCGGGCGCATCACTGCGCCTGGTAGATCGTGTCGAAGATGCCGCCGTCGTTGAAGAACTTGGGCTGCGCGACCTTCCAGCCACCGAAGTCCTTGTCGATGGTCACCAGGTTGAGTTTCGGGAACTGCTGGGCGAACTCGGCGGCGACCTTTTCGTTGCGCGGGCGGTAGAAGTTCTGCGCGGCGATGCGCTGGCCTTCTTCGCTGTACAGGTACTTCAGGTATTCCTCGGCGACCTTGCGGGTGCCCTTCTTGTCGACGGTCTTGTCGACCACGGCCACCGGCGGTTCGGCCAGGATGGACACCGACGGCACGACGATCTCGAAGTTCTCGCCGCCCTGTTCCTTCTTGGCCAGGAAGGCTTCGTTCTCCCACGCCAGCAATACGTCGCCGATGTTGTTGTTGACGAAGGTGATGGTCGAACCGCGGGCGCCAGTGTCCAGAACCGGGACGTGCTTGTACAGGCTCTTCACGTATTCCTGGGCTTTCTCGTCGCTGCCGTAGGCCTTCCTGGCCCAGGCCCAGGCGGCCAGGAAGTTCCAGCGGGCGCCGCCGGAGGTCTTCGGGTTCGGCGTGATGACTTCCACGCCCTGCTTGGTCAGGTCGCCCCAGTCCTTGATGCCCTTGGGGTTGCCCTTGCGCACCAGGAACACGATGGTCGAGGTGTAGGGGGTGCTGTTGTCGGGCAGGCGCGCCTGCCAGTCGGCGGGCAGCAGTTTGCCCAGCTTGTTCAGTTCGTCGATGTCGCCGGCCAGGGCCAGGGTCACCACGTCGGCCTTCAGGCCGTCGATCACGGCGCGGGCCTGCTTGCCGGAGCCGCCGTGGGACTGCTGCACGATCAGGTCGTCGCCGCCCTGGGCCTTCCAGTGCTTGATGAAGGCGGCGTTGTAGGCCTGGTACAGCTCGCGGGTCGGGTCGTAGGAAACGTTCAGTAGTTGGGTCGCGGCGGATACCGGGCCTGCGACCAGTGTGGAAACCAGTGCGCTGGCCAGGGCGGCCAGGGCGAAACGGCGGATGGACATGTGCAGCTCCTGAAAAAATGCGGTCTTCTAGTGTTTGTCTGGCAGGGTTTTCGGGGCGATGTCAGCCGCGCATTCGCGGCTGGCTGCTGCAGTACCGGTGGGGCAGGGCGATCATGGCGACGCTCCGGTGGTCCGGTCATGTCACGTGTCGAGAACGCTCGGGTACTCAGGCTGGCTTGCCGGTGCTCTGTTGCAGGCGGAATTTCTCCTTGCGCTCGATCTGCACGACCTGGCCGTTGTGCACGGTGATCTCGACGGCGCCAAAACGCAGGCCACGCAGGGCGCTCTGCACTTCTCGCAGGATGTTGGCGTCGTCCTGGCCATCCAGGCTACGGAGGGTTGCGCTCATGGGTATCTGCTCCTAGTGGGTTGACCGGCGGCCGTTTCACTGACGACGCGTGCGGTGTGAGCGCATCTTAGGCAGGAGCTGAATATTCTTAAAAATAATGTTTAAGAATTTTTATATATCCGAAAGTTTTACAAGCGCTCAGCCGGGGTTGCGTGGCAGCTTCGCCAGCAGGGCCTCGGCGGGCTGCGGCTTGCCGTACCAGTAGCCCTGGCCGAAATCGCAGGCATGGGTGAGGAGGAAGGCGGCCTGGTCCGGCCGTTCGATGCCTTCGGCGACTACCCGCAGGCCCATGCTCTGCCCCAGGGCGATCACCGCGCAGGCGATGGCGGCGTCCTCGGCTTCGTCGGGCAGCCCGGCGATGAAACCCTGGTCGATCTTCAACTTGTGTACCGGCATGCGCTTGAGGCGCATCAGCGAGGAATAGCCGGTGCCGAAGTCGTCGATGGCCAGGTGCACGCCGAGCAGGCGCAGCTGGCAGAGCAGTTCCAGGGCCTGGTCGAAGTTCTGCATCACCGCGCTCTCGGTGATCTCCAGCTCCAGGTGATGGGGCTCCAGGCCGCTCTGCTCCAGGGCCAGCGCCACCCGCTGCTCCAGCCCGCCACGGCCGAACAGGCGGCTGGAGACGTTCACCGCGATGTAGTCCAGGGCGATGCCCGTATCGAGCCAGGCGCGCATCTGCCGGCAGGCCTGGTCGAGCATCCAGGCGTCGAGCGCGGTGATCAACCCGCATTCCTCGGCCACCGGGATGAACTCGCTGGGCGACACCAGGCCGCGCTGCGGGTGTTGCCAGCGCACCAGCGACTCGACGCCGATCATGCGCCCGCTGAGCAGGTCGTGGACCGGCTGGAAATAGATGCGCAGTTCGTTGTGGTCCAGCGCGTGGCGCAGGGCCGCTTCCACCTGTACGTGGGAGCGCGCGCGGGCGGTCAGTTCCGGGGTGTAGAAGGCATACAGGCTGCGCCCGCTGGCCTTGGCCTGGAACAGCGCGGCGTCGGCGTGCTGCATCAGGTGATCGACGTTGCGCGCGTCCTCGGGGAACAGGCTCACGCCGAGGCTGACGGACATGTAGATGGTCTGCCCGTTGACCTCGAAGGGCGGATCCATCGCTTCCAGCAGGCGCTGGGCGAGGCTGCTGGCGTGCTGTTGCCGGGGGCTTTCGAGGATCACCGCGAATTCGTCGCCGCCCAGGCGCGCCAGGGTACAACGCTCGTCGAGGCAGGTTTGCAGGCGTTCGGCGACGGCCTTGATCAGCAGGTCGCCGGTGCTGTGCCCGAGGCTGTCGTTGATGTGCTTGAAATGGTCCAGGTCGATGCTCAGCAGGGCGCCGCCGCCCTGTTCGCGTTCGGCGCGGGCCAGCGCCTGCTCGATGCGTTCGCGCAGCAGCAGGCGGTTGGGCAGGCCGGTGAGCGGGTCATGGTGGGCGAGGAAGTCCAGCTCATGCTGCGAGCGCTTGAGGCTGCTGAGGTCGGAGAACACCGCCACGTAGTGGGTCAGTTCGCCCTGTTCGTTGCGCACCGCGCGGATGTGCTGCCATTGCGGGTACACCTCGCCACTCTTGCGACGGTTCCAGATCTCGCCGCTCCACACGTCGTCACGCAGCAGGGATTCCCACATGCGGCGATAGAAGGCGGCGCCCTGCCGTCCGGACTTGAGGATCGACGGCTGGGCGCCGAGCACGTCCTCTGCCTGGTAGCCGGTGATGCGCGAGAACGATGGATTGATGTGCACGATGATGCCGCGGCTGTCAGTGACCAGCAGGCCTTCCTGGGTTGCCTCGAACACCGCCGCGGCCTGGCGCAGGTGATCCTCGTTGCTGCGCTGGCGGGTGATGTCGCGGCTGATGCCGGTCATGCGCAGAGCTTCGCCGTCGGCGCCCCGCTCGACGCGGCCGCGTGAGTGGATCCAGCGATAGCCGCCATGGCTGTGGAGGATGCGGTAGACGCAGTCGAGCCGTTCGCTCAGACCGTCGATGTGCTCCTGGTAGGCGGCGAGGGTGGCGCTGCGGTCTTCGGGGTGGAGGCGGTTTTCCCAGAGCAGGAAATCGTCGCTCAGGCGTTCGCTGGGCAGGCCGATCAGGTTGGCGTAGCCCTGCGAGTAGTAGACGCGATGGGTGCGCAGGTCCCAGTCCCAGACGCCGTCCTCGACCACGTTCAGCGCGCGGTTCAGGCGTTCCTCGCGGTCGGACAGGGCGCTCAGGGTCGCCTGCTGGCGGCGGAACTGCTGGTGCAGCAGCAGGAACAGCAGCAGCGCGCTGACGCCCAGGAACACGAACTTCTTGGTGGTCATCCAACGCAGGGTCTGGGCCGGCTCGCTGAAGGCCATGTGTAACCAATGGTCACCCAGCAGCATCCAGAGGGCAGCGAGCACCAGGTACAGCAGGCTGATGCGAAGGGCGCTAAGACGAGGGTTCATGCAGTGGCAAGGCGAAGATATTGGCTGTGCAGTATAAAGGATGCCCGGTGACGGTCGTTCTTATCTAAAAGACCGGATGGTTTTCCACACCCGCTTGGTGATAATGCGAGCTGACCTTGTCTGACGAGGTCGGTCTTTCACACCCCCTTTCGAGGTTCATTATCGACCATGTGGTACAACGGTTTTCTTGATCTGTCGCCGTGGCAGTTGGTGGCGGTCACCCTGGTCCTGACCCATATCACCATCGTCAGCGTCACCGTCTATCTGCACCGCTATTCGGCGCACCGGGCACTCGAGCTGCACCCGGCGCTGCAGCATTTCTTCCGTTTCTGGCTGTGGATGACCACCGCCATGAACACCCGCGAGTGGACCGCCATCCACCGCAAGCACCACGCCAAGTGCGAAACCGCCGACGACCCGCATAGTCCGGTGTACAAGGGCCTGGGCACCGTCCTGCGCCGTGGCGCCGAGCTTTACCGCGAGGAAGCGAAGAACGAGGAGACCCTGCGCATCTACGGCAAGAACTGCCCGGATGACTGGCTGGAGCGCAACCTCTACTCGCGCTTCCCCATCGGCGGCATCGTGCTGATGGCGATCATCGACCTCGCCCTGTTCGGCGCCCTCGGCATGACCGTCTGGGCCGTGCAGATGATGTGGATCCCCGTCTGGGCCGCCGGCGTGATCAACGGCCTGGGCCACGCCATCGGCTACCGCAACTTCGAATGCCGCGACGCCGCCACCAACCTGGTGCCCTGGGGCATCCTGATCGGCGGCGAGGAGCTGCACAACAACCACCACACCTACCCGAACTCGGCGAAGCTGTCGGTGAAGACCTGGGAGTTCGACCTGGGCTGGGCCTGGATCAAGCTGTTCAGCTTCCTGCGCTTGGCCAGGGTGGCCCGCGTGGCACCGATTGCCCACCGCGTGGAAGGCAAGGGCAGCCTGGACATGGACACCGCGATGGCCATCCTCAACAACCGTTTCCAGATCATGGCCCAGTACCGCAAGCTGGTGATCGGCCCGCTGGTGAAGCAGGAACTGGCCAAGGCCGACGAGTCGGTGCGCCACCTGTTCCGCCGCGCCAAGCGCCTGCTGTCGCGTGAAACCAGCCTGCTGGAAGAGCGCCACCATGCGCGCATCCAGGACCTGCTGGCCCAGAGTGCGGCGCTGAAGGTGATCTACGAGAGGCGCCTGGCCCTGCAGCAGATCTGGGTGAAGACCAGCGCCAACGGCCACGACATGCTGGCGGCGATCAAGCAGTGGGTGCAGGAGGCGGAAGCCAGCGGCATCCAGTCGCTGAAGGAGTTCGCCGAGCAGCTCAAGACCTACTCGCTGCGCCCCGCCATGTAACGCGCGACATCGTCCTCGGGCGATGCGCAGCCAGTGACGAAAAGCCCGCCGTTCGGCGGGCTTTTCGTTTATTTTGCAACGCTCTGGCGTAGCGTGCGGTCATAGTCCCGGTCGATGAGCGGGAGGGCGCCCATACATGGATGAACAGAACAAGATGCCTGTGGATCAGGATGAAGCCTTGCTGGCGCTGCTGCACAGCCGCGCCGAGGTGCAGCGGCTCAAGGAGCGCGAGCAGCTCTTCAGCGCGCTGCTGGCCAGCGTCAATTCGGTACTCTGGGCCCTCGACTGGCAGGCCCAGCGCATGGTCTATGTCAGCCCCGCCTACGAACGCATCTTCGGGCGTTCCGCGGCCCTGCTGCTGGCCGATTACAACGAGTGGCGCAACTGCATCTATCCCGATGACCTGGACTACGCCCAGGACAGCCTGCGGGAAGTGCTCGAACGCGGCGCCATCGAGCATCGCGAGTACCGTATCCTGCGTGCCGACGGCGAGGTGCGCTGGCTGAGCGACAAGTGCTTCGTCAGCCAGCACAGCGAGGCCGGGCTGCCGCAGATGATCGTCGGTATCGCCGACGACATCACCGACAAGAAGCACATGGAGACCGAGCTGCACCGCCTGGCCACCACCGACGTGCTGACCCAGAGCAGCAACCGCCGCTACTTCTTCGACAGCGCCGAGCAGGCGTTCCGCGACTGCAAGGCGACGTCCACCTCGCTGGCATTCCTGCTGCTGGATGTCGACGACTTCAAGAAGATCAACGACGCCTACGGCCACCAGGTGGGCGACGTGGTATTGCAGCGCATCGCCCAGAGCGGCGCGGGCGCGTTGCGCCGGGGGGACCTGTTCGGCCGTATCGGCGGCGAGGAGTTCGCCGTGCTGCTGCCGGGGTGCGACGAGACGATGGCGCGGCAGATCGGCGAACGCCTGCAACGGGAAGTTCAGCGTCTGCGCTTCAACGAGGCCGAGCATTTCTTCAGCGTGACCATCAGCCAGGGACTGACTTTGCTGCAGCCGGACGATCAGAACCTGTCGGCTCTCTACAGCCGTGCCGATGCAGCGTTGTATCAGGCAAAACGCACCGGCAAGGACCGCATGGTTCAAGGATGAAACACTGCCGCCCGTACCAGGGTGGCAGGATTAATACTTTTCGACTAATACCATGTGTGCATCAGGGTGTGGATAAGTCGGACCGTTGGTATTGGGGTGTCATTAAATTGGCATCTTGTAAAACAACAGGTTACAAGCTCCATGTTGCCTCTTGTCGGATTATTGGCGGTTCCGTGTTTCATGGATTGACATGCCCAAGGCACCCCCCTATTACTAATCACATAGCAATATCGTGTGGTGTCTGGATGAGACACCAGGGGATTTGTCACACGAGCAGCGTGTCACGGAAGATTCGATCCACCCCCTGTCTTCCCGCCACCTCCTGTCCTCCGCACGAGCACTTCCGTCGCCTTGGCCGCAACGGAAGCGAGATATTTTTTGCTGTCGTTTTCCAGATTTTCGGAGTTGGCCGAAGGGCGGTAGCTTTGCCCGATGAAAAGTAACGGCCATATCCAGGGATAAGCAGTTGACCAATCGTTGATTGAATCGGGTCATTCGAACTCGGGCGGTAGCCTTGTCTTCGAATTTTGCCGAAAGGCCCGGCGCACAGCGACCTCCGTGAGCGGAGCCACTGTCGATGACCAAAGAGAAGAAGACGGCGGACGGAACTTCAGATTCCGTCGAAACCGCCGGTAATCCCCCCGCTATTGCGCAGCGGTACGCCTCCGGCGGAACCGCCAGGAAGACAGGCGTCAATATTTACGAGTTTCCCAATAGGTTCTATCGGGCCTGCGGAAGTGTCGCCAAAGGTATTTATCCCTCTCTGCGAAGTTCCACGGGTTTTGCACTTCCAGTTGAACTTCAAAAGCACCAATCGCGATTTCCCCTATCGCAGAAACTGCAACTTCGGTCTGTTTCCGAGGTTTTCTCTCCGGCACTCGCCCGCGCTGTGCCGTTCACGCACCCCGTCCCTGCCATGACCGAGCACCCGAAGCGGGTGACGGGATTCCGGCGCGAGCGCGCGCCCCTTACCGGCCGGTCGAGCCGGCATCACGACGAGAGCCGCGCGGCCCGCTGCGCCCGCGCTCGCTAGGGAGTCAGGCTGATGACTGATCAATCCTTTCGCTCCAACTATGCCTGTGTGGTCGGTGGTGCAGGCCCGGCAGGCATGGGCTTCCTGTTCAACGCTTACAAGACCGGCGCGCTGGCCAGCCTGGCGCGCTCCGGCCTGCTGGTGGTGGATGCTGCGCTGGCGGTTGGCCGTGGTCGGCTGGGGGACTACCACATCACCGCCAACTCGGTGGGTGACGTGTTCCTCGACTGCCTGCGCGATCCGGCGCTGCTGCCGATCTTTGCGCCGCTGGAACATTCCGCAGCATTCCGCGCCCTGCGCAACGACCCTCATGGCGCGCCGATGCTCACGCAAGTGGGCGAGCTGCTGGCCCACGCCTCGACGCTGTTCATGCGCTACGTCACCCGTCACCTGGGTGTCGAGGTCGCGCTGGGTACCCGTATCGAGAAGATCACCGCCCAGGACGACGGTACCTTCCAGTTGGCCTTGCGCAGCGGTTCCTGCTCCTGGCAGGCGGCGGCGGGCGGCCTGGTGCTCAACCTCGGTGGCCGGCAGAACCGCGAGTACCTGCATTGGAGCCTTGCCGAGCAGGACCTGCACCTGACGTCCGACGGCCCCATCGTCTATTCCTCCGATGCGCTGCTCAGCCTCAGCCCCGCCGAGCTGGTGGAGCTGTTCAGCGACCGCGTGACCCCGGGTAGCCACTTCACCGTGGTCGGTGGTTCGCACAGCGCCTTCTCGGTGCTCGACAACCTGGCCTGCGCCCTCGACTGCCTGGGGCTCGAGCAACTGACCCTGTTGCATCGCGCGCCGATCCGCCTGTTCTTCGAGAGCGCCGAGGAAGCCCGCGCCGCCGGCTACACGGTGGACGAGGGCATGGACGTGTGCCCGGTGTCCGGCCGGGTCAACCGCTCCGGCGGGTTGCGTTATCGCGCCCACCAGGTGGGCAGCGACGTGCTCGCCAATGGCCATGTCAGCGGCACCCGGGTGAAGGTCGAGCTGCTGCGCCTGGAAGACCGCTCGCCCGCCGTCCGCGAGCGCCTGGAGCAGTGCTGCAGCGAGCCGGGCGTGATGGTCCAGGCCATCGGTTACCAGCCCTGCCTGCCGGCGCTGCGCCGCGCCAACGGTGAACCGTTGCAGGTACGCGAGAGCAAGGGCGGACTGGACTCCGACGCCGCCGGCCGCCTGCACGACCTCAGTGGTCAGCCGATTCACGGGCTGTACAGCTTCGGCCTGGGTTCGGGACTGGCGGCCAACCCGATGCTCGGCAGCGAGCGTTCCTTCGACAGCCGCATCTACGGTGTCTGGCAGTTCCACCACGACGCCAGCGGCCGGGTCATCGAAGCCCTCCAGGAACACCTGGCCGGCCATGCGCCGCAAGCGACGCCGTCGTTGCCGGACACCCCGCTCGAGGGCGCGCCTTTCGTGCTCTCCGCGCTGGGCTAGGCGGTGCGCCGGCCGCTATCAGGGATCTTTTCATCCATTAGAGGGATGCGACTGTGATCAATGTGACCAAGACGTACCTGGGCGATCTGGAAAAGTTCAAAGGCTACGTGGAGCAGATCTACGCCACGGGCTGGCTCACCAACCACGGGCCCTTCGCCACCGCGCTGGAGGAACGTCTGCAGGAGTACCTGGGGGTACGCAATGTGATCCTCACCTGCAACGGCACCATCGCCTTGCAGGTGGCCTACCGGGCCCTGGGCGTCACCGGCAGCGCGGTGACCACCCCTTTCAGCTTCGTTGCCACCAGCAGCACGCTGCAGTGGGAGAGCATCCGCCCGCGCTTCGCCGACATCGACGCGCGGACCTGGAACCTCGACCCTGCGCGCATCGAAGCCAGCCTTGCGCCGGATACCACCGCCATCGTCGCCACCCACGTGTTCGGTAATCCCTGTGCGGTGGAGGAGATTCAGGCGGTGGCCCAGCGCAACCAGTTGAAAGTGATCTACGACGGCGCCCATGCCTTCGGCTCGCGCTACCGCGACCGCTCGGTGCTGGCCTGGGGTGACGCCACGACCCTGAGCTTCCATGCCACCAAGCTGTTCCACACCATCGAGGGCGGCGCCATCGTCACGGCCGACGATGAGCTGGCCCGGCAGGTCCGCCTGATGTGCAACTTCGGCATTGCCGGGGTGGACCAGATCGTCGGCCTGGGGATCAACGCCAAGCTCAACGAGATCTCCGCCGCGATGGGGCTGTGCCTGCTCGACGACATCGACAGCATCCTCTCCCAGCGCGAGGAGATCGCGGCCCGCTATACCGCGGCCCTCAGCGGTTACTACGACCTGCAGGCCGTCCAGGCCGGCGCTCGGCAGAACAACAGCTACTACCCGATCGGCCTGCGCAACGAGGAGCAGGTGCTGCGCGTACGCAGCGCGCTGAATGCCATCGGGGTCAACCCGCGGCGTTACTTCTATCCCTCGCTGGATACCCTCGACTACCTCGCGCCGCAGGCGCCGCAAGTGCTCTCGCGGGAACTGAGCCAGCGCATCCTCTGCCTGCCGTTGTACCCGGGGCTGCCGCAGGACGTGCAGCGCGAGGTGATCGAGGTGCTGCTGCTGGAAAGCGGCCGGGTCGCCGTGGCGGTATGAGGGGACGGTCATGTCGGGTAAACGCTCGCTGTCGATGATCAGGAATACCCTGCTGAATTATGCGGGGCAGGCCTACGCCATCGTCATCGGCATCCTGATCCAGCCGTTCTACCTCGGCCACCTGGGCGCCGAGGCCTACGGCCTGATCGGTTTCTTCGCGGTCCTGCAGACCTGGCTGCTGCTGCTGGACGTCGGCCTCTCGCCGGCGCTGGTACGGCAGGTGGCCCATGTCCGCGGCACCCAGGGCGAGACGTATGGCCAGGCGAACCTGCTGCGCTCCTTCGAGCTGATCCTGCTGCCGCTGACCCTGCTCAGTTCGCTGGCGGTGTACGCCGGCAGCTCCTGGATCGCCGGGCGCTGGCTGAACGTCCAGGCGCTGAGCCCCGAGCTGGTGGCGCAGTGCATCAGCCTGATGGGGCTGCTGGTCGCCCTGCGCCTGTACGGCACGCTGTACCGCAGTGCGCTGCAGGGGCTGGAACTGCACGGCTGGATCAACGGGATCAACGTCTTCATCACCACCCTGCGCTACTTCGGCGGCCTGCTGCTGGTGGTCAGGGTCAGCCAGGATCCGCTGGTGTTCTTCGAGTTCCAGGTGACGGTGTCGCTGCTCGAAACGCTGTTGCTCGGCGCCAAGGCTTACCGCTGGATGGAGGTGCGGCCGCTCACGCGCTTCTGCTGGGACACCTTGCGGCCGGTGATTCCCTTCGCCCTGGGCATGAGCTTCACCTCCGGCCTGTGGATCATCCTCACCCAGCTCGACAAGGTGTTGCTGTCGAGCCTGATGCCGTTGCGGGACTACGGTTACTTCTCTCTGGTGGCGCTGGTCAGCGGCGGCATCCTCAGTCTGGTCAATCCGTTGGCGCAGTCGCTGCTGCCGCGCATGACCATGCTGATCGCCGAGGGGCGCCACGACGACATGCAGCAGCTCTACCTGAAGGCGAACCGTTTCGTCTGTGTGCTGCTGTTCCCGATGGTCGCGGTGATCGCCGCTCATGGTCATGACCTGGTCCTGGCCTGGAGCGGCGATGCCGTGGCCGCCAACTGGTGCCAGCCGGTGCTGGTCTGGTACGTGCTCGGCGCCGGCCTGATGGCGGTGAGCAGTTTCCAGTTCTACCTGCAGTACGCCCACGGCCAGTTGCACCTGCATGTCTGGTACAGCGTGGTGTCCGCGCTGGTGAGCATCCCGCTGGTGGTCGCCAGTGCCTACCTGTACGGCGTGCTCGGCGTGGCGCTGTGCTGGTTCGGCCTGCGCCTGGCGTCGTTCCTGCTCTGGCCGCCGATCGTGCACCGTCGCTTCGGCGATGACCTGCACGGCCCCTGGCTGCGCGACACCCTGCAGATCGCCGCGCTGAGCGCCGCGGGGCTGCTGCTCAGCGAACCCGTCTACGTGCTGCTGGCCCGCTCCGGCGAACGCCTGTCGCTGCTGCTGGCGCTGGCCGCCTGCGGCCTGATCACCCTGACCCTGGTGGGCGTGGGCTCCGCTCCGGCGTTGCTGCGCCTGCTCAAACCGTCCCAAAAGCCGAGTGTCTAGACATGGATATCCGCTCCGAGCTGCAGATCCTCTCCAACTGGCCGGAAGCCCCTGAACCGCTGCTGAGCGTCGTGTGCCTGGCCTACAACCAGGTGAACTACATCGGCCGTACGCTGGATAGCTTCCTCGAGCAGGTCACCGACTTCCGCTTCGAGGTGCTGGTCAACGATGACGCCTCCACCGATGGCACCGCCGAGGTGATCGCCGACTACGCCGCGCGCTACCCGCACATCATCAAGCCGATCCTGCACAGGGAAAACCAGTACTCCAAGGGCCTGTCCCACGGCATCGCGACGTTCCGCAAGGCGCGCGGCCGCTACATCGCCTACTGCGAGGGCGACGATTTCTGGACCGATCCGCACAAGCTGCAGCTCCAGGTCGACTTCCTCGAGCGCAACCCGGACTACGTGATCACCTATCACGACGCCTACGTCTTCAACGAGGGTGGCGTGATCAAGCCGCGCCAGCTCACCGGTCGCTTCCGCCGTGACGCCAGCCGTCGGGAGCTGCAGCAGGCGCGGGCGATTTCCACCCTGACCGCCTGCTTCCGCAACGTCCTGGGCGAGATGCCCGAGGAGCTGCGCACTACCCGCATGGTGGACCTGTGCTGGTGGTCGCTGCTGGGCGCCTATGGCAAGGGCAAGTTCCTCGAACAGATCCGCCCCGCCGCCTACCGCCGGCACAAGGGCGGGATCTTCTCCATGCAGGCCGAGCGCGTGCAGCAGCAGATGACCCTGCACACCTACTACTGCCTGGCGCGCTACTACCAGCGCATCGGCGACCAGGCGCTCCACGAGTACTTCCTCGTCCAGGTCTGCCGCCTGTCGATGGCCGCGATTCCCGTGCCGCGCAAGATCGAGGCCTTCCTGCTGCTGGTCGGCAACCACGGCCTGAACCTGCTCAAGCGGCTGAACCCGATCCACGCGCGCTGAACCGCGTCACGTCACCGGAGGATGGATATCCATGAGCATCATGTCCCGCTCGTCCCTGGAGACTTTCCAGGACACCCGTATCGACGTGGCCGGCCTGCTGCGCCTGCTCTTCGACCACAAGCGAATGATCCTCGTCGTCACCGGACTGTTCGCGGTCCTGGGGCTGTTCTATGCGGTGGTCGCCACCCCGATCTACGTATCGGGGGCGATGATCCAGGTCGAGCAGAAGAAGAACGGCCTCAACGGCACCCCCGAGGTGATCAACCGTCCCGACTCGGTGTCCCTGGCGGCCACCGAGATCGAGCTGCTGAAGTCCCGCGCGGTGCTCGGCAAGGCGGTGGAGATCCTCAAGCTCTATATCGTCGCCAAGCCCAGGCATATGCCGTTGATAGGCGACTACCTGGCGCGGCGCTTCAAGCCGAGCGCCGCGCAGCCGCTGGCCGCGCCGCTGTTCGGCATGGGCAGCTATGGCTGGGGCGGCGAGCAGATCAAGGTGTTCCAGCTGGAGGTGCCCGAGGACTATCTCGGCGAGCCGCTGACCCTGGTCGCCGAGGGCGGCAACGCCTATATCCTGCTCAATGCCGACGGTGAACAGCTGTTGCGCGGCGAGCTGAACAAGACCGTGATCGAGAAGGGCTTCACCATCGAGGTGGACCAACTGGTGGCGAATCCGGGTACCGAGTTCGTCCTCACCCGCGAGCGCCTGCTCAGCTCCACCCTGGCCTACCAGAAGCTGCTCAAGGTGGTGGAGGCCGGCAAGGATTCCGGGATCATCTACATGACCCTGGAAGACCCCAATCCGCTGCAGGCCGATCTCATCCTCGACAAGATCAGCCACCTCTACGTGCTGCAGAACGTCGAGCGCAGTTCCGCCGAAGCCTCCCAGCGCCTGCAGTTCCTGCGCTCGCAGCTGCCGATGGTGCGCATGGAGCTGGAACGCGCCGAGAGCGCCTACAACGCCTACCAGACCAGCGCCAAGTCCGCCGACATCAGCGTCGAGACCCGTGGCGTGCTGGACCAGGTGGTGACGATCGACAACCAGCTCTCCGAGCTCAAGCTCAAGCGCGCCGAGTACGACCGTCTCTACACTCCCAGCCACCCGGCCTACCAGGCGCTGATGAAGCAGATGGGCAGCCTGGAGGCCCGCAAGCAGGGGCTCCAGGGCCGCATCCAGAACCTGCCGGCCACCCAGCAGGAACTGCTGCGCCTCTCCCGCGACATGCGGGTCACCCAGCAGACCTACACCACCTTGCTGAACAAGGCCCAGGAGCAGGACATCCTGCGCGCCGGCACCATCGGCAACGTACGGGTGATCGACACCGCCCAGGCCAACGTCGAACAGCCCGCCAAGCCGATGCGCAAGGTCATCGTGCTGCTCGCCACCCTGCTTGGCTTCTGCGTCGCGCTGGGCATCCTGTTCCTGCGCCAGGCTTTCTACCGGGGCGTGGAGAATCCCGAGGCGATCGAACAGCTCGGTCTCTCGGTGCTCGCGGCGGTGCCGTATTCCCGCCAGCAGGAGCGCCTGGAAAGGGAGCGCAAGGGCGATATCGCCGCCCATGCGCCCAAGCTGCTGGCCGCCGCCCATCCGGGCGACCTGGCCAACGAGGCGCTGCGCAGCCTGCGCACCAACCTGCATTTCGCCCTGCTCGAAGCGCGCAACAACGTGGTGATGCTCACCAGCCCTGCGCCCGGCGCCGGCAAGTCGTTCGTCTCCAGCAACCTGGCGGCGATCATCGCCCAGTCCGGCCAGCGCACCCTGCTGATCGACGCCGACATGCGCAAGGGCTACCTGCACCGCGTCTTCGGCCTGACCCCGCGGCACGGCCTGTCCGATGCCCTGAGCAGCCATCGTCCGCTGAGCGAGGTGATCCTGCCGACCGAAGTGCCGGACCTGGACTTCATCTCCTGCGGTTTCGCCGCGCCGAACCCGTCGGAACTGCTGATGCATGACAACTTCGCCCAGCTGCTGCGCGATGCCTCGGCGCTGTACGACCTGGTCATCATCGACACCCCGCCGGTGCTGGCGGTGACCGACGCGGCGCTGGTTGGCCGGCTGTGCGGCATCAGCCTGCTGGTGACCCGCTTCGGCCAGAGCCCGACCAGCGAGATCGACACCGCACGCCGCCGCCTGGGACAGAACGGCATCCACCTGCAGGGCGCGATCCTCAACGGGGTCAAGCGCAAGGCCTCGACGGCCGCCTACGACTACGGCGCCTACGCCTACCGCTACGACTCGCGAGATTGAGACGCGAACAAGGATGAACTCATGGCCCATATCGTCAGCCTGATGCAGCCGTACCTGTTCCCCTACCTGGGGTACTTCCAGCTGATCGCCGCCAGCAGCCTGTTCCTCCTGGGGGACAGCCTGCAGTACACGCGGCGTGGATGGATCAACCGCAACCGCCTGCTGGTCGGTGGCCAGCCCTGGTCCTTCAGCTTTCCGCTGGAGCAGGGCTCGCGCAGCCAGGCGATCAATGAGCGGTTGCTCAGCACGCAGATGCGCCCCACCAGCCAGCGTCTGCTGCACACCATCCGGCACGCCTACAGCCGGGCGCCGTGCTATCGCCAGGTGTTCCCGCTGGTGGAGGAAATCCTCGAGCACCCGGAGCGCAACCTGGCGCGCTTCGCCGAGCACTCGATCCGCCGCATCTGCCACTACATGGGCATCGACACACCGATCGAGCGGGTCTCCGAGCTGGACCTGGCTCCGGACATCGACCGCGACCGGCGCCTGATCGAGGCGGTGAGGCGCTCGGGCGGCGACGTCTACCTGAACCCGGAGGGCGGCCGTCACCTGTACTGCCCGGACCTCTTCCACACCCACGGCGTCGAGCTGCGCTTCCTGCGCATGGACGAGCTCAGCTACCGGCAGTTCGACGACAACTTCGTCCCCAGCCTGTCGATCATCGACGTGCTGATGTTCAACCCGCCGGATGAAATGCAGCACCTGCTGGGGCGCTACAGCGTGGACCGTCCCGCACCGTCCCCGGGCAGCGCCCGACCCGGCGTCGAGGAGTACGAATCATGAGCCAAGCCGACCCGCTGCATCGCTGGTACCTGATCCAGACCAAGCCGCACCAGGAGCTGCGCGCCGAGGAAAACCTGACGCGCCAGGGCTTCGCCTGCTACCGGCCGGTGGTCGGGCAGGGTGCGCGGCCGCAGCCGCTGTTCCCCGGTTACCTGTTCATCCACCTGGATCAGCAGCACGACAACTGGTTCCCGATCCGCTCGACCCGCGGCGTGGCGCGCATCGTCAGCTTCGGTCCGCAGCCGCTGCCGGTGGCCGACGAACTGGTGGAGGACATCCGCCAGCGCCTGCGGGCGATGCCCGAGCGGCCGGCCAGCCGCTTCCAGCAAGGCCAGGCGGTACGGCTGCACTGCGCCGGGGATTGCGAAGTGGAGGCGATCTTCCTCTGCGACGACGGCGCCGAACGGGCGCTGATCCTGCTCAACCTGTTGCAGCGCGAACAGCGCGTGCGCGTTCCACTGAGCCGGCTCTCGGCGGCCGACGGGGACAGATGGCGGGCCTGAGCGCCCGGTAATCGACGAGGGAGATGCACCATCATGAGTGGATCGACTGTACTGGTGACGCTGACCTATGGCGACCGCCTGGAATACCTGGAGGAGTTGCTGGCCAGGGCCTTCCTGGAGCCGGACATTGGCCGCGCGATCATCGTCAGCAACGCCTCGGTGGCCGAACTGGACCGCTTGTTCAGGCTCTGGCACAACCGCGTCCAGGTGATCGAGCTGGACAGCAACACCGGCTCGGCCAACGGCTATTGCGTGGGCATCGCGGCCGCGCTGAAGACCGGCTGCGAGTACATCTGGCTGATGGACGACGACAACGCGCCGATGCCGGGCGCCTTCCCCCTGCTCAAGCAGCGCCTGCTCGACTGCATGCAACGCCACGGGGCGGACAAGACTGCGGTGCTGGGCTTCCGCCCGGAGCACCAGGCGGATGTCGTCGCCGGCGTGCCGACGCGCTTCATCGCGCCGCCGCGCTCCAGTTACTTCGGCTTCCACGTGCACCAGCTGCCGTACAAGCTCTGGCGCCGCACGCCCTGGGGCAAGCCGCACCCGCGTCCGGTGGAGCCGCTGCTGGAACTGCCGTTCGCCTATTACGGCGGACTGCTGGCGCATCGCAGCCTGATCGAGCGCATCGGCCTGCCGCGCCGCGAGCTGGTGCTCTATGCCGACGATACCGAATACACCTTCCGCATCAGCGCCACGGGCGGGCATCTCTACCTGGTGCCCGACGCCGGGCTGGATGACCTGGAGCGCTCGTGGAACCTCAAGCAGCGCACCTCCAACATCTACGAGACCTACCTGCTGGGCAGCTCGGACCTGCGCGCCTACTACGCCGCGCGCAACCAGGCCTGGTTCGACAAGAACCTGTGGGTCAGCTCGCCGCTGATGTACCGCTTCAACCGCTGGGTGTTCCTGCGCCTGCTGCACTTCTTCGCCCGGCGGCATGGCCGCGACGGACGCCTGCAACTGCTGCTGCGCGCCATTCGCGACGGTGAGGCCGGCGCGCTGGGCATGAGCCGGATGTATCCGCTATGAGACTCCTGTTCCTCAACACCCTCTATGCCCCGCACATCGGCGGCGGCGCGGAGGTGATGCTGCAGTCGATGGTCGAGGGCCTGCAGGCGCGCGGCCATGCGGTGCAGGTCCTGAGCACCGGCCCGGACGCCGGCCTGCGGAGCGACTCGCACAATGGCGTGCCGGTGCTGCGCGCCGGGATGCGCAACCTGTACTGGCCGTTCTCCGAGCAGCGCCAGGGCCCGCTGCGGCGGCTCGCCTGGCATGCCCTGGACCGTTACAACCGGGGCATGCGCGAGGTGCTGGCGCAGGTGCTGGCGCAGAGCGAGCCGGACCTGGTGGTGTGCCACAACCTGTCGGGCTGGTCCATCGCCGCCTGGGATGCGATCCGCGAGGCCGGGCTGCCCATCGTGCAGATCCTGCACGACCAGTACCTCACCTGCCCGCGCGGGATGCGCTTCAACAAGGGGCGGCATTGCCAGCGGCAGTGCGGTTCCTGTGCGCTGCTTAGGCGTTCCCATGCGGAGGCGTCGGCGCGGGTCGATGCGGTGGTCGGTGTCAGCCGCTACCAGTTGGCCGCCCTGGTCGAGGCGGGCTACTTCGCCCACAGCCAGCGCTATGTCGTCTACAACAGCGCGCCGTTCGCACCGGCACAGGGTGCGCCGGCCGCCGTGATGCCGCGTCGCCCGTTGCGCTTCGGCTTCATCGGTTCGCTGACCCCGAACAAGGGCGTGGAGTGGCTGATCGAGCAGTTCCAGAAACAGTCGCTGGACGCCTCGTTGCTGATCGCCGGGCGCGGCGAGGCGGCCTACGTGAATGCGCTGAAGTCCTCCGCCGACCCGCAGCGCGTGCACTTCGTCGGCTACCGCAAGTCCTCGGAGTTCTTCGCCGAGATCGACGTGGCCGTGGTGCCCAGCGTCGGCCCCGAATCCTTCGGCCTGGTGGCGCTGGAGGCCTGCGCCCATCGCCTGCCGGTGATCGTCTCGACCCGTGGCGGCCTCGTCGAGATCGTCCGCGACGGGCTCAACGGCCTGCACTGCGCACCCGAACGTCCCGACTCGCTGGGCGAGGCGATCCGCCGCCTGGCCCAGGACGCGCCGTTGCGCCAGCGCCTGGCCTCCCGCGCGCGGGACAGCGTGGCGTCGATGCTCAGCGTCGAGCGGATGCTCGACGAGTACGAAGCCATCCTGCGCCACACCCTGCTCAACCGTGGAGTCCGCCATGGATCTGCAATCGCCGTATCCACGCTTTGAGCCCTCGCGCGGGATCGCCTTCGACCGCTCGCTGCTGGCGCTGGCGGTGCTGGTGTCGCTGCTGCTGGTGGAGACGTTCAGCGGGGCGCTGCGTTTCTATGCCGACCAGGTCGGTCTGTCGGCGCTGGTCTACCTGCCGAAGGTGGCCTGCGTGATCGCGGTGGGCTGGGAGCTGTTCACCCGTCCGCAGCAGCGCGGCCTGTGGTTGCTGCTGGTGCTGGCGGCCGCCTCGCTGATGCTCGGGCGGTTGCACGGCGCCCAGTGGCAGGCCGGGGCGTTCAGCGTGTTCATCTACGCGCCGCTGCTGTTCGGCCTGCTCTGCGGACCCTACCTGGAGATGCACCGCAAGGCGGTGGGCTGGGCCATCGTCTTCTGCCTCGTCGCCTCGCTGGCGGGCATCGTGCTGGACATCCTCGGCAACGTGCCGTGGAAGGGATACACCTACTCGATGGGCGGGGTCGAGATCAGCGGCAACCGCGCCTGGAGCGCCTACGGACTGGATCGCATCGCCGGCTTCTCGCGGATGTCGTCGAGCCTGGCGATCATGCTGTCGATCTTCAGCCTGTACCTGGGCTCGTTCCGGCTACCGTTGCTGGTGCGCGGGCTGATCTACCTGGTGGCGCTGGCGGGGATCGCCCTGACCACCAACAAATCCTCCGCCGTCGCCTTCGTCATCGCCCTGCTGGTGATGAGCGTCGCCCGCAATCGCCTGCTGTTCCTGCTGGCCGCCCTCGTGGTGGTGCTCGGCGCGCTGGCGCTGCCGCTCTATGGCCTGTTCGGGGGCATCGAGCCGTACCTGGCCAGCTCCAGCGGCGACAACCTGATCGGCTCGATGGTGGATCGCCTGGTCAACACCTGGCCGAGTCTGATCAAGGTGATGGAATACAACGGCTGGACCGTCACCGGCGCCGGGCTGGGGATGACCGGAAGCGCCTACGGGGCGTACCCGGTGTTCGGCGTCGAGCAACTGGCGGTGGCGGACAACTCGCTGCTGTACCTCTGGCTGCTGTTCGGCGTCGCCGGCGTCGCGCTCTATGCGCTGGCGGTACCGATGCTGATGCGCCTGCAGCGCCAGCCGGGCAGTGAGGCGCGCGCGCTGCTGGGCATCGCCTACTGCACCCTGCTGGTCGGCTGGACCAGCGACGTGCTGGAGGCGCAGGTGCCCAGCCTGTTCCTCGGCCTGGCGATCGGCCGGGCGCTGCGTCTGCCGGATGAGCTGGCCACGCCGCCGGCGCCGCAGGCCTGGCGCCTGCAAGGCAAGGGACGGTTGCTGAGCCTGCTGCTGGGCGGGACACTGTTGTTCGCCGGAGCAGGGCAGGCGCCCCAGGCGCTGGCCAGCCAGACGCCGGCGGCCGGACAGGACGCGCCGGAATTCATCGTCGGCGCCAGCACGCACCAGAACCTCCGTCCGGGCAACCGCGACGGCATCAACCGCCTGGCGCAACGGGCCGGCATCCTATCGTTCCGCGACGACGCCTTCTGGTCCAGCGTCGAGCGCGAGGCCAACGTGCTGTCCATCGACGCCAGCTGGCGCGCGCAACTGCGCAGCACCCGCAGCCTGGGTATCAGCACCCTGCTGATCCTCGGCCTGGAGAATCAGTTCCACGGCAACGCCAAGCCGCGCGACGAGACCTCCCGCGCCGCCTTCCTGCGCTATGTGCGCTACGTGGTGCGCAGCTTCAAGGGGCAGGTGGCGATCTACGAGGTGTGGAACGAGTGGGATGTGGAAAACCCCACCGACAAGGCATTCAGCGACGACTACCTGACCCTGGTCCGCGCCACCGCCCAGGCGATCCGCGAGGAGGACCCGCAGGCCAAGGTGATCGCCGGCGCGGTGACCCTGCGCGGCATCCGCCAGGGCTTCGCCGAGCGCCTGGTCGCCGGTGGGCTGCTGGACGTGGCCGACGGCCTGTCCCTGCACCCGTCGGTGTATTGCGAGGGCGAGCTGGCGACGCCGGAGAACTGGCTGGCGTGGTTCAAGGGCGTCAACCAGACGCTCGAACGCGCCGCCGGCAAGCCGGTGCCGCTGTACTTCACCGAGTTCAGCTGGCCGGCCCACGACGGCGCCTGCGGGATCAGCCGCGAACGCCAGGCGGCCTACCTGGCGCGCGCCTACTTCCTGTTGCGCAGCCTGCCGAACGTGAAGGGCTCCTGGTGGTACGACCTGGTGGACGACGGCATCGACCGCCGCGACATGGAGCACAACTTCGGCCTGCTCACCGCCGACGGCCAGCCCAAGCCGGCCTACCACGCGATGACCAGCGTGGCCGCGATCATCGGCCACTACCGCTTCGCCGGCCGGGTGCCCAACGATGACCCGAACGTCTATCTGCTGCGTTTCGCCAAGGCCGACGACGAAATCCTGGTGGCCTGGACCCTGGGCCGCGAGCAGAGCCTGAAGATCACCAGCCAGCCGGGCAGTTCCGACACCCTCTGGCGCCTGCGCGACTTCGACGGCGTGAGCACCGGCCAGGGCGAGAAAGTGCCCTGGGACTGCCCCTCGGGCGGTGGCGCGTGCCAGGCCAGCATCCGTATCGATAACGCTCCGACGCTGCTGCGCAGCGCCCCGGGCTACCAGCTGTCGCTGCGTTGAGCACAACGCGACGACTCGCCGAGAGGACTTCCATGATCGTGATCAACGGGCGTTTCCTGTCCCAGGAAATCAGCGGCGTGCAACGCTTCGCCGAGCAGATCTCGCTGTCGCTGGCGCGCCTGCGCGGCGATGTGCGCTTCGTCGCGCCACCCGGCCCGCTGCCGCGGGAGGAGATCGCCCAGCGCCTGAACGTCGAGCGCATCGGGCGCCACCGCGGGCACCTGTGGGAGCAGGTCGACCTGCCGCTGTGGCTGGCGCGCAACGGCCGGCCGCTGCTGGTGTCGCTGTGCAATACCGCGCCGCTGGCCTACGGCCGGCAGTTGGCGACGCACCACGACATCGCCTATGTGCGCCATCCCGAGAGCTTTTCCTGGCGCTTCCGCGTGCTGTACCGGACGCTGACCCCGCTGATGCTGCGGCGGGTGCTGGCGCTGGTCAGCGTCAGCGAGTTCTCCCGCCGGGAGATCGCCGCGCACTACCGCTTCCCCGCCGAGCGCATCCATGTGATCGGCAACGCGGTCTCCGCCGCGTTCTGTCCCGGCCCCGTGGCCACGGGCGGGCGGCCCTATCTGCTGGCGGTGTCCTCGCCGGCGGCGCACAAGAATTTCGCCCAGATGATCGAGGCGTTCGACCTGCTGCGGGACCTGGACGTCGACCTGCATATCGTCGGCTCGGCCAGCCGCAGCTTCGTCGATTACCGGCTGCAGTCCAGCGAACAGCACGAACGCGTGCGCTGGCTGGGGCGCATCGACGATAGCCGGCTGATCGAGGAGTACCGCGGCGCGGCGGCCTTCGTCTTCCCCTCGCTCTACGAAGGCTTCGGCATACCGCCGCTGGAGGCGCAGGCCTGCGGCTGCCCGGTGATCGCCGCCCGCAGCGCTTCGATACCCGAGGTGCTGGGCAACTCGGCGCTGTATTTCGATCCCGTCGATACGCAGGCCCTGGCCACGGCGATGCGCCGCGTGCTGCGGGACGCGAAGTTGCGCGGCGGCCTGCGCAACGCCGGGTTGGAGAACGTCCTGCGCTACTCCTGGGACCTTTCCGCGCTGCGTCTTTCCAGCCTGATCGACTCCTTTCTAGCCGAAGGCGCGGACTGTCTGCCGCGCTTCAACTCGCTCGAATAGCCCGGTTTCGGGCGATTCCGCCAAGGAGGCAATTGCCATGAAAGGCATCATCCTCGCCGGAGGCTCCGGCACCCGCCTGCACCCCATTACCCTGGGGGTGTCCAAGCAACTGCTGCCGATCTACGACAAGCCGATGGTGTATTACCCGCTGTCGGTGCTGATGCTCGCCGGCATCGACGACATCCTGTTGATCTGCGCGCCCGCCGACCTGGCCAACTTCCGCGCGCTGCTCGGCGACGGCGAACGTTTCGGTGTGCGCCTGCAGTACGCGGTGCAGCCTTCGCCGGACGGCCTGGCCCAGGCCTTCCTGATCGGCGCGGAGTTCATCGGCGACGACTCGGTGTGCCTGGTGCTGGGCGACAATATCTTCTACGGCCAGAGCTTCACCCAGACCCTGCGCGAGGCCGCCTCGCGCGAGCGCGGCGCCACGGTGTTCGGCTACCAGGTGGCCGACCCCGGGCGCTTCGGCGTGGTGGAGTTCGACGACGACGGCAACGTGCTCTCCATCGAGGAGAAGCCACGGCTGCCACGCTCCAACTACGCGGTCACTGGCCTGTACTTCTACGACAACCGGGTGCTGGAGATGGCCCGGCAGATCCGCCCCTCGGCGCGTGGCGAGCTGGAAATCACCGACATCAACAATGCCTACCTGGCGCTCGGCGAGCTGCGCGTGAGCCTGCTGGGGCGCGGCTTCGCCTGGCTGGACACCGGGACCCACGAATCGCTGATGGAGGCCGGTCACTTCGTCCAGACCATCGAGGCGCGGCAGGGGCTGAAGGTCGCCTGCCTGGAGGAAATCGCCTTCCAGCAGGGCTGGCTTTCCACCGAGGGCCTGGCCTTGCAGGCCGAGCGCCTGGGCAAGACCGGCTATGGCCGCTACCTGCAGCAACTGCTGCTGGACGCCCGCCCTTGAGCCCGCTCGCCGCCGCCCTGGCCGGTCGGCCGTGGCGGCGCGTCATCGATCCGTCTGCCTTGAGTGGCAGCGGCGCCGGGATGGGCGCCGAGTGTTGTGAGGTTTTCCATGTCCATTCGATCGAAGGGAATACTGCGGGCCAACCAGTCACTTCTGGCGCTGGCTCACCGTCTGCTCGATCTGCTGGTCATCGTCCTCTCCGGGGCGATTCTCCTGAGTGACGGCAGCGGTCTGCCGGATTCCCGTGCCTGGGTGTCGGTGCTGCTGTGCGTGATGTTGTTCCACTGGCTGGGCGAGCTCAACCGGCTCTACGGTTCCTGGCGCGGCGAATCGATGCTGCGCGAGTCGCTGATCGTCACCAGCTACTGGTCGCTGACGTTCTTCGCCGTGCTGCTGCTGGACGTGGCCGTGCGCCACGGCATCGTCATCGACGCCTCCCGCTTCGTCTGGTTCGCCGTTGCGCTGCTGGTGATGTGTGCGTACCGCCTGCTGTTGCGCATCCTCCTGCGCCTGGCGCGCCGGCATGGTTTCAACAGCCGCAATGTCGCCATCTACGGCACCGGGGAAGTCGGCGCGCACCTGGCCTCGACCATCCTCGATGCACCGTGGATGGGGTTGCGCCTGGTCGGCTTCTACGACGACCGGCCGCAGCAGATGGCGTTGGATACGCGGGTGGCGGTCAAGGGCGGGCGCCTGGCGCTGATCGAGGCGGCGCGCAGCGGACAGATCGACAAGGTCTACCTGACCCTGCCGCTCTCCCGCGAGCCGCTGCTCAACGAACTGATTCGCGAACTCTCCGACACCACGGTGTCGGTCTACCTGATTCCCGACCTGTTCATGTTCGACCTGCTGCACGCGCGCAGCGAGAGCATCAACGGCCTGGAAACCATCAGCATCTTCGACACCCCTATGGACGGGCCCAACGCAGTGCTCAAGCGCATCGAGGACGTGGTCCTCGCCTCGCTGATCCTGCTGCTGGTGTCGGTGCCAATGCTGCTGATCGCTGTGGCGGTGAAGCTCACCTCGCGCGGCCCGGTGCTGTTCCGCCAGACCCGCTACGGGATGGATGGCCGGCCGATCCGCGTGTGGAAGTTCCGCAGCATGACCGTCATGGAGGACGGTGCGCAGGTGATCCAGGCCTCGCGCAACGACTGCCGTGTCACCCGCCTGGGCGCGTTCCTGCGACGCTCCTCGCTGGATGAGCTGCCGCAGTTCTTCAACGTCCTGCGCGGCGACATGTCGGTGGTAGGGCCCCGGCCCCATGCGGTCGCGCACAACGAGCAATACCGCCGTCAGGTCAGTCGCTACATGCTGCGCCACAAGGTCAAGCCCGGTATCACCGGGTGGGCCCAGGTCAACGGCTGGCGTGGCGAGACCGACACCCTGGAAAAGATGCAGAAACGCATCGAGTTCGATCTGGACTACATCGAGAACTGGTCCGTCTGGTGGGACCTGAAGATCGTTGGGCTGACCCTGTTCAAAGGGTTCGTCCACCGTAACGCGTTCTGAGTCAGTCCCCCTACCAACACCCTGCTTCAAGGAAGGATCGCCATGAAAACTCTGTTCGTGATCGGTCTTGTTGTCGGCAGTCTGACGCTACAAGGCTGTGTGTTCTCCCCCGGTCAGCACATGACGGATTCCGATATAGAAAAAGAGGCGCAGAAAGAGGGCATGCGCATCACCCTCGTCCCCATCACGCCGCAAGTGCTGCAAAGCCAGGAAATGGCCCGCGGCAATGATCCGGGGCTGCCGGCGGAGCTGCTGTCGTACCGGCCGCAGCAGGGCGAATACGTGATCGGCGCGGGGGACGTCCTGCTGGTCACCGTCTGGGACCACCCGGAACTGACCAGCCCCGGCTCGACGCAGCAGATGGAAGCCAACGGCCGCGTGGTCGGCGCCGACGGCAACATCTTCTTCCCCTACGCCGGCACCGTGGCGGCGGAAGGCCGGACGCCCACGATGCTGCGCGGCGAACTGGCCCGCCGACTGGCCAGGAAGGGCATCGTCGACCCGCAGGTGGACGTCACCGTGCTGCGTTATGCGAGCCAGCACGTGGTGATGTCCGGGGCCTTCCAGAACGGCGGCCAGATGGAGCTGAACAACACGCCGACGACGCTGGTGCAGGCCGTGAGCAAGGCCGGCGTGATCGCCGGCGAGGCCGACCTGTCGGGGCTGACGCTCAGGCGCGGTGGGCGTGAGTACCTTATCGACGTCGATGCGCTCAACCGCACCGGTTCCACCCTGAGCGGCATCTACCTGAAGAACGGCGACCAGATCCACCTGCCCTACAACGATCGCAAGAAGGTCTACGTGGTGGGCGAGGTCGAGCGTCCGCAAGTGGTGACCTACCGCACCACCGGCCTGACGCTGCTGGAAGTGTTGGGCAGCGCGGGCGGCCTCAGCCCGGAAACCTCCGACGGCGACTCGGTCTACGTGATCCGCGCCGGCCAGTTGCAGCCGAGCGCCAACGGCGCCCAGGCCGCCGTCACGGCACAGGTCTTCCACCTGGAAGCGAAGCGGCCCACGGCCTTCGCCCTGGCGCGCGACTTCGCCATGCAGCCGCAGGACGTGGTGTTCATCGGGCCGGCCAACATTACCCGTTGGAACCGCTTCATCAGCCAACTGCTGCCGTCGGCGTCCTTCATCGGCACCAGTTCGGCGGTAGGAAATAACTGACCGGGACCGTCCACCCCGCGGTTCCGTCTTTTCTTGGGCATCCCCTAGCAATGCCCATAACCCGTCAGCGTTGCAGCGTTGGCGGGTTTCTTTTTTTCTGCCATCGGGTATCCCGCCTATTGGCGTGGGAATCCGGCTATGCGCTGTTTCGCGCTTTCCCTCTATTTCGTACTGATTCGAGGTACCTCGTCCGAGGAGCAGCCTCGGGCGGAGCCTCGTGGTAACATATATTCCATACGGATATTACGTTCTAATAATTAATTCTTTTTTGATTTATAGAGCATCTTTTATCGTGACCCCAGCGCTGCCGCGAGGACGGTTGGCCAGTGCGGTTGGGGTGGCGGTTATCCGCCAGCGGAACCAAGGTTCGTGGCGGTTTCCCGCTGATGTGTCCGAGGGAATGGGTCGGCCGGCAAGCCTGAAAGGCTGAGCTGGCGGGGGATCGGGCAGGCGAGGCCGGTTGGCCTGGGGATTGCCTAGCCAGTGGTGCATGCCCTGTGCAGCGCCACAACAACAAGACACGAGACCCGATCCATGCACTCCCTTCCTTCTTCCGCCTTCCCGCCTGCTTGCCTGCGCGTCACCCCTGCCTAGGGGAGCGCTGAAAACCTGTGAATACCGCAGCCGCGCGCATCCGTACGCGCCGTGGCCGCTGCTTGCCGTTCGGGCGGGCTCCGGGGGAGCCGACTGTTGCGCTGAATGGCCTGTTTTCAAGATCAATAAAATGGGGAAATTCCAATGAAAAGCCGCACTCTCACACAATCGAGCCTGGCGCTCGCCATCGCTGCCGCAGGCCTGGCCCAGTCGGCCGTCGCCGGCGGGTTCATCGAGGACAGCAAGGCCAGCCTCACCCTGCGCAACTTCTACATCAACACCGATAACCGCAACGGCAGCAACGAGCCGAGCAAGCAGGAAGAGTGGGGCCAGGGCTTCCTGCTCAACTACACCTCCGGCTTCACCGAAGGCACCGTGGGCTTCGGCGTCGACGCGCTGGGCCTGCTCGGGGTTCGCCTCGACAGTGGCAAGGGCACACATTACAACCCGAGCAGCTCGAACTTTTCCGGGACTGTCTTCCCCACCGACAGCGATGGCCGTGCGGTGGACGATTTCGCCCACCTGGGCGCCACCGGCAAGGTGAAGGTGTCCTCCACCGAGCTGCGCTACGGCACCCTCCTGCCGAAGCTGCCGGTGGTCACCTACAACGACGGCCGCCTGCTGCCGCAGACCTTCGACGGCGGCCAGATCACCTCCAACGAGATCAAGGACCTGACCCTGATCGGCGGCCAGCTGGAACACACGAAGGGCCGCAGCTCCAGCAACAACGAGGGGCTGTCCATCGCCGGCGCCAACAACGCCCGCACCGGCGAGTTCGTCAACAAGTTCTACTACGGCGGCGCCGACTACAAGCTGACCAAGGACCTGACGCTGCAGTACTACTACGGCAACCTGCAGGACTTCTACAAACAGCATTTCCTCGGCCTGCAGCACAGCTGGGCGATCGGCCCGGGCGTGCTCAAGAGCGACCTGCGCTACTTCCACAGCAGCGACGACGGCAAGAACGGCCACGACAAGAACTTCTACACCACCGGCTACTACGGCAGCGGCGTGACCAAGGGCGAGGTCGACAACCGCGCCTGGAGCGGCCTGTTCACCTACACCGTGAGCGGTCACAGTTTCGGCGCCGGCTACCAGCAGCTCAGCGGCGACAGCGACTTCCCGTTCATCAACAACGGTGACGGCGCCACGGCCTACCTGATCACCGACGTGCAGATCGGCAAGTTCCTGCGCGCCGGCGAGCGCACCTGGCAGGTCCGCTACGGCTACGACTTCGCCCAGTCCGGCCTGCCGGGCCTGACCTTCCAGACCCTGTACCTGCGCGGCGACAACATCGACACCGCGTATGGCGACAAGAGCGAGTGGGAGCGTGACATCTCCCTGGCCTACGTGATCCCGGACGGCACCTTCAAGGGCCTGGGCTTCACCTGGAAGAACGCTGCCCTGCGCAGTGGCCTGCCGACCAGCGGCACGGGCACCGCGACCCAGCGCGACCAGGACGAGAACCGCCTGATCGTCAGCTACACCATCCCGCTGCTGTAAGTCTGGCGGGCTCTCCGAAAGCCGCCGTCCTCGCAAGAGGCGGCGGTTTTTTTCTTGGGCGCCGGGCTGCTTTTCGTAAGCGAGCTTGCTCGCGAACGGATTCGCCGGCGGCGCCGGAGCCGATGCGGTTCGCGAGCAAGCTCGCTCCTACACGAGACGTTCCGGTAGGGGCTTCTGCGGAATGTAAAAGGGCCGTCGTCCGGGAAGGCGACGGCCCTTTTTCAGTGCCAGCGAGTCAGCGCTTCTGCGGTGCCGGCTGCTGCTGGGTGATGCAATGGATGTTGCCGCCGCCCAGGAGGATCTCGCGGCCCGGTACCATCACCACTTCGTGCTCGGGGAAGATGCGCTTCAAGGTGGCTTCGGCCTCGGCATCCGCCGGATCGTCGAAGCGCGGGGCGATGATGCCGCCGTTGACGATCAGGAAGTTGACGTAGGAGCCGGCCAGGCGGATCGACGGATCGCGCGGCTGGGTGCCGATCACCATGTCGACGCCTTCGCACTCGGCTTCGGTCGCATGGATCGGACCGGGGATGACGATCTTGTGCACGGTGAGTTGGCGGCCCTTGGCGTCACGGGCGGTCTCCAGCACGCGCAGGGCGGCCTGGCAGCGCGCGTAGTTCGGGTCGTTGACGTCGTCGGTCCAGGCCAGCAGGACTTCGCCGGGGCGCACGTAGCAGCAGAAGTTGTCCACATGACCGTCGGTTTCGTCGTTGAACAGGCCGTCCGGCAGCCAGATCACGGTGTCGATGGCCAGGTGCCCGCGCAGGTTGGCCTCGATCTCTTCGCGCGTCAGGTGCGGGTTGCGGTTGTGGTTGAGCAGGCATTCCTCGGTGGTGATCAGGGTGCCTTCGCCGTCCACGTGGATCGAGCCGCCTTCCAGTACGAAGCCTTCGGTGCGGTAGCCGGCGCAGCGCTCGATGCCGAGGATCTTGCTCGCCACCTGGTCGTCGCGGTGCCAGGGGAAGTACAGGCCGCCTTCCAGGCCGCCCCAGGCGTTGAAGGTCCAGTCCACGCCGCGCACTTCGCCCTTGTCGTCGGTGACGAAGGTCGGGCCGGTGTCGCGCACCCAGGCGTCGTCGTTACTGATTTCCACCACGCGAATGTTCGTTGCGTCGGCCAGTTGGGCGCGGGCGTTCTCGTACTGACCGGCGGAGACGCCGATGGTCACCGGCTCGAAGCGGGCGATGGCGCGGGCCACGGCGCTGAAGGCGGCCTGCGCGGGCTTGCCGCCCAGGCGCCAGTTGTCCGGACGCTCGGGCCAGACCATCCAGGTCTGGGTATGGGGTTCCCATTCCGCCGGCATGCGGAAGCCATCGGCGCGGGGAGTGCTGGTCAGCGTGGTCATGGGGCGGTCCTTGGTGAGTGCTTCGACGGGTGTGGGCAAGGTGGATACTTATCGATGGGTACCGTTGCGTTCCACCCATCCTGCGGTGTGGGTTATGTCATTCGAGAGGACGTCGCCGTCGAGTGCCGCAAGCGGCCAGTATAGGTCGCCCGCCAAGGCACCGCGCCGAGGCGTCTTCAGGTGGAAGGATTTATAGCCGATAAAAATCGATTTATGAAGGGTGATATGGAAATATTTCGCCCGCCTGTCCGAGTGCTTGTCGGATATAAATCGATTATTTGAGGGGCGCGGGCCGTTTCGGCAGGCAGGGCGGCAGGTACAGCGACAGGTAGGCGTCGATCACCCGCATGCCTTCCTCGGCCAGGCGCTCGGTGATCTGCCCGTGGCGTTGCACGGAGAGGGCGTAGACGCGGTCGCCCAGTTCGATGGCCAGGCTGAATACTTCGAGGTCCTGCGGTAGCGGCGGCAGCTCGAAGTGGCGTTCGAACAGTTCGCGCATGGCCTGGCCGAGTTGCACGTCGTGCTGGCTGTCGGCCTGGGTGACTTCGGCGAGACCGTGGCTGGCGAGGATCAACTGGCGCGCGGCGGCGTCATCGGCGTACACCGCGAGGGTGCGTTGCTCGACCAGCCGCGCAAGGTCGCGCCAGTCGCGCAGGGAGGCGTGGTCGACGGGCTGCTCCAGGCAGGCGCGGAAGGCGGCGTGGACGTCGCTGGTCAGGCCCTGGAGCAGGGCCGGCACGCTGGGGAAGAAGTGGTAGACGGAGGATGGCGGTATCCCCGCGCGTTCGGCCACTACGTAGATCGACAGGTTCGCCGCGCCGCTCTCGGCCAGCAGGGTGCGGGCAGCCTCGAGGATCACGGCGATACGTGCCTGGCTGCTGGCGCGGGGCTTGCGAGTAGGAGAGGGGGCGAGCATGAAGACCTCCGGAGCTGGGCGGCTATTGGACGCCAGCTCCGGGGTACTCGGCAAGTCAGCTGCCGCCGGCGCGCAGCGTGTCCCAGACTTCGAGGATCACCGGAGCGGTCTTCTCCGGCGCGGTTTCCAGGGCGAACAGGCGGCGCTTGGTCTCCTGGTCCGGGTAGAGGCCGGGCTGGTCGCGCAGGGCGGCATCGAGGAACGGCGCGGAATCCTTGTTGCTGTTGGGGTAGAGGGTGGCGGTAGTGATCTGCGCGGCGATCTTGGGCTGCATCAGGTAGTCGATGAACCTGTGCGCCAGGTCGGGATGCTCGGCGGAGGTGGGGATCACCAGGTTGTCGATGAACAGCACCGAGCCTTCCTGCGGCACCACGAAGCGTACCGGCTGGCCGGCGTTGGCCGCGCCCAGGGCGTCGCCGACCCAGGCCATGGCGACGCACAGCTTGCCGGCATTGAGGTCCTGGATGTAGCGCTCGCTGTCGATGTAGCGCAGGTTCGGGCGCAGCTCGGCGAGCACTTCGCCGGCGCGGCGGATCTGCGACGGCGCGCTGCGGGCGAAGTTGCGGCCCTGGTAGTTCATCAGCACCGAGAAGGCTTCGTCCGGGGCATCCAGGATGCTCATCCCGCAGGCCTTCAGGCGTTGGCTCTGCTGCGGGTCGAACAGGATGCTCCAACTGTCGGGCAGCTTGCCGCCGTAGGCCTTCTCCGCTTCGGGTTCGTTGATCGCCAGGCCCACGGCGCCCCACAGGTAGGGTACGGCATGCCGGTTGTTCGGGTCGACGGCGGCCAGCTTGCTCAGCAGCTGGGTGTCGAGGTGGCTGCGGTTGGGCAGCTTGGCGAAGTCCAGCGGCTGGATCAGCTTGTCCCTGATCAGCGCCGGCAGGTCGTTGTGCGAGGGCACCGCGACGTCGATGTGCTCGCCGCTGGCCAGGGCCTTCTTGACCTCTTCGGCGGTGCTGTAGGTGTGGTACTCGACGCGGATGCCGGTGTCCTTCTCGAAGTCCTTGAGCACCTCGGGGGCGATGTAGTCGTTCCAGTTATAGATGCGAATGACCGAGTCGGCCCAGCCGGACAACGGGCACAACAGCAGCAGAATCAAGGCGTACAGGCGTGGCATTGGCGATCTCCCTGAATGAACCACGTAATCAGCGGATGCGGCGTCAGCCGCGGAAAGCGCGAGCAGCAAAGACACGACGAAGCGATGGACGCCCGGATCGGGCGGACGGAGGCATCGCGGGCAGGAGGGAGCGACGGATGCGGCTCGCCCTGGCGCCCCTCCTCGCCGTTGCGATGTCGCAGTCCCCTGTGTGCCAGAGGCACAAGAAAACGCCGGCGCGAAGGCCGGCGTTTCATTTACCACTTATACGGTATGCAGATACCAGTTGTACTCGAGGTCGGAGATCGAATATTCGAACTCCTGCATCTCATGCTCCTTGCACGCGACGAAGATGTCGATGTACTCGGGGCTGATGTACTTGTTCATCACGTCGCTGTCGTCCAGCTCGCGCAGGGCATCGCGCAGGTTGTTCGGCAGGCTCTGTTCCAACTGCTCGTAGGCGTTGCCTTCGATCGGTGCGCCCGGCTCGACCTGGTTGGTCAGGCCGTGATGGATACCGGCCAGTACCGCGGAGAGCAGCAGGTACGGGTTGGCGTCGGCGCCGGCGACACGGTGTTCCAGGCGCACCGCTTCCGGCGCTCCGGTCGGCACGCGCAGGGCGACGGTACGGTTGTCCAGGCCCCAGCTCGGTGCGTTCGGCACGAAGAAGGCCGAACCGAAGCGGCGGTACGAGTTGACGTTCGGGCAGAGGAACGCCATCGACGCCGGCAGGGTCTCGAGCACACCGCCGATTGCGTGGCGCAACGCGGCGTTCTGCTCGGGATCCTCGCTGGTGAAGATGTTCTTGCCGTCCTTGTCGAGCAGCGAGACGTGGACATGCAGACCGTTGCCGGCCTGACCCGGGTAGGGCTTGGCCATGAAGGTCGAGTCCATCTCGTGGTCGTAGGCGACGTTCTTGATCAGGCGCTTGAGCAGGACCGCGTAGTCGCAGGCCTTCAGGGCGTCGTCGACGTGGTGCATGTTGACTTCGAACTGGGCCGGGGCGCTTTCCTTGACGATGGCGTCGGCCGGGATGCCCTGGGCGCGGGCGCCGTCGATGATGTCCTGCAGGCAGTCGGCGTACTCGTCGAGGTCGTCGATGGAGTAGACCTGGACCGATTGCGGACGCTTGCCGGAAATCGGCGAGCGCGGCGGCTGCGGACGGCCGTTCACGTTCTCCTGGTCGATCAGGTAGAACTCCAGCTCGAAGGCCGCGACGATGGTCAGGCCCATGTCGGTGAACTTCTGCGCCACCTGGCGCAGCACTTCACGGGGATCGGCGAAGAACGGCTGGCGCTCTTCCATCTCGTGCATGGTCATCAGCAGTTGCGCGGTCGGGCGCTTCTGCCAGGGCTCCATCGACAGGGTGTTGGGGATGGGGTAGCAGACGCGATCCGCGTCGCCAATGTCCAGGCCGAGGCCGGTGCTTTCTACAGTGGAGCCGGTGATGTCGAGAGCGAAGAGAGAGGCGGGGAGATTGATGCCTTTCTCATAGACTTTGGGCAGGTTGGTGCGTTCGATGCGCTTGCCGCGGACCACACCATTCATGTCTGCAATCAGGAGGTCGACGAACTGGACCTCGGGGTGTTCCTTCAGGAACTCACTCGCTTCTTCAAGCGAAACGGCACTCTGGGGTACCGGCATGATGTAACACCTTTATTGTTAAAAATTTCAATCATTCGAAGGCTGAGGTGTGAGTCAATCCGAATTGGCAGGGGTTGTCAATGTCGCACCAAAAAGGGGCATATCAGCGCTGATAGGCCATTTATGGGGCGTTTCAGGTCGCTTTAGGCGCTCGGAAAGCCTTGGCTGGCGGGCTGTTCAGTAGGGCGTGTTTGATTTTTTACATCCCTATTGTGTAAAAAAATGAACAAGGCTAAGCTCGGTCCCAAGCCCATAACACATACAAACACGGGTGCCTCATGTCTCGCCTGCCGATAATCGGCGTGTCCGCCTGCCTCAAGCAGATCGGTTCGAAACCCTACCACGTCACTGGCGACAAATACCTCAGAGCTGTGATCTCCGGGGCCCGGGGCATTCCGGTGATCGTTCCCTCCCTGGGCGAGGCTATCGACCAGGAAGCCATGTTGGCCGCACTCGACGGCCTGCTGTTCACAGGCTCGGCGTCGAATGTCGAACCTCATCATTATAGTGGCTCCGCGAGCGTTGCCGGCACTCTTCATGATCCCGCGCGCGACAGCACCACGCTGCCGCTGATTCGCCGCGCCGTCGCGGCCGGGATTCCGGTGCTGGGGGTCTGCCGCGGCTTCCAGGAAATGAACGTCGCCTTCGGCGGTTCGCTGCACCAGAAGGTGCACGAAGTCGAAGGCTTCATGGACCACCGCGAACCCGCCGGTGAGCCGATCGAAATCCAATATGGTCTGCGGCACGTCGTCGACGTGCAGCCGGGCGGCGTTTTCGCCGGCATCGGGCTACCCTCGCAGTTCCAGGTCAACTCCATTCACGGCCAGGGCGTTGATCGTCTGGCGCCCGGCCTTCGTGTAGAAGCTCTGGCGCCTGACGGGTTGGTTGAAGCCTTCTCCGTCGAAGGTGCGGCCTTTGCCGTCGGGGTGCAGTGGCACCCGGAATGGCAGGTCGAAACGAACCCCAACTATCTCGCTATCTTCCAGGCATTCGGCAAAGCCTGCGGCAAGAGGGCGGGGAACCGTTGAGTCCGGCGTTGGGGCCGGACTCTCAACCCCTGAGGTCTTTATGACTAGCAAGTTAGACCAGCTGAGCAGCTGGCTGAAGGAACGCAAGATCACCGAAGTGGAATGCATGATCGCCGACCTGACCGGGATCGCCCGGGGCAAGATCGCGCCGACCGCGAAATTCCTCAACGAGAAGGGCATGCGCCTGCCGGAGAGCGTTCTCCTGCAGACCGTGACCGGTGATTACGTCGAGGACGACATCTATTACGACCTGCTGGACCCGGCCGACATCGATATGGTCTGCCGCCCGGACGAGAATGCCGTGTTCCTCGTCCCCTGGGCCATCGAGCCGACCGCGATGGTCATCCATGACACCTACGACAAGCTGGGCAACCCCATCGAGCTGTCGCCGCGCAACGTGCTCAAGCGTGTGCTCAAGCTGTACGCCGACAAGGGCTGGAAGCCGATTGTCGCCCCGGAAATGGAATTCTACCTGACCAAACGCAGCGACGACCCCGACTACCCGCTGCAGGCTCCGGTAGGCCGTTCCGGTCGCCAGGAAACTGGCCGCCAGTCCTTCTCCATCGACGCGGCGAACGAGTTCGACCCGCTGTTCGAGGACATGTACGACTGGTGCGAACTGCAGGGCCTGGATCTGGATACCCTGATCCATGAAGAAGGCACCGCGCAGATGGAGATCAACTTCCGTCATGGCGATGCCCTCGACCTGGCCGACCAGATCGTGGTGTTCAAGCGCACCATGCGCGAGGCCGCGCTCAAGCACAACGTCGCCGCGACCTTCATGGCCAAGCCGATGACCGGCGAGCCGGGCAGTGCCATGCACCTGCACCAGAGCATCGTCGACATCAAGACCGGCAAGAACATCTTCTCCAACGCCGACGGCAGCATGAGCGAGCTGTTCCTGCACCACGTCGGCGGCCTGCAGAAGCTGATCCCCGAGGCGCTGCCGCTGTTCGCCCCGAACGTCAACTCGTTCCGCCGCTTCCTGCCCGACACCTCGGCGCCGGTGAACGTGGAGTGGGGCGAGGAGAACCGCACCGTGGGCCTGCGCGTACCGGATTCCACCCCGGACAACCGTCGGGTGGAGAACCGCCTGGCCGGCGCCGACGCCAACCCTTACCTGGCCCTGGCCGCCAGCCTGTTGTGCGGCTACATCGGCATGGTAGAAGGCTTCAAACCCAGTGCCCAGGTCAAGGGCCGTGGCTATGAACGGCGTAACCTGCGTCTGCCGCTGACCATCGAAGCCGCCCTGGAGTGCATGGAGGGTAGCAAGACCCTGGAGAAATACCTGGGTGACAAGTTCATTCGGGGCTACGTCGCGGTGAAGCGCGCCGAGCACGAGAACTTCAAGCGAGTAATCAGTTCCTGGGAGCGCGAGTTCCTCCTGCTTTCTGTCTGATCGGCGTGGGGTCCGGCGCGTGGCCGGGCCCCGTGTTTCTTAGAAAAGAGGTTTTATCAAGATGACTAACCAGACCAGCGCCAATACCCAACATTGGCAGGCGCTCAGCCGCGAACACCACCTGGCTCCGTTCACCGACTACAAGCAGTTGAACGAGAAGGGCGCGCGCATCATCACTAAGGCCGAGGGTATCTACCTGTGGGACAGCGAGGGCAACAAGATCCTCGACGGCATGGCGGGCCTGTGGTGCGTGAACGTCGGCTACGGTCGCAAGGAGCTTGCTGAAGCCGCCTACAAGCAGATGCAGGAACTGCCCTACTACAACCTGTTCTTCCAGACCGCCCACCCGCCGGCGCTGGAGCTGGCCAAGGCGATCGCCGACATCGCCCCCGAAGGCATGAACCACGTGTTCTTCACCGGCTCGGGCTCGGAGTCCAACGACACCGTGCTGCGCATGGTTCGCCACTACTGGACCATCAAGGGCCAGCCGCAGAAGAAAGTGGTCATCGGCCGCTGGAACGGCTACCACGGCTCCACCGTCGCCGGCGTCAGCCTGGGCGGCATGAAGGCGCTGCACGAGCAGGGCGACCTGCCGATTCCGGGCATCGTGCACATCCCGCAGCCGTACTGGTATGGCGAGGGTGGCGACATGTCGCCGGAAGAGTTCGGCATCTGGGCTGCCGAGCAACTGGAGAAGAAGATTCTCGAAGTCGGCGAAGACAAGGTCGCCGCCTTCATCGCCGAGCCGATCCAGGGCGCGGGCGGCGTGATCGTTCCGCCGGAAACCTACTGGCCGAAGATCCGCGAGATCCTCGCCAAGTACGACATCCTGTTCATCGCCGACGAAGTCATCTGCGGCTTCGGCCGTACCGGCGAGTGGTTCGGCAGCCAGTACTACGGCAACGCCCCGGACCTGATGCCGATCGCCAAGGGCCTGACCAGCGGCTACATCCCAATGGGCGGCGTGATCGTTCGTGACGAGATCGTCCATACCCTGAATGAGGGTGGGGAGTTCTACCACGGCTTCACTTACTCCGGTCACCCGGTCGCGGCCGCCGTCGCGCTGGAAAACATCCGCATCCTGCGTGAAGAGAAGATCGTCGAGAAGGTGAAGGCCGAAACGGCACCGTATTTGCAGAAACGCTGGCAGGAGCTGGCCGACCATCCCCTGGTAGGCGAAGCCCGCGGCGTCGGTCTGGTGGCAGCACTGGAACTGGTGAAGAACAAGAAGACCCGCGAGCGCTTCGACGGCAAGGGTGTGGGGATGCTGTGCCGCGAGCACTGTTTCCGCAACGGTCTGATCATGCGCGCGGTGGGAGACACTATGATTATTTCGCCGCCGCTGGTGATCGAGAAATCGCAGATCGATGACCTGATCACCCTGGCGCGCAAGTGCCTCGATCAGACCGCCGCAGCCGTTCTGTCTTGAGTCTTTCACCGGACCTTTGACAGACTGCGCCTGTGCGTTGGCCAGGCTCACCGGGTGGTGACGGATCGAACTGTCCACGCCACCCGGAACATCAAAAAAACAAATGGAGCTACCCGCATGTTCAACACCTTCGGCAAATCCCTGCTCGCTGTGACGCTGGCGGGCGCTGTGGCTGGTATGGCGCAGGCAGATGACAAAGTGCTGCACGTCTACAACTGGTCGGATTACATCGCGCCGGACACCGTAGACAAGTTCACCAAGGAAACCGGAATCAAGGTCGTCTACGACGTCTACGACAGCAACGAAGTGCTGGAAGCCAAGCTGCTGGCCGGCAAGTCGGGGTATGACATCGTGGTACCGTCCAACTCCTTCCTCGCCAAGCAGATCAAAGCCGGCGTCTACCAGCCGCTGGATCGCGCCAAGCTGCCGAACTGGAAGAACCTGAACCCGGACATCATGAAGACCCTGGAGATCAGCGACCCGGGCAACCAGTACGCGATCCCCTACATGTGGGGCACCATCGGCCTGGGTTACAACCCGGACAAGGTCAAGGCCGCGCTGGGCGACAACGCCCCGGTGGACTCCTGGGACCTGGTGTTCAAGCCGGAGAACATCCAGAAGCTGAAGGCGTGCGGCGTGAGCTTCCTCGATTCGCCGACCGAAATGCTGCCGGCCGCCCTGCACTACCTGGGCTACAAGCCCGATAGCCAGGACCCGAAACAGCTGAAGGAAGCCGAAGCGCTGTTCCTGAAGATTCGTCCGTACATCTCCTACTTCCACTCCTCGAAGTACATCTCCGACATCGCCAACGGCAACATCTGCGTGGCCGTCGGCTACTCGGGCGACGTGTACCAGGCCAAATCCCGCGCGGAAGAAGCCAAGAACAAGGTCACCGTGAAGTACAACATTCCGAAGGAAGGTGCCGGTGCGTTCTTCGATACCGTCGCGATCCCGAAGGATGCCGAGAACCCGGAAGCCGCGCTGAAGTGGATCAACTTCCTGCTTGAGCCGAAGGTCATGGCCGAGATCACCAACGTCGTCCAGTTCCCGAACGGCAACGCCGCCGCCACTCCGCTGGTGGATGAGGCGATCCGTAACGACCCGGGCGTGTATCCGACGCCGGAAACCATGAAGAAGCTGTACGCCTTCCCGGACCTGCCGGCGAAGACCCAGCGTCTGATGACCCGCAGCTGGACCACCATCAAGTCCGGCAAGTGATCGGGTAGTCGCCGGTGCGCGCGCGCGCCGGCAGGTGTACCGGGCAGGTGGCGGGGGAGTTCGCTCCCCCGTCCTCCCGGCGGGCAATCCGTAGCTTCCATCAGTGGAATGGCTGCGCAAGTCGGGGTGCTCTCGCGCTCCTGAAGGCTTTGGCGCTATCCACGGAACGGCCGTCGTCGCCAACCGACAGAAGAAGTCAAAACAACGAGAGGACTCACGTGTGCGCACTCCCTTCCGCAGAACCCTGATCGCCGCACTCTCCGTTTTCGGCCTGGCCAGCGTGGCCCAGGCGGGACCGACCGTGCATATCTACAACTGGTCGGACTACATCGGCGAGACCACCCTGGACGATTTCGAGAAGGAAACCGGTATCAAGCCGGTGTATGACGTCTTCGACTCCAACGAAACCCTGGAAGGCAAGCTGCTGGCCGGCCGCACCGGCTATGACGTGGTCGTGCCGTCCAACCACTTCCTCGGTCGCCAGATCAAGGCCGGTGCGTTCCAGAAGCTGGACAGGAGCCAACTGCCCAACTGGTCGAACCTCGATCCGAAACTGATGAAGCAGCTCGAGGCCAACGACCCGGGCAACCTGTACGGCGTGCCGTACCTGTGGGGCACCAACGGCATCGGCTACAACGTCGAGAAGGTCAAGGCCGTCCTGGGTGTCGACACCATCGATTCGTGGGCCGTCCTGTTCGAGCCCGAGAACATGAAGAAGCTCAGCCAGTGCGGCGTCGCCTTCCTCGATTCGGGCGACGAGATGATGCCGGCCGTGCTCAAGTACCTGGGGCTGGATCCCAACAGCACCAACCCGGACGACTACAAGAAAGTCGAAGACAAGCTGATGGCGGTGCGTCCGTACGTCACCTACTTCCACTCCTCCAAGTACATTTCCGACCTGGCCAACGGCAACATCTGCGTGGCGGCGGGCTTCTCCGGCGACGTATTCCAGGCCGCCAACCGTGCCAAGGAAGCCGGCAAGGGCGTCAACATCGCCTATGCGATTCCGAAGGAAGGCGCCAACCTGTGGTTCGACATCCTCGCCATCCCGAAGGATGCCTCCAACCCGAAAGCCGCCCATGCCTTCATCAACTACCTGCTCAAGCCCGAGGTGATCGCCAAGGTCAGCGATTACGTCGGTTACGCCAACCCGAACCTCAAGGCTGGCGAATTCATGGATGAGTCCGTGCGCAACAATCCTGAGGTGTATCCACCCCAGGAGGTTCTCGACAAGCTCTTCGTGCAGCACGAGCTGCCGCCGAAGGTCCTGCGCCTAATGACCCGTTCCTGGACCAAGATCAAGTCCGGCAAGTAAGCCGCAGACGTAGTTATCCAAGCATGCCCGGCCGCGGGGGCCGGGCCTCTATGATTTGGGAGTTGTGGTAATGGCAATAGCCTCCGGTGCCTACAAGAAAGCCTTGAGTGGCGACCAGAAGCCTAAAGAGGTTCTGGTAAAAATCGACCGGGTCAGCAAGCAGTTCGACGAAACGTTGGCTGTGGACAGCGTGTCCCTTGACATCAAGAAGGGCGAGATATTCGCCCTGCTCGGTGGCTCGGGTTCGGGCAAGTCGACCCTGCTGCGCATGCTGGCTGGTTTCGAGCGTCCCACTGAAGGTCGCATCTTCCTCGATGGCCAGGACATTACCGACCTGCCGCCCTATGAGCGGCCGATCAACATGATGTTCCAGTCTTACGCCCTGTTCCCCCACATGAGCGTGGCGCAGAACATCGCCTTCGGCCTGAAGCAGGACGGCCTGCCCAAGGCCGAGATCGACAAGATCGTCGACGAGATGCTCAAGCTCGTGCAGATGACCCAGTACGCCAAGCGCAAGCCGCACCAGCTCTCCGGCGGCCAGCGCCAGCGCGTGGCCCTGGCCCGCTCGCTGGCCAAGCGTCCGAAGCTGCTGCTGCTCGACGAGCCGATGGGCGCGCTGGACAAGAAACTGCGTTCGCAGATGCAGCTGGAACTGGTGGAGATCATCGAGCGCGTGGGCGTGACCTGCGTGATGGTGACCCACGACCAGGAAGAGGCCATGACCATGGCCCAGCGCATCGCCATCATGCACCTGGGTTGCATCGAGCAGATCGGCAGCCCGATGGACATCTACGAGACTCCGGCCAGTCGCCTGATCTGCGAGTTCATCGGCAACGTCAACCTGTTCGACGGCGAGATCGTCGAGGACCTGCAGGACCACGCGGTCATCGCCTGCCCGCAGCTGGAAAACCCGATCTACATCGGCCACGGCATCAGTACTCGTGCCGAGAACAAGCGCATGACCTACGCGCTGCGTCCGGAAAAGGTCATGGTCAGCGCGCAGAAGCCGGAAAACCTCGAGCACGAAGGCTTCAACGTCGCCCAGGGCACCGTTCACGACATCGCCTACCTGGGCGGTCACTCGGTGTACTACATCAAGCTGGCTTCGGGCTTCATCGTCCAGGCCTTCATGGCCAACGCCGAGCGCCACGTGGCGCGCCCGACCTGGGACCAGCCGGTTTACATCAGCTGGTACGACGACAGCGGTGTGGTACTGCAATCATGAACATCAGCAAATCGCTCATGAAACGCCTGCCGAACGGCCGGCATGCCGTGATCGGTGTGCCGTTCCTCTGGCTGTTCCTGTTCTTCCTGCTGCCCTTCGCCATCGTGCTGAAGATCAGTCTGGCGGCAGCGGACGTAGCCATTCCGCCGTACACCGAAGTGTTCCAGTACGCCGACCAGACGCTCCAGGTCGTGATGAACCTGGGCAACTACCTGATGCTGACGGACGACCCGCTCTACATCGACGCCTACCTGGGCTCGCTGAAGATGGCGGCGATCAGTACCTTCCTGTGCCTGCTCATCGGCTACCCGATGGCCTACTCCATCGCCCGCGCCAGCAAGGAAATGCAGACCGTGCTGCTGCTGCTGATCATGATGCCGACCTGGACGGCGATCCTGATCCGCGTGTACGCCTGGATGGGCATCCTGTCCAACAATGGCCTGCTCAACAGCTTCCTGATGTGGCTGGGCGTGATCAACGAGCCGCTGACGATCCTCAACACTAATTTCGCGGTGTACATCGGTATCGTCTACTCCTACCTGCCGTTCATGATCCTGCCGCTGTTCGCCAACCTGGTGAAGCACGACATGAGCCTGCTCGAAGCCGCGTCCGACCTTGGCGCGCGCAGCTTCACCAGCTTCTGGAAGATCACCGTGCCGCTGTCCAAGAACGGTATCATCGCCGGCTGCATGCTGGTGTTCATCCCGGCGGTGGGCGAGTTCGTGATCCCGGAACTGCTCGGCGGCCCCGAGACGCTGATGATCGGCAAGGTGCTGTGGCAGGAGTTCTTCAACAACCGCGACTGGCCGGTGGCTTCCGCCCTCGCCGTGGTGATGCTGGCGATCCTGATCGTACCCATCATCCTGTTCAACAAGAACCAGGCTAAAGAGCTGGAGGGCAAGGTATGAACAAGCGTTGGTCGTTCTCCAACATCATGCTGGTGTTGGGCCTGCTCTTCATCTACGTGCCGATGCTCATTCTGGTCATCTACTCGTTCAACGGCTCGAAGCTGGTGACCGTGTGGGGTGGCTGGTCGATCAAGTGGTACGTCGGCCTGCTGGATAACCAGCAACTGATCGGTTCGGTGTTCCGCTCGCTGGAGATCGCCTTCTACACCGCAATCTCCTCCGTGGCACTGGGCACCCTGGCCGCCTTCGTGCTGACCCGCATCCCGCGTTTCCGTGGCCGTACGCTGTTCGGCGGCATGGTCACCGCGCCGCTGGTCATGCCCGAGGTGATCACCGGTCTGTCGCTGCTGCTGTTGTTCGTCGCCATGGCCCAGCTGATCGGCTGGCCGCAGGAACGCGGCATCGTGACCATCTGGATCGCCCATACCAGCTTCTGCTCGTCCTATGTGGCGGTGGTGGTGTCGGCGCGCCTGCGCGAGCTGGACCTGTCCATCGAGGAAGCGGCGATGGACCTGGGCGCCAAGCCCTGGAAGGTGTTCATGTTGATCACCATCCCGATGATCGCCCCTTCGCTGGCGGCGGGCGGCATGATGTCCTTCGCCTTGTCGCTGGATGACCTGGTACTGGCCAGCTTCGTGTCCGGTCCTGGCTCCACCACCCTGCCGATGGAAGTGTTCTCCGCCGTGCGCCTGGGCGTGAAGCCGGAGATCAACGCCGTCGCCAGCCTGATCCTGCTGACCGTTTCGCTGTTCACCTTCTTCGCCTGGTACTTCACCCGCCAGGCCGAGGAGCGTCGCAAGCGCGCCATTCAGGAAGCGATGGAATCCAACGCGACCGATTGGCAGCAAAAGAGTTCGACAGCCACCGCCTGACACCGTCTTGTCGGCCGGTTGCTTCCGGCGATTGTCGAACCACGGGCCACCTTCGGGTGGCCCGTGTTTTTTGTGTCCGCGTTATTCCGAAGTGTCTGGATTCCCTGGAATTATCGGAAAAATCTGTAAGTACAAAGCCCTACTCCGGTGAAATGGCCAACTAGTATTTAACTCGTTCGATGGCGTCTACCGGCCTCCCCCGAACCAGGGCCGGGAACGTCAGCGGCATCGTCTAGTGAAATCCTTGGCATACGTGCGGGAGAGGGCGCCCAATACAACACCCCAAGAGTTATCCCTAGGGGAAATAACGCGCCAGGGAGCTTCGGCATCTCCCGCAGCACTCTCTTTCAGGCCCCAAAAGAAAACCCCGCTTTCGCGGGGTTTTCTTTTGGGCGGGGGTTCAGCGGCTCGCCGGGACCAGCTTGAGAAGCCCCTGGGTGTTTGCCTTCACCTCGGCGTCTTCGTAGTGCTGGGGCACGTACTGGCCCTCGATGTAGGCCTGCGCCTGGTCGTCATAGTGCTTGTCGAACGGGACGCCGCTTTGCCCGACCGGGTTGATGCCCAGGCTGTGAGTGGGATCGGCGAAGTCGATCAGGCGCCGGGTGGACGGGCCATAGACGACCTGCCAGGGCGCCGGGCCGACGCGGGCGGACAGGTTGTTGGGCACTTCGTGGCCGCCAGGCGCTGCGAACGGGCCGACGTTGAAGATCCGATCCAGCGGCTTCTGCTGGCCCAGCGGGTGGCCGTGGGTGAGAGTGTGCGCCTTGCCCCACTGCCACTGTTTCGAGTCCTGGCCGAGGGTGGCGCGCAGGTGCGCCAGGCTGTCCTTCCAGGCCGCCTTGACGATATCGGCGCGGGTTTCCTTCTGCGGCGTCTTGCGGTTGTCCCACCAGGGCGAATTCTCGTCGGCGGCCAGGCGCGGCAGGGCCACGTCGAGCACGCGGGTGGACAACAGGTTGTCGAAGAAGGCGTCGCCCATCTCGTCGCGCATGGCGCCGTCGGCGACCTGGTAGAGCAACTGGTTGAACACTGTGGCAGTGATCGAATCCAGCGGGTGGTCACCCTGCCAGTTGGCCAGGTTGTCCACCAGCGCCTTCTCTTCGTCGGTCGCGGCCGCTTCGCGCAGGATTGGCAGCAGCGGCTTGAGGACGCGCGGGCCGTAGCCGGTGGCGGTGTCCAGTTGCAGTGCCTGGCTGTTCTGCAGGTCCCATTTCACCGATGCGTCGGCCAGGCGCTGGTTCAACTGCTGACCGCGATCGGGCAGGTTGTAGTAACCGGGCACCGGGCGGCCGTTGGCGGGCACCGGCTGGAAGTTGGCGGAGACGATGTAGCCGCGCGCCGGGTTCTCTTCCTGTGGGTTTTCGCTGAAGGGGTAGAAGCCGGACTTGTCGGCCTGGCCGCTGGCGCCGTCGAGCAGGAAGTTCGGATTGACCCCGTCCGGACGCACCGGCAGTTGCGCCGAGGCCCACCAGCCGATGTCGCCACGGGCGTTGGCCCAGACCACGTTGAGGCCCGGCGAGTGGATTTTCGAGGACGCGGCGCGGGCCTTGTCCAGGGTGTCGGCGCGGTTGAGCTGGTAGAAGGCGTCGAGGATCGGGTTCTGGGTTTCCAGGAAGGCCCACCACATGGCGATTGGCGTCTTGCCCGACGCCGTGCCGAGGGCATCGTTGACCAGCGGGCCGTGGGGCGAGCTGCGCAGGGTGATCTTCACCGGCGCCTCGCCCTTGACCGCGATGCTCTGTTCTTCGCTTTTCAGGTCGACCCACTGGCCGTGGTACCAGACCTGGTTGGGGTTGTCCGGGTTGACCTTCTCGGCGACCAGATCGACATCATCGTTCTGGAACATCGTCAGGCTCCAGCCGAACTGCTCGTTATGCCCGAGCGACGCGAAGGGGTTGAGCGCCTGGTAGTGCCCGTAGAGCTCGAAGCCTGGAGCGCTGGCCTGGATCTCGTACCACACCGCCGGTACGGCGAAGCGGATGTGCGGGTCGCCCGCCAGCAGCGGTTTGCCGCTCCTGGTGCGGCTACCGGAGACGGCCCAGGCGTTGCTGCCCTCGAACTGCGGCAGGCCGGCCTCTTCCAGCGCCGCATGGCTGATCCGGGCGATGGCATTGAGGTCCTGCCAGTCGGCGGCGGCCAGCGGGCTCGGCTTGAGCACGCCGTCGGGGTGCCAGTCGAGGTCGAAGACCTTCAGGTAGTCCGCGCCCAGCTCGTCGCGCACATAGGTCAGCACCGGTTCGGTGCGGAAGGCGGCGGCGAAGCTGTAGGCCATGTAGCCGGCGACGCTGACGGTGTCCTCGGGAGTGAAGGGTCGCTTGGGAATGCCAAGGATGTCGAACTCCAGCGGCCGCGGGTGGCTGGCCTGGAACTGGTTGACGCCGTCGAGGTAGGCCTCCAGGGCCTTCCAGGCCGGGGAGTTCCTGTCCTGGCGCGCCACGTACTCGGCCGCCTTGTCGCGGATGCGCAGGCTGCGGAACATGCGATCGGTGTCCACCAGCTTGGGCCCGAGCACCTCGGCCAGCTCGCCACGGGACAGGCGCCGCAGCATCTCCATCTGGAACAGGCGATCCTGGGCGTGGACGTAGCCGATCGCCCGGTACAGGTCATCCTCGCTGCCCGCCTTGATGTGCGGCACGCCACGTTCGTCGTAGCGAACCGTGACCTCGCTGTGCAGGCCGGCCAGGGGCAGTTGTCCATCGCGTACCGGCTGCTTGCCGTGCAGGTACCAGCCGGCACCCGCCGCGGCAGCGGCGACAACGACGGCGAGGACAGTCAAAGTGCGTTTCATGCGGCAACTCCTTGTTGTTATGCGGCGATTCTGCAAAGGAACGTCGCTGCCGTTCATTGACCAAATCTCTCCATGCTGAAATTCTTCGGTCAATCCAAGGAGAGCCCATGTCCTCCCCCGAACTGAACTTCCCCGAGACCCCGGCGCTGACCCAGTCCGCCACCTTGCGCCGCCTGCTGTACGAAGCGTTGGCCGAACTGGGCTTCGACCCGACCGATATCTATCGCCAGGCCTTGCAGAAGGTCCGCCTGCCGGCGCCGGCCCAGAGCGGGCGGCTGGTGCATGACGACGCCCCGCTGTTCTGGGCGACCCTCGACGAGATCACCGGCGACCGCGACATCGGCTTGCACCTGGGCGAGGTGATGAAGCCGCGCCTGCTGGATGTGGTCGGCTACCTGTTGATGGCCAGTGCCGACTTGCGTGAGGCGCTGGCCAGCTTCCTGCGCTTCCAGCACATCCTCTCCGGCGGCTTCGCCGCGCAGATGCGCGAGGAGGGCGAGCAGGTGCGGCTGATCCTCGACCTCAACTACCTCGGCGTGCCGAGCCTGCGGCAGCAGATGGAGTGCCTGATGCTGCTGTTCCTCAAGCTGCTGGCGCTGATCACCGACGGCGAGTTCCATGCCTGCGCCGTCGAATTCCGCCATGCCCAGCCGCGCCGCCTGACCGAGCATCGGCGGCTCTTCGGGCTGACGCCGAGCTTCGGCCAGCCCAACGATGCCCTGCTGTTCGACCGGGCGCTGTTGTCGCGCCCGTCACGCACGGCCAACCCCGACCTGCACCGTCTGCTCAGCGGGCATGCCCGCGAGCAATTGGGGACTTTCGACGAGAATGACCTGCTCAATCGTCTGCGCTACCTGATCGGCATTCGGCTCGGGGCGGGGGAGTGTTCGCTGCGCAGTTGCGCCGGCGAGCTGGGCGTGCGTCCGGGGCTGTTGCAGCGCAGCCTGGCGGCCAGGGCGCAGACTTTCAGGGATGTGCGGGAGGAGGTTCGACGGCAGCGCGCCGCGCAGATGCTGGAGCAGGGGGTGGCGATCCGCGAGGTGGCGCGGGCCTGCGGCTTCGCCGAGCTGTCGCCGTTCTACCGGGCGTTCCGGCGTTGGTACTCGGCGCCGCCGGAGCGCTACCGGCAGCGGATACGCGGGGGCGGTGCCGAGTCCTGAGGGGGCTTACTGGGCCAGCGGGATCTCGCGGGTCACGTCCAGCAGGGCCATTGCATCGAGCTGGTCTTCGATCTGCAGGAAGCGCAGGGCGCGCTTGGGCGACACTTCCTTGGCAATACGCTTGACGTATTTCTCCTTGAGGTCCTGCTTGTCGTCCTGCAGCTCCAGTACCTGCTTCTGCAGCTTGGCCGCGTCCTCGTCGCTCACCGAGCCGGTGTTATAGCTCTTCGCATAGTCGAGGATGATCTTCAGCGTCTGCTTGCTCAGCTTGTCCGCCTCGGTGCGGTAGCTGTTGTAGATCGGCCAGAATTTCTCGGTTTCCTTCGCGTCGAGCGACATGTTGGCTTCGACGATGCGCTTGCGCTTGTAGTCGATGTCGGCCAGGCGGTTGTCGATCGCCTGCTTGTGCTCGCTCATGACCGCGTTGCTGTTGGGTGCCGGATCAGCGGCGGTGGCGGTCAGGGGCAGGCCGAGAACGGCACACAGGGCGAGGGCGGGATGAAAACGCATGTGAACTCCTTGATAGCGAACGGCCCCTCATGGGCCGGCGCTACAAGTGTAGCCACGGATCGCCGATCATTTCTGCCGTTGTGTCATGACTTCGTCCAGGGGCAGTAGCAGCCGACGGCGAGGGTGTGGGTCGCCTGGACGCGCCGGCCCTGCACCAGCGCATCGAGGATCGGCTCGATGAAGCTGTTGCTCGAGGTGCACACGGCGCCTTCGCTGTAGGGGCCGACGTAGGCGAGGTTGCCCTGGGCGTCCCAGATCGCCACGGCGGGGCTGGCCGGCAGTTGTTCGGCGCCGGGCAGGGGCGGCAGCGTGCGCATGGATTTGAGGGTGTCGGGTAGTTGCCCGTGGCTGCCGGGCCGCTGTACGGCATAGAAGTCCACGCCCTGCGGCGCGAAGCGCGCGATCAGCTCGGCGAGGTGCTGCTGGTTGCCGACATTGCACGGACAGGCCGGGTCCCAGAAATGCACCAGGCGGATGTGTCCGGGGCCTGACAACTGCGCCGGCAGCATCAGGTGGTCGCCGGAGAACAGCTGCGGCTGGTGGCTGAAGGGTCGGATGTAGCGCTTCTCGTACCACCAGTAGGCACTGAGCAGGCCGGCGAGGCAGAGGGCGGCGATCAGCCAGCCGATGAGTGTTTTGCGGCGGGTGGACATGCTGTTCTCGGAGTGAGCGGCCAGAAAAACGGCCAGTGACAAAGCCGGTAAGATAGCTGCCAAGCTTGCCATGAGGACGGCCGCGGCTGAATATCCCGCAACGCGCAGTGCTCTTCCTTTCCCTCCCGTCGATAAGCGAATCGCCCCATGTCCGAAGCCTTCCAGCCCGATCTGCTGCGTCCGCTCCTGCGACCACTGACCGCAGCGACGACGGAGGGCGGGATCGCCTTGTACCAGCGTTTCTACGGGCTCGACCTGTCCGGGCGTCATCCCGGCCTGCAGAGCCGCCTGGGCACCTTCGAGGCGGGCGGCTATCGCATCGCCGCGCAATTCTGGCGGCCGGCGCTGGCGCGCGGCACCCTGCTGCTCTTGCACGGCTACTACGACCACATGGGGCTGTACCGCCACGTGATTGACTGGGCCGTCGGCCTGGGCTTCGCGGTGCTGGCCTGCGACCTGCCGGGGCACGGCCTGTCGGAAGGCAAGGCGGCCAGCATCGGCGACTTCTCCGAGTACCAGAGCGTGCTGGCCGGTCTGCTCGCCCAGGCCCAGGCGCTGGACCTGCCGCAGCCGTGGCACCTGTGCGGACAGAGTACCGGTGGGGCGATCCTGCTGGATTACCTGCTGACCGGCGATGCGCGGCCGGAATTGGGACGTACCATCCTGCTGGCGCCGCTGGTTCGTCCACGGGCCTGGGGCTGGTCGAAGTTGAGCTACCAGGTGCTGCGGCCTTTCGTGGATTCGATTCCGCGACGCTTTACCGATAACTCTTCCGATGCGGAGTTCCTGGCTTTCCTGCGGGATCGCGATCCGTTGCAGCCGCGCACGCTGCCAACTGCCTGGGTGGGGGCGCTGGCTCGCTGGATTCCGCATATCGAGGCGGCCTCGCCGGGCCAGCAGAGTCTGCTGGTGATACAGGGCGACGCCGACGAAACCGTGGACTGGCAATACAACCTGAGGGTGCTGGAGGACAAGTTCGAGAGGATCGAGTGCCTGCTGCTGACGGGGGCGCGGCACCATCTGGCGAACGAGAGCGAGACCCTGCGCCGGCGCTATTTCGAGTTTCTCAGCGAGCGCTTGGGATAGAGGCGGAACGAAGGCGGGAGGGGGTGTGTCCTTCACTCCTTGCGCCATCCTCCTCAGGCGCCACCCCCAGTACAACGGGGAGGATTCTACGGGCTCGGTTCCTCGGAATGGTCTTCAAGCTCGGCAGGAAAAGTCCGATTACTGAGCGCCAGACGAAACGGACAGCCCGGCGCGCAGGGCGGCCAGCGCGGCGCGGTAGTAGTCGCGTCCGGCCTGGGACTCGCTGAAGGCGGCGAACTGGCTCAGTTCGGCATCGCTCAGCCCGCGATAGACGTAGAGCAGGGTGTTATCCAGATCGGCGCCGATCTGCCCCATCAGCTTCTGCCGTTGGCCGTCGAGCATGCCCTGGGCCTGTCCGCCACCGAGCAGGCCGGGGAGCATCTGGCTCAGGCTGTCGGCGGCCACGCTGGCCAGCGCCAGGCTGACCTCGGCGCCGGCTTCGCGGGCCGGCAGAACCTGGCTCAGGCGATGGACGATCTGCTTGCGGGCCTCGCTGGCCTGCTGGCGCGGCAGGCCGTTGGCGTACTTCTGCAACTGGTCGCTGCGGGTGGCCAGGGACTCTGCGCCGGCGACCTTGCGGCCCAGCGGGGATTCGAAGAAATTCACCGCCGCCGTGCTGTCCGGCAGGTTCTGGCGCAAGCCGTTCAGGGCGCGCTGGTCGATGTCGGCGGCGGCGAAGCGGCGGTTGCTGTTGTCCACCAGGGCCTGGTAGAGCGCCGGCGGGAGATTGCCCTGGTAGCGCTTCTGCGCCGCGTGCAGGGCGTCATTGAAGTGCGCTCGCTGCTCCGGCCAGCCGGCGGCCTGGTACAGCCGCTGGTAGTTGTCGGCCAGGGCAGGCATGCCCAGTACAAGAAGGGTGAGGGCCAGCAGTACGCGCATTGCAACTCCTTTTGGGCGGCAGGGTTCGCTCGCCGGGGCTATTGTCGGCAAGGCTTGCCCTGCTTGTCGAGCCACTGGCGTCGGACGTTACAATGCGCAATGAACTTCGACGCCAATTCTCTCCCGTTGCAACGCATTGCCGACGACCTCGCAGAAAGGGGCTGGTCGGTGCAGGATGCCTTTCTTCCTGTTTCTCTGACCGCCGCGCTGGCGGCGGAGTGCCGTGCCTGTGACGTCGCCGGGATGCTGGCCGCCGCTGCCATCGGGCACGGAGACGGGCTGGCCGTGCGCGAAGGGGTTCGCGGCGACCGTACCCAATGGATCGAGCCCGGCCAGTCCGAGGCCTGCGACCGTTACCTGGCGGTGCTCGATGCCTTGCGCCGGCAGATCAACCGTTCGCTGTTCCTGGGGCTGGAGGACTTCGAGGGACATTTCGCCCTCTATCCGCCTGGCGCCTTCTACCAGAAACACCTGGACCGCTTCCGCGATGATGACCGCCGTACCGTATCGGTGGTGCTTTATCTCAACCCCGGCTGGCAGGAAGAGCAGGGCGGCGCCCTGCGGATGTACCTGCCCGGCGAGCAAACGCTGGACCTGGCGCCGTTCGGCGGACGGCTGGCGGTGTTCCTTTCCGGCGATTTTCCCCATGAAGTACTGCCCGCCAGCCATGATCGGTTGTCGCTGACCGGCTGGTTCCGCCGGCGCGGGGATTCGTCCTTCTGAGCCTTGGGCTCAGTGCCCCCAGACCTTGATGGTCCCGCTGATGTCTTGGATGTCGCGGACTTCCAGCCTTCCCAGGCGCCCGTTGCCGACATAGAGATCGCCCATCACCCGTACACGGATGGTCTGCGCCGGCAGGCCGCTGTTGTTGAGCTGCTGGTTGATGGCGGTGAGGTCCGGCAGCGTGAGGGCCAACTGTTGTGTGCCGTTGGCGCCTTGCACCACGTCGATCTTCAGGGTGGGCAGCTCGATGCCGAAGATCGGCAGGCTCAACCCCAGTTGCGCGGCGCCGTAGGGCAGGCTGCCGCCGCGGCCATTCGGGCAGTCGCCGGCGTTCACGCAGCCGTTGTCGATGTAGACGTTGCGCAGCGAGACGCTGCCGCCGTCATCGTTCCAGGCCGCGCTGCCGATGCGGGCCAGCACGTCGGCACGAATGCTGATGCCGTCCTGTCCGCTGACCGCGCCGAGGCGCTCGTTGTCGAGGGGCTCGAGGGCCGCCTGGCTGAGTGGCAGGTGGAATAGCGCCGCAGTGGCTGCGGACAGGGCGAACAGGCGGGACATGGTGGGGCTCCGTGGCGATTGGCCGGTGCGCCAGTCTGGTCAGGCGCTGGTCGGACGGCCAGTGCCGGGCAGCTGTTCCCGACAAAGGTTGTGCCCGGATGGCAGGCGACGACCGGTAGCGGAGCGCGCGCCCAGACTTTCGGCGGGCTCGAAATATCCGGAGGCGGATCGCCGATGAACGTCGTGTTACCCCGCGTGACCCGGTGGAGTCGAGCGGCTAGTCTGTGACGATTCGAAATGGAGTGATTGGCCCATGCAGAAGGTTCTCGTCAGCCGTTGCCTGCTCGGACACCGCGTTCGCTACGACGGTGGCGCGCACGGCCCGTTCGACCTGCTGGCGCGCTGGCTGGCGCAGGGGCGGGTGGTGGCGCTGTGCCCGGAAGTGGCCGGCGGCCTGCCGACGCCTCGCGCGCCGGCGGAGATTCCCGGCGGCCAGGGCATGGCGGTGCTGACGCGGGTCAGGCCGGTCGTCACCGTCGATGGCGAGGACGTCAGCCAGGCGTTCCTGGCGGGTGCCGAGGCGGCGGTGAAGCTGGTGCAGCATCACGATATCCGTCTCGCCGTGCTGAAGGCGCGCAGCCCCTCCTGCGGCCACCGCGAGAACTACGATGGCAGCTTCAGCGGGCAGAAGGTTGCCGGCGAGGGCGTCACCGCCGCCGCGCTCAAGCGCATGGGGGTCCTGGTGTTCAGCGAGGAAGAGCTGGATGCCGCCGCGGTCTGCCTGGCCGGGCTGGAAGCCGGGGGCTAGAGCGGTCGAAGACATTTGAAGACGCATTCTTTTTCTTGAGCCTGCGGTGGCGCCGCCTATGCTTGTGGGTTCCATGTGGGTGAGCGGCCCCCTTTTCGCCGCTTCCCGAATCCCGTGAAGAAGGAGAATCCCATGAGAACCATGCTGCCTTGCCTCGGCCTCGCTGCGCTGCTCGCCGCGACTTCCGCGGTCGCCGCCGATCTGCCGCGCACCCCCGCCCCGGAAGGCGCCAAGGTGTACTTCATCGAGCCGGCCGACGGCGCCACCGTCGGCAAGACCTTCACCGTCAAGTTCGGCCTCAAGGGCATGGGCGTCGCGCCCGCCGGCGTCGATTCGCCGGCCACCGGCCACCATCACCTGCTGATCGACCTGAAGGAGCAGCCGGCGATGAACCTGCCGCTGCCGATGACCGACACCATCAAGCACTTCGGCAAGGGCCAGACCGAGACCCAGGTGACCCTGCCGCCAGGCAAGCACACCCTGCAGTTGCTGGTGGGCGACAAGAACCACGTGCCATTCGACCCGCCGGTGGAGTCGCAGCAGATTACCGTCAACGTGAAGTGAGCCCGAAAGGCCGCTGCTTTTCGTAGGAGCGAGCTTGCTCGCGAACAATCCGCCATGACGCGGTTCGCGAGCAAGCTCGCTCCTACAAGGGAAACGCCCGGTGCAAAAACGAAAAAAGGAGGCCGAGGCCTCCTTTTTCTTGCCACCGTACCGCGCTTAGAACAGCACGCGGCTGCGGATGGTGCCGTTCACGTGCTGCAGCTTCTCCAGCGCCAGGTCCGAGTACTCGGCGTCGACGTCGATCACCACGTAGCCGACCTTGTCGTTGGTCTGCAGGTACTGGCCGGAGATGTTGATGCCGTTGTCGGCGAACACCTTGTTGATTTCGCTCATCACGCCCGGGATGTTGGCGTGGATGTGCAGCAGGCGGTGCTTGCCCGGGTGCGACGGCAGGGCCACTTCCGGGAAGTTGACGGAGGACACCGAGGTGCCGTTGTCGCTGTACTTGACCAGCTTCTCGGCCACTTCCAGGCCGATGTTGGCCTGGGCTTCGGCGGTGGAGCCGCCGATGTGCGGGGTCAGGATCACACGGTCCAGGCCACGCAGCGGGCTTTCGAATTCTTCGTCGTTGGAACGGGGCTCCACCGGGAACACGTCGATGGCGGCGCCGATCAGGTGCTCGTCCTTGATCGCGGCGGCCAGGTGGTCCAGCTCGACCACGGTGCCGCGGGCGGCGTTGATCAGGATGCCGCCTTTCTTGATGGCACGGATTTCCTTCTCGCCGATCATCCACTGGGTGGACGGCAGTTCCGGCACGTGCAGCGAAACGATGTCGGACATGCCGAGCAGATCGTGCAGGTTGCCGACCTGCTGGGCGTTACCCAGCGGCAGCTTGGTCACGGTGTCATAGAAGAACACCTGCATGCCCAGGGCCTCGGCCAGCACCGAGAGCTGGGTGCCGATCGAGCCGTAGCCGACGATGCCCAGCTTCTTGCCGCGGATCTCGAAGGAGTTGGCCGCGGACTTGATCCAGCCACCACGGTGGCAGGAGGCGTTCTTCTCCGGGATGCCGCGCAGCAGCAGGATGGCCTCGGCCAGCACCAGCTCGGCGACCGAACGGGTGTTGGAGTAGGGCGCGTTGAACACGGCGATACCGCGCTCGCGGGCTGCGTTCAGGTTGACCTGGTTGGTGCCGATGCAGAAACAGCCGACGGCGATCAGCTTCTTGGCAGCATCGAAGACTTCTTCGGTGAGCTGGGTGCGGGAGCGGATGCCGATGAAGTGTGCATCGGCGATCTTTGCCTTCAGCTCGTCACCGGACAGGGCAGTCTTGAGGTACTCGATGTTGGAGTAGCCGGCCGCCTTGAGGGTGTCGAGGGCGTTCTGGTGCACGCCTTCAAGGAGAAGGAATTTGATCTTGCTCTTGTCGAGAGAAGTCTTGCTCATCTGCTTTGAACCTGTAGTCCCGGGATGTGGCGAGAAATTGAACAGCTCAGGCCGGACCGGCCGGTGCCAGGCAGCTCGGCGCCAAGTGGCGATCTGTCTGGGGTGCGTATGCTAGCATGTTCTCCCTTTTCCTTGCCCGGTTGCGACCTGAGCTGTTCTCAGGACGACCATGAACCATTTGAGAGTTCCTCCAATGACCCGCGACGCCCTGATCGAATCGCTCAAGCCCCTGCTGGACGCCGGGAAGCTGCTGACAGACGCCGATTCCCTCGATACCTACGGCAAGGACTGGACCAAGCATTTCGCCCCGGCGCCCCTGGCGATCGCATTCCCCAAGAGTACCGAGCAGGTCCAGGCCATCGTCCGCTGGGCCAATGAGCACAAGGTCGCGCTGGTTCCCTCGGGTGGCCGTACCGGTCTCTCCGCCGCCGCCGTCGCCGCCAACGGCGAAGTGGTCGTGGCCTTCGACTACATGAACAAGGTGCTGGAATTCAACGAATTCGACCGCACCGTGGTCTGCCAGCCGGGCGTGATCACCAAGCAGCTGCAGACCTTCGCCGAAGAGCACGGCCTGTACTACCCGGTGGACTTCGCGTCGTCGGGTTCCAGCCAGATTGGCGGCAACATCGGCACCAATGCCGGCGGTATCAAGGTCATTCGCTACGGTATGACCCGCAACTGGGTGGCCGGCATGAAGGTCGTCACCGGCAAGGGCGACCTGCTCGAACTGAACAAGGACCTGATCAAGAACGCCACCGGCTACGACCTGCGCCAGCTGTTCATCGGCGCCGAAGGCACCCTTGGCTTCGTGGTCGAGGCCACCATGCGCCTGGAGCGTACGCCCAAGAACCTCACCGCGATGGTCCTCGGCACCCCGGACTTCGACTCGATCATGCCGGTGCTGCACGCCTTCCAGAGCAAGCTGGACCTGACTGCCTTCGAGTTCTTCTCCGACAAGGCGCTGGCCAAGGTCATGGCCCGTGGCGATGTACCGCCGGCCTTCGAGACCGACTGCCCGTTCTATGCCCTGCTGGAGTTCGAGGCGAGCACCGAGGAAGTGGCCAACGAGGCACTGGCCACGTTCGAACATTGTGTAGAGCAGGGCTGGGTGCTGGATGGCGTGATGAGCCAGAGCGAGCAGCAGCTGCAGAACCTGTGGAAGCTGCGCGAGTACATCTCCGAGACCATCTCCCACTGGACGCCATACAAGAACGACATCTCGGTGACCGTCGGCAAGGTCCCGGCCTTCCTCAAGGACATCGATGCCATCGTCGAAGCCAATTACCCCGACTTCGAAGTGGTGTGGTTCGGCCATATCGGCGACGGCAACCTGCACCTGAATATCCTCAAGCCCGAGAACCTGTCCAAGGACGAGTTCTTCGGCAAGTGCGCCACCGTCAACAAGTGGGTGTTCGAGACCGTGCAGAAGTACAACGGCTCGATTTCCGCCGAGCACGGCGTGGGCATGACCAAGCGCGATTACCTGGGGTACTCTCGCTCAGAGGCTGAAATCGGCTACATGAAGGCGGTCAAGGCGGTGTTCGATCCGAACGGGATCATGAACCCCGGCAAGATCTTCGCCGAGTAAGCCGACGCATACACAGGAGGGCCGGTTCTTTGGATAGAGGGGCCGGCCCTTCGCACGTCAGCGCCACAGGAAGTGGCGCGTGCGCCGGCAGGATGCGGGCAACCGCGCGGAACCACGAGCCCCGCGCGGCTCACTCTTCCATGCGTTCAGGAGTCGGTCATGAGTTACCAGCATCAGTATGTCGATGGCACCCCGATCCATTTCACCCTGGGCAAGGTGGTCTGCGTCGGCCGCAACTACGCGGAACACGCCAAGGAGCTGAACAACCCGGTGCCGACCGAGCCGCTGCTGTTCATCAAGCCCGGTTCCTGCACCGTCTCCCACGCGGGCGGCTTCGCCATCCCGGAAGACCGCGGCTCGGTCCACTACGAGGCCGAGATCGCCGTGTTGATCGGCAAGCCGCTGTCGCGCAAGCCGAGCACCGAGGAAGTGCTGGATGCCATCTCCGGCTACGCCCCGGCGCTGGACCTGACCCTGCGCGACGTGCAGGCCAAGCTGAAGGAAAAGGGCCTGCCCTGGGAGCTGGCCAAGTCCTTCGACGGCGCCTTCGTGCTGGCGCCCTTCGTCAGCGCCGACCACTTCCCGGACCCGACCGACATCGGCATCCGCCTGGAGATCGACGGTGAAGTCCGCCAGGACGGCAACAGCCGCGATATGCTCAACCCCATCGTGCCGCTGATCCAGCACATCTGCGGGCACTTCTCGCTGCAGCCGGGGGATGTGGTGTCCACCGGCACGCCGGTGGGCGTCGGCCCGCTCAAGAGCGGCAGCGCCGTGGTGCTGGAACTTCCCGGCGCCAGCCGTTTCGAAAGCCGCGTGCTTTAACCGTTGTCCCGCCGAAGGCCGCCGTTTGTGCGGCCTTCGCTTGTTGCGGGGTACCTTGCCGTGCTGACCAACAAGAGTCGTCATGACCATGTCCATCCTTCGTCCACGCTGGCTGCTGCTGGCTCTGCTGTTCGTCCTGGTGATCCTCGGCTACCTGACTTCCCGCTTCCATTGGGATGACCGCGCTCGCCTCTGGTTGCGCGAGCAGGACACCAGCGCCCAGGCGCGCTCGGAAAGCGTCTGGCTGCCCGGTTACCGCGCGGTGATACAGGCCAAGCCGCTCAAGGGTGGCCTCGAAGGACAGGAGACCTCCGACCTGGCCTACAACCCGGTGACCCGCACCCTGTTCACCGTCACCGGCAAGAAGCCGCTGCTGGCCGAGCTGTCGCTCACCGGTGATGTGCTGCGGGTGATCCCGCTGCTGGGCATGTCGAACCCCGAGGGCGTTGCGGTACTGGAGAGCGGCAATGTCGCCGTGACCGACGAACGCCAGAACTCCCTGACCATCTTCCATATCGACCCGCAGACCCGTGAGCTGAGCACCGCCAAGCTCTCCAGCTTCGACCTGGGCGAGCGCGGGAAGAAGAACAAGGGTATCGAGGGCATCGCCTGGGACCCACGGCAGCATCGACTGGTGCTGGGGCAGGAGCGTGACCCGCTGGCGCTGTTCACCCTCGCCAGTGACGGCGGCCCCCACCTGAGCGGTGCGCTGCAGCCGCTGCCCAGCGATCTGTTGATGACTAATGTCTCGGCTCTGAGCATCGACCCGCGTACCGGGCACACCCTGGTGCTGTCGGCGGAATCGCATCTGCTGCTGGAGTTGGACGAGAAAGGCGAGCCAATCAGCTTCATCAGCCTGCTCGGCGGGCTCAACGGCCTGGACGACCGCATCCCGCGCGCCGAGGGCGTAGCCATCGACGAGCAGGGCACCATCTACATGGTCAGCGAGCCGGACCTGTTCTACGTGTTCAAGCGCGAGCCGACCGCCAAAACAGATTGATCCAGAGCGGGGGAGTGCAGGTCGGATGGCTTTAAGGTTGGGTTAAGTCCGGATTCAGGCTGATTTCAGCCACTGGCACTAAGCTGACTCCATCGAAAACGCCGCAGGAGGCACTTCCATGAAACTTCGTCATCTCCCCCTGATCGCTGCCGCTGGTCTGTTCTCCACCCTCACCCTGGCCGCCGGCTACACCGGACCGGGCAGCGATGCCAAGCCCGTTGCCGCCGCCGCGCAGATCACCACGGTCAAGCAGGCGCAGTCCGCCGCCGACGATACCCCGGTGGTGCTCGAAGGCGTCATCACCAAGCGCATCGGCGGTGAGCACTACGAGTTCAAGGATGCCACCGGCAGCATCCAGGTCGAGATCGACCACGACGACTGGCCGGCCGGCGCCTCGGTCTCCGAGAACACCAAGGTGCGTCTGACCGGTGAGGTTGACCACCACCGGCAGAAGGCCACCGATATCGACGTGGACCGCGTCGAAGTCCTCCAGTAATCCGCTCTCGATAAAAAAGCCGCGCCGGGAACCCCATCCCCGGCGCGGCTTTTTTGCTTTTGGCATTTGATCTTTGTAGGAGCGAGCTTGCTCGCGAACATCTCCCAGCGCATGCCGGGCTATCTGTCGGATTGCCAGGGTTCGCGAGCAAGCTCGCTCCTGCAGAACAGCCCTCAACCGAAGCTTTCGAAACCCTGCAGCACGTTGATCGCGTTGATGCCGATCTCTTCCACCGCGTACCCCCCCTCCATGACGAACAGGGTCGGCAGGCCCAGCTTGCCGATGGCTTCGCCCATGCGCAGGTAGTCCGGGCTGTCCAGCTTGAACTGGGAGATCGGGTCCTCCTTGAAGGTGTCCACGCCCAGCGAGACGATCAGCACGTCAGGACGGTACGCCGAGATCTGCCGGATCGCCGCCTGCAGCGCCAGGCTCCACACCGACCAGTCGCTGCCCGAGGCCAGCGGGTAATTGAAGTTGAAACCTTCGCCCACACCCTCGCCCTTCTCGTCGGCGTAGCCGAGGAAGTACGGGTACTCGAAACGCGGGTCGCCGTGGATCGAGGTGAACAGCACGTCGGCGCGGTCGTAGAAGATATCCTGGGTGCCGTTGCCGTGGTGGTAGTCCACGTCGAGGATGGCCACCCGGCTGGCGCCCTGGTCGAGGATCGACTGGGCGGCGATGGCGGCGTTGTTGAGGAAACAGTAGCCGCCCATGAAGTCCGCCGAGGCGTGGTGGCCCGGCGGACGGCAGAGGGAGAACACCGAGCGCGCGCCCTTGGCCAGTTCGGCCTGGCCGGTCATGGCGACGTTCACCGAGCTGGTGATCGCCTGCCAGGTGCCGGCGGTGATCGGTGCGCCGGCGTCGAAGGAGTAGTAGCCCAGGCGGCCGTCGATGCTGTCGGGCTCCTTCTGCCGCAGGCGCCGGGTGGGCCAGGCGATGGGCAGCATGTCGTGGGTGCGGCCGGTGGCCAGCCAGTCGCGCCAGGCGTGTTGCAGGAAGCGCACGAAGCCTTCGTCGTGCACCCGCAGGATCGGCTCCAGCCCGAAGTCGCGCGGCGGCTGGATGTCGCCCAGTTTCACCGCCTTGACCCGGTCCAGCACCATGTCGGCGCGGCTGGGCTTTTCGAAGCAGGGAGTGAACTGGCCGCCGATCAGCTCGTGCTGACCGTGGTGCAAGCGATGGTCGTCGGTGTAGATCGTCAACATCACGCGCTCCTCATGGCGCCGGGTGGCGCCCGCTGGTTCCGGTTGTCGGGTCGCGTTCAACGCAGCAATGGGCATGGCCCGGCGCCGCGTCGAACACAGGGTCAGGCGTTTTCCTCGAAGTTCACGCTCGGCGCCTTGCGGCGGAAGCCGCCGGTGTGCAGCGCCAGGTAGGTGAAGCCGATGGCGAACCAGCTCAGGCCCACGATCAGGGTCAGCTGCGACAGGCTGGTCCACAGCCACAGGGTCAGGCACAGGCCGATGAAGGGAATCAGCCCGTACTTCAGCAGGTTGCCGGCGCCGCGGCGGCGTTCGACGCCCAGGTAGGTGCGGATCACCGCCAGGTTGACCACGGAGAAGGCCACCAGGGCGCCGAAGCTGATCATCGAGGCGAGGGTGGTCAGGTCCAGCACGATGGCCAGCAGGGAAACCGCCGAGACCACCAGGATCGCCACCACCGGGGTCTGGAAGCGCGCGTGGAGGACGCCGAACAGGCTGCGCGGCAGGATGCCATCGCGGCCCATCGTGAACAGGATGCGCGACACCGAGGCCTGTGAGGCCAGCGCCGAGCCGATGCAGCCGGCGATGTAGGCGGCGGTGAAGAAGTTGGTCAGGAACTGCCCGCCGGCCTTGAGCATCACCTCATTGGCCGCCGAGTCGGCGTTCTGGAACACGCTGCCGGGGAACACCAACTGGCTGATCACAGCCAGCAGGGTGAACATCAGGCCGGCGATGACAGTGGTGATGATGATCGCGCGCGGGATGTCGCGGCGGGCGTCACGGGTTTCCTCGGCCATCGTCGAGACGGCGTCGAAGCCCAGGAACGACAGGCAGAGCACTGCGGCGCCAGCCATCAGCGGGGCGAAGCCGGGCTGGCTGCCGTCGCCGACGAAGGGCAGGCTGAAGTCGATCGCGGCGCCACCGGCCAGGCTCTTGATCGACATCACCACGAACACCACGATGAACACCAGCTGAGCGCCGACGATGACGTTGCTCATGCCCGCCACCTGGCTGATGCCGACCACGTTGAGCACGGTGACCAGGGTGATGGAGGCGACCACGAACACCCAGGCCGGGACTTCCGGGAAGGCGATGTTCATGAACAGGCCGATGAGCAGGTAGTTGATCATCGGCAGGAACAGGTAGTCGAGCAGCAGCGACCAGCCGGACAGGAAGCCGACCGCCGGGCCGAAGCTCAGGCTGGTGTAGGAGTACGCCGAGCCGGCAATGGGGTACTTGCGCACCATGAAGCTGTAGGAGGCGGCGGTGAACAGCATCGCCAGCAGGGTGATCAGGTAGGCGCTGGCGGTACGCCCGCCGGTCATCTCGGTGACCACGCCATAGGTGGTGAACATGGTCAGCGGGACCATGTAGACCAGGCCGAAGAAGACCAGGGCGGGCAGGCCCAGGACGCGTTTCAGGCGGGCGTCGGCGGAGGCCGCGTCACCCTTGATGGTGTGTGCAGTGCTGGCGCTGTGTTGGCTGGCCATTGGGGATTCCTCGCGATTGTTCTGGCTTTTGTATGGAGCGCGATGGGACGGCGATCGGCGGCCGCCCGGTTGTCGTCGGGCTGCGGATCAGCCGCAGCAGCGACGACGGGCGAGGAATGAAGGGCTGTGCAGCAGGGTGACGCAAAAGCTGGTCATGGGCGTTCTCGGGGACTTTGTTCTTGTGGATAACGCGCTCGCGTTCCCTTGGGATTTTCCTGCGCCAGTCAGGTGGCGCCGGAGCTGGCCGCCTTTCCAGCCGCTCCCTGCGCGAGCCGCCCGACTCTAGCAACCGAGGGGGCCGGGCAGAACCTTGCAAAGGGTCAAAAAGGGATCGAGATGGCCAAATTGGCTGTCAGAGCCACCCGGCGCGCACCGCCGCGCCGGGTGACCTGCGGGTCATTTCTTCAGCTTGGTCCACACCTTGGAGCGCAGTTGCAGCGCCTTGGGCGAGCACAGCTGGAAGGGTTTGAGGCGGTCCAGCTTGTCGGCCGGGGTGTTGATCGCCGGGTCGTCGAACAGCTCCTTCTCCATGTACTTGTCCGAGCCTTCGATGGCGTTGTTGTACTTGGCGAAGTTGGAGGCGGCGGCAATGTTTTCCGGCTGCATCATCCAGTTCAGGAAGACGTGGGCTTCCTTGATGTTGGTGGCGTCCTTGGGAATGGCCAGGTTGTCGATGAACAGGCGGATGCCTTCCTTCGGATAGACGTAGACCAGGCTGGCGCGCTGGGCGTGGGCGCGGTGGAAGGCGCCGTTCCACTGCTGGTGCATGGAGACTTCACCGGCGGCCATGCGCTCGATGGTGCCGTCGCTGTTGTACATCGCCAGCATCGGCTTCTGCTTGAGCAGCAGGTCCTGGATCTTCGTCGCTTCCTTCGGGTCCTCGGTGCACTCGTCGATGCCCAGGTAATAGGACGCCGGGGCATACAGCTCCTCGATGGAGTTGAGCGCCACCACCTTGCCCTTCAGCTCGGCCGGCGGCTCGAAGAACGGCTTCCAGCTTTCCTCCAGCTTACCGCCGGGGACCTTGGCGCTGTCGTAGCTGTAGCCGGTGGTGCCCCACAGGTAGGGCACGGTGTAGTCGTGGCCCGGGTCGTAGGTCAGGGTCTTGAACTTGTCCTTGAGGTTGGCCAGGTTCGGCAACTGCGCCTTGTCGAGCTTCTGCAGCAGGCTTTCCTTGACGAAGATCTCGATGAAGCTGTCCGACGGCACCACCACGTCGTAGGCGCCGCCGCCGGCCTTGAGCTTGGCCAGCAGGGTTTCGTTGCTGTCGTAGGAGTCCAGGGTGGCGTGGATGCCGGTGTCCTTCTCGAACTTCTTCAGCAGCTCCGGCGGGAAGTAGTCCGACCAGTTGGCGAAGTGCAGGGTGCCTTCGGCGTGCGCGCTGCCGGCCAGCAACAGGCTGGCGGCGACGAGCGCGCGGGCGATGGGAGTACGGCGGAATTTCATCGGTGAAGCTCCTTGCAATGTTGTTTTGCTTGGCGGCAGGAGGTCAGCGGCGACGCTGGCCGACGTAGTACGACAACGCAACGAACGCGATGGAAATCAACAGTATTATTGAAGATATGGCGTTGATCTTCGGGGAAATCCCCATGCGGATGGAGCTGAAGATGTACACCGGCAGGGTGGTGGCCCCGGCGCCGGCGACGAAGTAGGTGATGACGAAATCGTCCATCGAGATGATGAACGCCAGCATCGCCCCGGACACTATCCCCGGCGTCAGCAGGGGGAAGGTCACCTTCCAGAAGGTCTTCCACGGCGAGGCATAGAGGTCCGCCGCCGCTTCCGCCAGTCTGGGGTCCATGCCTTCGAGCCGGGCGCGGATCGGCAGGTAGGCGAAGGGAATGCAGAACACGATGTGCGCCAGCAGGATGGTGAACAGCGACAGCTTCAGACCGATGAAGGCGAAGAACATCAGGGTCGCGACGGCGGTGACGATCTCCGGCACCAGCAGCGGCAGGCCCAGCACGCCGCTCATCAGGCCCTGGCCCCGGAAGGTACGACCGCGCATGCCGAGGGCGGCGAGGGTGGCCAGCGAGGTGGCGATGAGGGTGGCGAGGCTGGCGACGATCAGCGAGTTCTTCGCCGCGCGGAGGATTTCCGGGTCATCGGCCACCACGGCGTACCACTTGAAGCTGAAGCTCTCCCACAGCGTCGCCGACTGCCCGCTGTTGAAGCTCAATACCACCAGCACGATGATCGGGACGTAGAGGAAGGCGAAGAACAGCCAGGCGGCGGGCCTGACCCCAGTGAAGCGCCAGAGCGGATTGGCCGACTTCATGGATGACCTCCCGCGCCGCCCTGCTTGAAGCGCATGCTGTAGATCAGCATCGCCAGCAGCACGAAGGCCAGCAGGGCGAAGGACAGCGCCGCGCCGAACGGCCAGTTGTGTGCCGTGCCGAACTGCAGCTGGATCAGGTTGCCGATCATCAGCGACTTACCGCCCCCCAGCAGTTCGGGAATGATGTAGCTGCCCAGCGAGGGGATGAACACCAGGATGCAGCCGGCGACGATGCCCGGCATGGCCAGCGGGATGATGATCCGCCTGAGTGCCTTCCAGCGGTTGGCGCCCAGGTCGAAGGCCGCTTCCACCAGGCGCCAGTCCATCTTCTCCAGGCTCGTATAGACCGGCAGCACCATGAACGGCAGGTAGGTGTAGAGCAGCCCGATGATCACCGCGTTGTCGGTATAGAGCAGGCCCAGCGATGCATTGGCAAAGCCCAGCCCGTGCAGCCCCTCGTCGATCAGCCCGCCGTTGCGCAGCAGCAGGATCCAGGCGTAGACCCGCACCAGCAGGTTGGTCCAGAACGGCACCGTGACCAGGAACAGCAGCAGGTTGCGCCGACGCTCGTCCTGCAGCGCCAGGTACAGCGCGGTGGGGAAGCCGATCAGCAGGCAGCCCAGGGTGGTCAGGACCGACAGCCAGAACGAGCGCTGGAAGATGCCCAGGTAGTCGGCGTTGAACGCCAGGCTGTCGTCCAGGTCGCGTTCCCAGAGGAAGTTGATGTAGGCCTCGACGCTGTGCTGGCCCCATTTCACGCCGCCGTAGTCCCCCGGTGCCTGGATCGACACGGCGAACATGATGCCCAGCGGCACGACGAGGAACACCACCAGCATGATCATCGCCGGGCTGGTCAGGGCCAGGCGATTGAGCAGCGATTTGCGTTCGGCTTGTGCGCGCAGCGTACTCATTCGGCCAGCACCCGGATGGCGGTGGCGGGCACGCGGACCCGTACCCGTGCGCCCGGGGCGTGGGTGGAATGGGCGCCGTCGCGGTTCTGCTGACGGACGCGGAAGCCGCCCTGACCGGCGACGTTGAGGTGGTACACGGTGTCGGTGCCGACGTAGACGATGTTCTCCACCACGCCCTCGAGCTGGCCATCCAGCGCAAGCTCGGTGCGTTCCGGGCGGATCGCCAGGGTCACCTTGCCCGGCAGGGTGGTGGCCGCCGGCAGCAGTTGGCCGTCGGGCAGGCGCACGCTGTCGCCGCTGGATTCCCCTTCGAGGAAGTTGGTCTCGCCGATGAAGTCGGCCACCAGGCGGTTGACCGGCGCTTCGTAGATTTCCGTGGGCGTACCGATCTGCATGACCTTGCCGCGACTCATCACCGCGATGCGGTCGGACATGGTCAGGGCTTCTTCCTGGTCGTGGGTGACGAAGATGAAGGTGATGCCGGTCTCGTGCTGCAGGCGCTTGAGCTCGATCTGCATTTCCTTGCGCAGCTTGAGGTCCAGCGCGGACAGCGATTCGTCGAGCAGTAGCACCTTGGGCCGGCTGGCCAGGGCACGGGCCAGGGCGATGCGCTGCTGCTGGCCGCCGGAGAGCTGGTCGGCGCGGCGGTTGCCCACGTCCGGCAGGCGCACCAGGTCGAGCATCTTCTGCACGGTGGCGTCGATGTCGCCACGCTGCTTGCCCTGCATTTCCAGGCCGAAGGCGATGTTCTGGGCCACCGTCATGTGCGGGAACAGGGCGTAGCTCTGGAAGACGGTGTTGACCGGGCGGCGGAAGGGCGGAAGGCCTTCCATCGCGTCGCCGTAGAGGCGGATGCTGCCGGAGGAAGGTTGTTCGAAGCCGGCGATCAGTCGCAGCAAGGTGGTCTTGCCGCAGCCCGAAGGCCCGAGGAGGGTGAAGAACTCATTGGCGCGGATTTCCAGTGACACGTCGTCCAGGGCCTTGAGGCCTTGTCCGGGTGTACCGAACTCCATGCATATCCGCTCGATGGTGATCGCGCTGGTCATGCTCGTACCGTGCAGTTAAGCAGTTGTTATTGTTGAGGTTTTACGGTTTCTAGGACCGTTTCACCTAGCTGCGGATTGATAATGACCAAGGGCTGGGACGCGCAGAACGATAGATCAGGCCAATAAGGGATAAATCAGGCCAAGTTGAAAATCGCTTTTGGGGCACGGGATTCCGGGCGTCAGGAGATGTCGTGCGGAGTTCCGGCTCTTTGTAGGAGCGAGCTTGCTCGCGAACGAATTTCCCGGGAGCTCGGTGTGCATGCGATTCGCGAGCAAGCTCGCTCCTACAGGGAGGGGACGTCAGCGCCTCAGCCGCGATACAGGCTCGGGCTCGCCCCGCTCCAGCGCTGGAAGGCATGGCGGAAGCTGGCCGTCTCGCTGTAGCCGAGCTGCTCGGCGATCAGGTAGATCGGCAGGTCGGTGTCCTTGAGCAACTGCCGGGCACGGTCGAAGCGCACCTCGTCGAGCACCTGTTGATAACTGGTGTTCTGCTGCTGCAGGTGGCGGCGCAGGGTGCGGGTGGAGCGGTGCAGGTGCCGGGCCACGGCGTCCAGGCTGGCAGTGTCCTGCAGATGGCTGGCCAGGTGCTGGCGCAACTGTTCGATCACATCGCCGCGACTGCTGAGCGTCGCGCTCATGCGCAGGCACTGCTGCACGCCGTTGTGGCAGCTCACCGGGTCGGCCAGCGGCAACGGGCGGTCGAGCAGCGCCGGGCTGAAGCACAGGGCGCTGGTCGGCGCGCCAAACTCCACCGGGCAGCCCAGGCGCTCGGTATAGGTGGCGGCGTGCAGCGGCGGTCGATAAGCCAGCAACAGGCGACGTGGACGCACCGACTCGCCGAGCAGGTCGCGGATCACCGTGAGCAGCGAGGTCAGGCACAGTTCGGTGTTGAACACCGTCAGCTCCGGTGCGTAGCGGTAGCCGTCGGCGGTAAATCGGACCTCGTCGCCCTGCGGTTGCAGCGCCAGCCGGAAATAGGTGCCGAGCAGGTCGGGAAAGGACAGCGCCAGTTGCAGTGCATCGCGCAGGGTGCGGCTGGCGAGCATGCTGTAGCCGAGGATGCCGTACGCCGAGACATGCATGCGCAGGCCGAGGTAGAGGCCCAGCGCCGGATCGCGGTGGCAGCCCAGGGCGTTGGCGAAGACCCGCAGTTCCTGGGCATGGGTGATGAGCTTGTGCGGGGTCAGCAGGTCCGTTTCGTCGATGCCGCTGCCTTCCAATAGCCGCTGGCGCGGCACGCCCGCGTGATGCAGCACCTCGGTGGCCAGCACCACGGTATGCAGGGTGGCTTGCTGGCGTTGTTCGGGAAGCAGGGACGCGGGCATCGGTACACCTTTGCGGATGATCGATCGGTCTTGCGCTAACCTGACTCTAGCCTGCGGGCATTTCCATCGCCGCCTTTAAGTTTGGCTTCAGCCGTGGCTGCGAAGCTGCGCGGCCCTTCCGAGATCATCGAGTCCTCCATGCGCCGCCTGCTCACCCCTCGTCGCCTGATCGCCGCACTGCTGCTGCTCGCACTGGCGCTGTTGCTCTGGCTGGGGCAGGTCCTGCGCGTCTATGAGCGGGCCTGGTTCGCCGTCGAGGAGTGGCGTCACGCCGAGGTCTGGCGCGAGCAGTCGCTGTGGCTGCCGGACTACCGGGTGGTGCTGGAGGCGCAGCCGATCGAGGGGCTGGACGACGATGTCTCGGCGCTGACCTACGACCCCGACCGCCAGACCCTCTTCAGCGTGACCAACCAGCCGGCGCAGATCATCGAGCTGTCGCTGGAGGGGCGGGTTCTGCGCAAGATCAGCCTGGAGGACTTCGGCGACACCGAGGCCATCGAGTACATCAGCAAGGATGTCTACGTGCTGAGCGACGAGCGCCGCCAGCGCCTGTTCCAGGTGACCCTGCGCGACGACACCACGCACGTCGATGCCAGCGAGGCCCAGCAACTGTCGCTGGCCCTCGGGCGTGGTGGCAACAAGGGCTTCGAGGGGCTGGCCTACGACTCGGTCGGCAAGCGCCTGTTCGTCGCCAAGGAGCGCGATCCGGTGCGCATCTACGAGGTGCGCGGCTTCCCCCTGGCGCAGGCCGGCGAACCCTTTGCCGTGCACGTGGTGGACGACCTGCGGCACAACCGCAACCTGTTCGTCCGCGACCTGTCCAGCCTGCAGTACGACGAGCGCAGCGGGCACCTGCTGGCGCTGTCCGACGAGTCGCGGCTGGTGCTGGAACTGAGCGCGGATGGCGAGCCGATCAGCTCGCTGTCGCTGCGGCGCGGCATGCACGGACTGCGCCGCAGCGTGCCGCAGGCCGAGGGCATCACCCTGGACGACAACGGCACGCTGTACCTGGTCAGCGAACCCAACCTGTTCTACGTGTTCAAGAAGCGTGAGACGGGCACGCCCTGAGCGTCCCCGACTCCTTCCTCAGAACTGCCACTGCACCCCGAGCGAATAGGACGCCTGGCTGCCTTCGCTGTGGGCGAAGCGCGTATTGGCCTCGGCGAACACGCCCAGTTGCTCGGAGACGGCCAGCAACGCGCCGGCCTGGGCGCGGCCGAAATCCTTGTCCACATCGCCCAGGTCGGCCTCGCGGGTGCGGCCATCGCCCAGGGCGGCCAGCGCGATGTCATCCAGCCGGCCGTCCTCCAGTTCCTTCACCCAGCGCACGCTGGCGTAGGGTTTCACAGCCATCCGCTTGCCCAGCGCCAGTTCGCCGCGCAGGCCCCAGCCGAGGCTGGCCTCCAGCGAGTCGTAGTCCTGTTCCTCGAAGCCCAGCGCAGTGCGCAGGTCGTCGTCTTCGTCGAAGTCGTCGATGCGGTAGTGCACGTAGTCCAGTCCGCCCTGCGGACCGGTCCTGATGCCGGCCACATCGAAGTCGTAGCCGCCGTCGACGCGGGCGCCCCAGAACCAGGCATTGGTGTCGCCGTCGAGGCGCTGGTCGAGCAGGACGGGGCCGTTCTTCGCCTGCAGGTAGACCGCGCGCTTGCTGTCGAGGTCGCTGTAGCCGGCGCTCAGTTCGCCGCCCAGCCAGGCCGGGCCGCCGTCGTTGAACAGACCGTAGAGCCCCAGCTGCCAGGTTTCCGCTTCCAGGCGGGCGCTGTGGTCCAGGTTGTCGCGGCTGCGCTGGAAGCTCAGGCTGCCGCCGAGGGTCAGTGCCTCGCTGGCGCGGTAGTCGCCCAGCAGGTGCACGCCGGCGCGGTGCGAGCGCGGGTCGCCGGGCATGTCGAAGCCGCTTTCCGGGGTGGTTTCGCCTTCCACGCCGACTTCGCCGTCGAAGCTGCCCACCGCGCGGGTGCTGCCCAGCAGGCTTAGCCAGCGGCGGTCATGCAGCCGGGTAAGGGCCAGGTGCTGGCGCTGCAACTGGTCTTCCATCTGCCGCGCCATCGCGCCGCCGGAGGCGGTGGAGGCCAGCAGGTCGGCGTTGGTCAGCTCCAGCACCAGGCGCGTGAGCAGGCGCGAGAAGTCGCGCAGGCGCTGGTCGATGCGTTCCTGGCCGAAGGCGCCGGTGAGCACCTGCTCGTTGTCCAGGGCCGGATTGTGCCAGGTGGCGCCGCCGGGGATGGCCGGGTTGTCGGTCTGGATGTAGCCGTCCAGGTCGCCGAGTTCCCAGTTGGTCGCCTCGACGAACAGTACCGGCACGTTCAGGCCTTCGAAGCTCTCGCCATCGCTGCAGCAGCCGGTGCCGGCGGGGTATGCCGGGTCAAGCCCGGGATTGGTGAACAGCGGAATGTTCAGCTCCTGGGCGATGCGCAGGACCTGCTCGCGGTAGGCGGCCAGCGCCGGGTTGTCGACGCTGTTGAAGCCGGCGTGGGCGTACATCTTGTCGCCGGTGACCAGGCTGTCGAGGTTGATCATCCCCAGCAGGTTGGCGCGCTGCTCGTCGCCGAGCGAGGCGACGTAGGCGCGGGAGCCGCGCAGGCCTTCCTCTTCGGCGCCGAAGCCGACCACTTCCAGGCCGTTTTCCAGGGCAATGCCGCCCAGGTTGCGGGCGATCTCGGTCAGCACGGCGGCCCCGGAGCCATTATCGTCCAGGCCCTGCAGGGTCGGGCGGCCGTAGTAGGTGTCGTAGTGGGCGCCCAGCACCACGAACTGGCCGCTGCTGCCTGGCGCGCTGGCGATGACGTTCTGCGAGCTGCGGTTGCCGGCCCAGGTGAAGTCCTGGACCTGCGTCTGGTAGCCGAAGCTCAGGCGCGACTGCATCAGTGCGGTGGCCCCGGCGAAACTGGTGGTGCCGCGATAACGCCCGGGATAGTCGTTGATCAGGCTATCCAGGGTGTCCCCGGCGTAGTCCCCGTATTCATAGGCGTCGATATTGGCCGACAGCGCGGCGCATCCAAGGCTGACGGCAACGGCTAAGGGTTTGAACACGGCACTTTCCTCTGTGTCGGTTGAGTCGCGCATCGTTTGATGCGTGCGCCGAGCAAAGCAGGATGTGGACCGTTTCGCCGAAGATGGCCGGAATTTGACGCATGGGCGACTGGACGTGTCGCCTCGCTGTAACAATGATGATACACGGCCGGCCGTTGGGCCGGCCGTGTTGTCCGAGGCACTCCGAAAGGATGCGCTTCAGGTTTCGTCGCTGATCGTGGCCTCTGGCGCGTAGCGCTTCACCGCGGCCACGCCGCCCTCGGCATTGGCAAGGCTCGCGTACATCTGGCTCTGGCCGACGACCTGGCCGTTGGTGGCCTTGAGCACGAAGTAATGCTTGCCGTTGGAGGCGCTCTTCACCTCGAAGGCGCCTTCGCGCTGGGCGTTCTTGCGTACCGACTCGATGCCGTCCTGCGCCGAGGTCTTGGCCTTGTACAGCTCGCTGGTCAGCACGATCTCGCCGTTGCTGGCGTGCAGGTTGAAGTGGAACTGGCCATCACTGGCCTTCTTGAGATGGAACTTGCCGGCCATGCCGTTTCTCCGTTGGGTGATTGGTATCCCCAGCGTAGACGGTCGCGAGCGGGAAGAAAGGCGCCATCGGGCAGATGGCGCCCTGGCGGTCAGGCCTTGAGGGTCTTCACGCCTTCGGCGGTGCCCAGCAGCAGCAGGTCGGCCGGGCGCGCGGCGAACAGGCCGTTGGTGACCACGCCGACGATGTTGTTGATCGCCTCTTCCAGCTGTACCGGGCTGTCGATGCGCAGGTTGTGCACGTCGAGGATGATGTTGCCGTTGTCGGTCAGCACGCCCTCGCGGTACACCGGGTCGCCACCCAGCTTCACCAGCTGGCGCGCTACGTGGCTGCGGGCCATGGGGATGACTTCCACCGGCAGCGGGAAGCCGCCGAGCATCGGCACCCGCTTGCTGGCGTCGGCGATGCAGATGAATTCCTTGGCCACCGCGGCGACGATCTTTTCGCGGGTCAACGCGGCGCCGCCGCCCTTGATCAGTTCCAGGCGCTCGTTGGTCTCGTCGGCGCCGTCGACGTAGAACTCCAGTTCGCTGACGGTGTTCAGGTCATAGACCGGGATGCCGTGGCCCTTCAGACGGGCGGCGGTGGCTTCGGAGCTGGCCACGGCGCCGTCGAACTCGGCCTTGTGCCTGGCCAGCAGGTCGATGAAGAAGTTGGCGGTGGAGCCGGTGCCCACGCCGACGATGCTCTTGCTGTCGAGGTGCGGAAGGATGTGGTCGACGGCGGCCTGGGCCACAGCCTGCTTGAGCTGATCCTGGTTCATGGCGAGGGTCTTCTTACCTGGATGGGCGCAACGGCGCCGGAGAATGGTCGAAAGGGCGGATTATAGCGGTCGACGACGCGCCGGTGTTGCGCCGCCGGGCAACTGTTATGGTCATCTGCGCGCGGATTGTTCGGTGGCCCGCGCCGCGCCGGCTGGAGTAGACTCGCGGTTCCTCGAAAAGCCGCCGATATAGCCCTTCCGATGCTCGAACAATACGTCAAGAAGATCCTCACCTCGCGTGTCTACGACGTTGCCGTGGAAACGCCCCTGCAGCCCGCCCGCCAGCTCTCCGAGCGCCTGGGCAACCAGATTCTGCTCAAGCGCGAAGACCTGCAGCCGGTGTTCTCCTTCAAGATTCGCGGCGCCTACAACAAGCTGGCACAGCTGACGCCGGAGGAACTGGCGCGCGGCGTGGTCACCGCCTCGGCGGGCAACCATGCCCAGGGCGTGGCGCTGGCGGCCCGCGAGCTGGGGATCAAGGCGACCATCGTGATGCCGCGCACCACGCCGGAGCTGAAAGTGCAGGGCGTGCGCGCCCGTGGCGGCAAGGCCGTGCTGCACGGCGACGCCTTCCCCGAGGCGCTGGCGTACTCGCTGAAGCTGGTGGAAGAGAAGGGCTACGTCTACATCCACCCCTACGACGATCCGGAAGTGATCGCCGGCCAGGGCACCGTGGCGATGGAAGTCCTCCGCCAGCATCCGGGGCGCCTGGATGCGATCTTCGTCCCGGTCGGCGGCGGCGGCCTGATTGCCGGTATCGCCGCCTACGTCAAATACCTGCGCCCGGACGTCAAGGTGATCGGCGTCGAGCCGGATGACTCCAATTGCCTGCAGGCCGCGATGGCCGCCGGCGAGCGCGTGGTGCTGGGGCAGGTCGGGCTGTTCGCCGACGGCGTGGCCGTGGCACAGATCGGCCAGCACACCTTCGACCTGTGCAAGACGCATGTCGATGAAGTGATCACCGTCAGTACCGACGAGATCTGCGCGGCGATCAAGGACATCTACGACGATACCCGCTCCATCACCGAGCCGGCCGGGGCGCTGGCGGTGGCGGGGATCAAGAAGTACGTCGAGCGCGAGAGCGCCAGTGGGCAGACCCTGGTGGCCATCGATTCGGGCGCCAACATCAACTTCGACCGCCTGCGCCATGTGGCCGAGCGCGCCGAGCTGGGCGAGAAGCGCGAAGCGATCATCGCGGTGACCATCCCCGAGCGTCCGGGCAGCTTCAAGGCGTTCTGCGAGGCCATCGGCAAGCGCCAGATCACCGAGTTCAACTACCGCTACAACACCGACAGCGAAGCGCACATCTTCGTCGGCGTGCAGACGCACCCGGAGAACGACCCGCGCGCGGCGCTGGTGCAGCAGTTGCAGGAGCAGGGCTTCCCGGTGCTGGACCTGACCGACAACGAGCTGGCCAAGCTGCACATCCGCCACATGGTCGGCGGCCATTCGCCGCGCGTCTCCGGCGAGCAGGTGTTCCGCTTCGAGTTCCCCGAGCGGCCGGGCGCGCTGTTCAACTTCCTCAACCGCCTGGGCGGGCGCTGGAACATCACCCTGTTCCACTACCGCAACCACGGCGCCGCCGATGGTCGCGTGGTGGCGGGTCTGCAGGTGCCGGACGAGGAGAAGCACCTGGTGGCCGAGGCGCTGGAAGAAATCGGTTACCCCTACTGGGACGAAAGCGACAACCCGGCCTATCGCCTGTTCCTCGGCTGACGCCGGGGAGCGGGGCCGTCGCGGCGGGTGCTAGTCTTCGCTGAACGCAGGATTGTTCACAGGAACGCATGATCATGGAAAGCTACCAGACCTTCCGAATCCTCCACGGTGCCGCGGCGGTGCTGCCGTTCCTCGCGATCATCGGCCTGGCCTGGTACGGCTGGCGCAGCTGGCGCGGCGGCGACGCCGGGAAGATCGCCACGGCGTTGCAACGTATCGGCCTGGCCGGCTGGGTGCTGGTCGCCGGCAGCATCGCCAGCCTGCCGGTCACCGGCTGGCAGATGGTGCACGGCGCAGGCCTGCCGCTGGGGCAGACCTGGCTGCTGGGCAGCGCCTGCCTGCTGATCGTCGCCACGCTGTTCTGGCTGCTGTTCACCACCCGCCTGTGGCGTATCCGCGGGCTGGCGCTGGTGGCACAGAGCAGTGGCGAGCCGATTTCTGCGGGCGCGGCGCGGCAGTGGAAGTACGGCCTGGCGTTCTTCGTGCTGGCGCTGCTGTGCGTGATCGCGATTCTGGTGCTGATGATCAGCAAGCCGGTGTGATGCCTACCGCGTGAACCTCTACCTGCTGCTCAAGACTCTGCACATCCTGTCTTCCACGCTGCTGTTCGGTACCGGGCTGGGTTCTGCCTACTACAGCTGGCGCGCCTGGCGCAGCGGCAACCTGGAAGCCATCCGCATCACCTTCCGCCATCTGGTCACCGCCGACTGGCTGTTCATCGCCACCACGGCGGTGTTCCAGCCGCTGAGCGGCATCGCCATGGCGCACATGGCTGGCTGGCCGCTGGATTCGGGCTGGCTGCTGTGGAGCCTGGCGCTCTATGTGTTCGCTGGTGTCTGCTGGCTGCCGGTGGTCTGGCTGCAGATCCGCGTGCGTGACATGGCCGAGGCGGCGCACCGCGATGGTGCAGCGTTGCCGCCCAGGGCCTTCCTCTATATGCGCTGGTGGTTCGCCCTGGGCTGGCCGGCGTTCCTGGCCTTCCTGGCGATCTTCTACCTGATGGTCAACAAGACGCTGTAGGCTCCAGCGCTCGGCCGTCAGCAGTTGAAGACGGGGACGTAGCGGGATTCCGTCTTGTGGAAGCGAACGGGCTGGATATCGAGCGCTTCGCCGTTCACTCGAATGACTGGCAGGGTCAGGATGAAGTCTTCCAAGGCGCCGTCGTAGAGCTTTGCCCCACTGGATCGACTACTGATTCGTGGGTCGTTGCTCTGGAAGCCATTCTCCAGCAGGGGAACGCGAATGGTCCGGCGTTCTCCTGAGGGGAGTTCCAGTTCGACGTCTGCGGAATCGGCGCTGATCATTGCAGGCTCGGCGTCACTCGCACCGTAGCTCCATACGAACAGCCTCAGCTCGGTGCCGGCCGTGCTGGCGGTGGGCAGGTCAACGTAGATGAGCAGGCTCTCTGAGCGCTTGGCATTGAAGTACTGCAGTGCCTGCTTGGCGCCGGGACATGTTCTGTCAATTCCGCGAGGCTGGCCCGATTGCGACTCGGGTTGCAGGTATGGGCCTGTGCTGCAGCCTGTCAGTGCCAGCAGGGAAAATAGAGGCAGCAGTCTGCATTTCATCCTTGAAACTCCGGTTTGGCAGCTGCGAATCAGCGCAGGCTGATCACCGGCCAGCCGCGCTCGGTGGCAGTGGCGCGCAGGGTGTCGTCGGGGTCGACGGCCACCGGGTTGGCCACCCGTTCCAGCAGCGGCAGGTCGTTGCGCGAGTCGCTGTAGAACCAGGCGTCGTCCAGCTTCAGGCCGGTTTCGTCGAGCCAGCGCTGCAGGCGGGTCACCTTGCCGCCCTGGAAGCAGGGCACGTCGAAGGTGCGGCCGGTGTAGAGACCGTCCTTCATTTCGCATTCGGTGGCGATCAGCGTTTCCACGCCCAGGCGCTCGGCGATGGGGCCGGTGACGAAACGGTTGGTGGCGGTGATGATCACCAGCTTGTCGCCGGCGGCGCGGTGCTCGGCCAGCAGGGCCTCGCCCTTGGCCAGGATGATCGGCTCGATCACCTCTGCCATGAACTGGCGGTGCCAGATCGCCAACTGCTCCAGGCTGTTGCGGCCAAGGATGGCCTGGGTGAAGGCCTGGTAGGCGAACACGTCCAGGGTGCCGGCCAGGTAGTCGGCGTAGAAGGTATCGTTGCGCGCCTGGTACTCGCCGGCATCCACCAGCCCGCGCTGGCACAGCCATTCGCCCCAGCTGTGGTCGCTGTCGCCGGCCAGTAGGGTGTTGTCGAGATCGAAGAGAGCCAGTCGCACGTTCAATTACCGTTGGTTGCCAATGCTGGAAAGTCGCCTAGAGTAACGGCTTTTGCCGGCCCTGCACATGACGCCGCGCCTCGCGTTGCCGCTGTCACAAGCTTTGTGGAACAATGCGGGCACACGCGATTTCGAGGATGTACCGCCGTGATCGATCCCGATGGTTTTCGCCCCAATGTCGGCATCATCCTTTGCAACGATGTCGGACAGGTACTGTGGGCACGGCGAATCAACCAGGAAGCCTGGCAATTTCCCCAGGGTGGCATCAACGCCCGCGAAACCCCTGAGGAAGCGCTGTTCCGCGAATTGAACGAAGAAGTCGGCCTGGAGGAACAGGACGTACGGATTCTTGCCTGTACCCGTGGCTGGCTGCGTTACCGCCTGCCGCAACGCCTGGTTCGGACCAACAGCCAACCGCTGTGCATCGGGCAGAAGCAGAAATGGTTCCTCCTGCGCCTGACCGGCGAGGAAAGCCGGGTGCGCATGGATGTGACCGGCAAACCGGAGTTCGACGGCTGGCGCTGGGTCAGCTACTGGTACCCGCTCGGCCAGGTCGTGACCTTCAAACGCGAGGTCTACCGCCGGGCCCTGAAGGAATTGGCACCGCGCCTCCTGGCGCGCGACTAGCACGCAAGTTCAAGGAGTTAGACCCCGAGCCATGCTCAACACGCTGCGTAAGATCGTCCAGGAAGTGAACTCCGCCAAGGACCTCAAGGCGGCGCTGGGCATCATCGTGCAGCGCGTGAAGGAGGCGATGGGCACCCAGGTGTGCTCGGTCTATCTGCTGGACGCCGAGAGCAACCGCTTCGTGCTGATGGCCACCGAGGGCCTGAACAAGCGCTCCATCGGCAAGGTCAGCATGGCGCCGAACGAGGGCCTGGTCGGCCTGGTCGGCACCCGCGAGGAGCCGCTGAACCTCGAGAACGCCTCCGAACATCCCCGTTACCGCTACTTCGCCGAAACCGGCGAGGAACGCTATGCCTCCTTCCTCGGCGCGCCGATCATCCACCACCGTCGGGTGATGGGCGTCCTGGTCGTGCAGCAGAAGGAAAAGCGCCAGTTCGACGAAGGCGAGGAGGCCTTCCTCGTCACCATGAGCGCGCAACTCGCCGGTGTGATTGCCCATGCCGAGGCGACCGGCACGATCCGTGGCCTGGGCAAGCTCGGCAAGGGCATCAGCGAGGCCAAGTTCGTCGGCGTCCCCGGCGCGCCCGGCGTGGCCGTGGGCAAGGCCGTGGTGGTGCTGCCGCCGGCCGACCTGGAAGTGGTCCCGGACAAGCCCATCGATGACGTCGAGGCCGAGGTCGAGCTGTTCAAGCAGGCGCTGGAATCGGTCCGCGAGGACATGCGCAACCTCTCCAGCAAGCTGGCCACCCAGCTGCGCAAGGAAGAACGCGCGCTGTTCGATGTCTACCTGATGATGCTCGATGACGCTTCCATCGGCCTGGAGGTCAAGCGCATCATCCGCGCCGGCCAGTGGGCCCAGGGCGCCCTGCGCCAGGTGGTGATGGAGCACGTGCAGCGTTTCGAGCTGATGGACGACGCCTACCTGCGCGAGCGCGCCTCCGACGTGAAGGATATCGGCCGCCGCATCCTCGCCTACCTGCAGGAGGAGCGTAAGCAGACCCTGGCCTACCCGGACCAGACCATCATCGTCAGTGAGGAGCTGTCGCCGGCCATGCTTGGCGAAGTGCCCGAGGGCAAGCTGGTGGGCCTGGTGTCCGTGCTTGGCTCGGGCAACTCCCACGTCGCCATCCTCGCCCGCGCGATGGGCATCCCCACGGTCATGGGCGCGGTCGACCTGCCGTATTCCAAGGTCGATGGCATCGACCTGATCGTCGACGGCTACCACGGCGAGATCTACACCAACCCGTCGCCGCAGCTGGTCAAGCAGTACGGCGAAGTGGTTGCCGAAGAGAAAGAACTGAGCAAGGGCCTGGCCGCATTGCGCGAGCTGCCCTGCGAGACGCTGGACGGCCATCGCATGCCGCTGTGGGTCAACACCGGCCTGCTGGCGGACGTGGCGCGTGCCCAGGAGCGCGGCGCCGAGGGTGTCGGCCTGTACCGCACCGAAGTGCCGTTCATGATCAACGACCGCTTCCCCAGCGAGAAGGAACAGCTCGCCATCTACCGCGAGCAGCTTTCCGCCTTCCACCCGCTGCCAGTGACCATGCGCACCCTGGACATCGGCGGCGACAAGGCGCTGTCCTACTTCCCGATCAAGGAAGACAACCCCTTCCTCGGCTGGCGCGGCATCCGCGTCACCCTCGACCACCCGGAAATCTTCCTGGTGCAGACTCGCGCCATGCTCAAGGCCAGTGAAGGCCTGGACAACCTGCGCATCCTGCTGCCGATGATTTCCGGCACCCACGAGCTGGAAGAAGCGCTGCACCTGATCCACCGCGCCTGGGGCGAGGTGCGCGACGAGGGCGTGGACATCCCCATGCCGCCGATCGGCATGATGGTGGAGATCCCCGCGGCGGTGTACCAGACCCGCGAACTGGCGCGCCAGGTGGATTTCCTCTCGGTCGGCTCCAACGACCTGACCCAGTACCTGCTGGCGGTGGACCGCAACAACCCGCGCGTCGCCGACCTCTACGACTACCTGCACCCGGCCGTGCTGCAGGCGCTGAAGAAGGTGGTCGACGACTCCCATGCCGAAGGCAAGCCGGTGAGCATCTGCGGCGAGATGGCCGGCGATCCGGCCGCCGCCGTGCTGCTGATGGCCATGGGCTTCGACTCGCTGTCGATGAACGCCACCAACCTGCCCAAGGTGAAATGGCTGCTGCGCCAGATGACCCTGTCCAAGGCGCACGAACTGCTCAGCCAACTGATGACCTTCGACAATCCGCAGGTCATCCACAGTTCGCTGCACCTGGCCTTGCGCAACCTCGGCCTCGGTCGCGTGATCAACCCGGCGGCAACCATCCAGGCCTGACGCCGGGCCTCCTATCCTCCCGGCTCCGTGCATTGCCGGGGGGCTCCAAGACGGTGAGGCCGGCGTGCCGGCCAAGGCGAAGCTTATGGGCGAGCTCGACGTCGACCCTGGCACGGACTCCCACGACAATACCCTCACCTTGCGCCTGGCGCTGGACATCGTCAGCGACGGCATCTGGGACTGGCACATCCGTAGCAACCATGTCAGCCGCAGCCCCGGCTGGTACGCCATGCTCGGCTACGATGCGGACAGCCTGCCGGAGAACGTCGCCACCTGGCATGAGGTCATCCACCCGGAAGACTTCGAGCAGGTGATGAACGGCTTCAACGCCTACGTCGAGGGGCGCAGCCAGCAGTACGCCGAGGAATACCGTTGTCGTTGCCTCGACGGCAGCTACTTGTGGGTCAGCGATCATGGGCGCTTCGTCGAGTACGACGAGACGGGACGGGCGACCCGGATGATCGGCGCGCATCGCAACATCCACGAACGCAAGCTGGCCGAGCTGGCGCTGCAGCAGAAGAATCTGGAACTGCAGGCGCTCAACCAGCAACTGGAGGCCTTGGTGGACGCGCGCACCGAGGCGCTGCGCCGGGCCAACCAGGCGCTTGCCGAGCAGGCGGCCATAGCGCTGCGCCTCTCCGAGATCGATCCGCTGACGCAGATTGCCAACCGCCGCCGCTTCGAGCAGCAGTTGCACGCCGAATGGCAGCGTCTGCAGCGCCACGGCCATGCCTGCGCCGTGATGATGTTCGACCTCGACCATTTCAAACGCATCAACGACAGCCTGGGGCATCCGGCCGGCGATCGCGTGCTGGTGGCCGTGGCGGAAGTGGTGCGGCGGCGGTTGCGAGAGGAAGACTGTTTCGCCCGCTGGGGTGGTGAGGAATTCATCGTGCTGCTGCCGGAAACCGCCTGCGAGGAGGCGCGGGAACTGGCCGAGCGGCTGCGCCTGAGCCTGCGCCGCGCGGATATCTCCCTGCCGGTGCAGCTCACCGCCAGTTTCGCCGTTACCGCGATGCGCCCCGCAGAGGATCTGATGGGGCTGATGCGCCGGCTGGACGACGGGCTCTATCGCGCCAAGCAGCAACGCGACTGCATCGTGGCCTGCTAGACGCTCAGGCGCACATCGCCCAGGCGCGCGCCGCTGGGGCCGAAGCTGCGCTCCAGCAGCTCGCGGTGGCCGTCCGCGTGGACGATCAGCGCCGTGCTGGCGCGGGTGCCGTAGTTCTGGCTGGCGATGAATACGCTCGACAACAGCTTCTCGGTGGCCAGGCCCACGCCGGTTTCAGGCAGCTCCCCGTCGCTGGCCTGGCGTTCGTCGGCCAGCAGCGAGACGAGCGCTCCGGCGTCCGGCCGTTCGAGCCGGGTTTCCAGGGCGTTGCAGGCGCGGAGCAGCTTCGGCCAGGGCGTATCCAGCGCGGCATTGGACAGGCCGTGCACGCCGGGGGCCACGGCTGTCGGCGGGCCGATGCGCGGGTTGAAATAGCAGAGCTGTTCCGCGTCCCCGACCAGCAGGTTGAAACCGCTGTAGTCGCTGGCGCGGCGCGCGACGTGCTGCAGGTACTCCAATGGCGCCTGGCGGCCTTGCAGGAAGGCGGCGACCAGTTCGCCCCGCGAGCGCGGCCCCAGCGGCTGGCCTGGATCACGGACGTTGGTCAGCGCCGCGAAGCGGCCACCGGGCGCGATGCCCATCCAGGTGCCGCCGGCTTCCAGGTCGCGGCCGGCGTACAGGCCGGGGGAATCCTCCCACGCCGCCAGCGGCAGGGTGGGGCGGGCGTAGAACTCGTCGCGGTTGGCGGCAACGATCAGCGGCATGGCGTGGTCGGGACGCCAGGCGAAGACGATCAGGCACATCCGGCAAACTCCTCAGTGTGCCGGCAGTCTATCAAGTCCGCCGGAGCCCGTGGGTGGCTGGAGCGCCTGGGGCGCATCGGCTACCATGCCCGCTTTCATTCGTCCGAGGTTGCCCGCATGGAGTTCGTGCTCTATCTGGTACTGGGCGCCTGCGCCGGTGTGCTGGCCGGCCTGTTCGGCGTCGGCGGTGGGCTGATCATCGTCCCGGCCCTGGTGTTCAGTTTCACCGCCCACGGTTTTTCGCCCGATGTGCTGACGCAAATGGCGGTCGGCACTTCACTGGCGACCATCATCTTCACGTCGGTCAACTCGATTCTCGAACATCACCGCCGTGGCGCGGTGCGCTGGTCGCTGTTCATCTGGATGACCGTCGGTATCCTGCTCGGCAGTGCCCTGGGGGCGCTCACCGCGTCGAAGATCCAGGGACCGGTGCTGCAGAAGATCATCGGGGTTTTCGCCATCCTGGTATCGATCCAGATGGCGCTCGGCTTGCAGCCCAAGGGCAGCGGCGAGCCGCCCGGCCGCGTCGGACTGGGCGTCGCCGGCAGTGTGATCGGCTGGGCGTCGGCGATCTTCGGTATCGGCGGCGGCTCGCTGACCGTGCCGTTCCTGTCCTGGCGTGGCGTCCCCATGCAACAGGCGGTTGCGACTTCGTCCGCCTGTGGACTGCCGATTGCCATCGCCGGTGCGATATCGTTCATCGTCGTCGGCTGGCACAACGCGCAGTTGCCGGAGATGAGCATCGGCTTCGTCTATCTGCCGGCGCTGGTGGGCATCGCCCTGACCAGCATGTTTTTCGCGCGCATCGGGGCGCGACTGGCGCACCGCCTGCCGCCCCTGGTACTCAAGCGTTTGTTCGCCCTGCTGTTGTTCGGCGTGGGGCTGAGTTTCCTGATCTGAATTCCTGCTAGGAGAAGCGGATGCTGCCTTATCCACAGATCGACCCGGTCGCCGTAGCGCTCGGGCCGCTTAAAATCCACTGGTACGGCCTGATGTACCTGATCGGTATCGGCGGCGCCTGGCTGCTGGCGTCGCGCCAGCTCAAGCAGTTCGACCCGACCTGGACCAAGGAGAAGCTCTCCGACCTGGTGTTCTGGGTGGCCTGCGGCGTGGTGCTGGGCGGTCGCCTGGGCTACGTGCTGTTCTACAACCTGGACGAGTACATCGCCAACCCGACGCTGATCTTCGAGGTATGGAAGGGCGGCATGTCGTTCCACGGCGGGCTGATCGGCGTGATGCTGGCCACCTGGTGGTTCGGCAAGCGCAACAACAAGAGCTTCTTCCAACTGATGGACCTGATCGCGCCGCTGGTGCCGATCGGCCTGGGCGCCGGGCGCATCGGCAACTTCATCAACGGTGAGCTGTGGGGCAAGGTGACCGACGTGCCCTGGGCGATGATCTTCCCCACCGGCGGCCCGGAGCCGCGCCACCCGTCGCAGCTGTACCAGTTCGCCCTGGAGGGCGTGGCGCTGTTCGTCGTGCTCTGGCTGTTCACCCGCAAGCCGCGCCCGACCGCCTCGGTGTCCGGCCTGTTCGTGCTCTGCTACGGCATCTTCCGCTTCATCGTCGAGTTCGTCCGCGTACCGGACGCCCAACTGGGCTACCTCGCCTGGGGCTGGCTGACGATGGGCCAGGTGCTGTGCGTGCCGATGATCCTCGGCGGTATCGCGCTGATGGTCTGGGCCTACCGCCGCGCCCCTGCGCAGCCGGCGGCGAGCTGAGTTTCGCCTGAATGAAAAAGCCGCCCTAGGGCGGCTTTCTGCTTTTCGTAGGACCGAAGGGGACGCCCAGTCCTTGCTCGCGAACCGAACTCCGCAGCGGGGGCGGGTTCGCGAGCAAGCTCGCTCCTACAGATACCGGTTTGATCGGAGCTCAGATCGGCTCGACGAGCAGCAGCACACCGTCCTGCCCGGTCACGCGCACCTGCGCGCCGGCGGGCAGGTCAGGCCCGCTGACCAGCCAGACGCTGTCGCCGACGCGGATCTTGCCGCGGCCGCCGACGATGGCGTCGTGCAGGGCGAACTGGCGGCCGACCAGCTCGCTGCCGCGGCGGTTGAGGCCGGAGGGTTCGGCCTGGCGCTTGTTCAGGCGCTGGTGGTTCCACCAGTACAGCGCGGTGAGGATCGCCAGCACGCCGAAGGCCAGGCACTGCCAGAGCCAGTCCAGCCCCGGCAGCAGGAATGCCAGCACGCCGGTCAGCGCCGCGGCGATGCCGATCCACAGCAGGTAGCCGCCGGCGCCGAAGATTTCCAGGATCAACAGGACGATGCCCAGCCCCAGCCAGTCCCAGAAGCCGAGATTCTGCAGAAAGGCGGCCATCAGTTGCGGCCCTTGGCGTCACCGAAGGTGGCCTTGACGATCTCGCCGATGCCGCCGACCGCGCCGATCACCTGGCTGGCTTCCAGCGGCATCAGCACGATCTTGCTGTTGTTGGAGCTGGCCAGTTGGCCGAGGGCGTCGACGTACTTCTGCGCGACGAAGTAGTTGATCGCCTGCACGTTGCCGCTGGCGATGGCCTCGGAGACCACCCGGGTCGCCTTGGCTTCGGCCTCGGCCTGGCGCTCGCGCGCCTCGGATTCGAGGAAGGCCGACTGGCGCAGGCCTTCGGCTTCGAGGATCTGAGCCTGCTTCTTGCCTTCGGCGGTGAGGATTTCCGCCGCGCGCTTGCCCTCGGCCTCGAGGATCTGCGCGCGCTTCAGGCGTTCGGCCTTCATCTGGCTGGCCATCGCTTCCACCAGGTCGGCCGGTGGGCTGATGTCCTTGATCTCGATGCGGGTGACCTTCAGCCCCCAGGGCGCGGTGGCCTCGTCGACGGTGCGCAGCAGGCGTTCGTTGATTGCGTCGCGCTGGCTGAGCATGTGGTCCAGCTCCATCGAGCCGAGCACGGTGCGGATGTTGGTCATCACCAGGTTGCGCACGGCGTTTTCCAGCCCGCTCACTTCATAGGCCGCTTGCGCCGCGTCGACCACCTGGAAGAAGCACACGGCATCGATCTGCACGATGGCGTTGTCGGCGCTGATCGCTTCCTGCGGCGGGACGTCCAGCACGCGCTCCATCATGTTGATCTTCTGGCCGATGCGGTCGACCACCGGGATGATGATGCTCAGGCCCGGCTTGAGCGTATGGGTGTAGCGGCCGAAGCGCTCCACCGTCCATTCGAAGCCTTGCGGGACCACCTTGAAGCCCATCAGGACGATGGCGATGGCCAGGATGACGAACAACAGGACGACACTACCGATTTCCATGTGAAAAGCTCCTTGGTCGAAAACTGCCTGTGGGGCGGCTACGGGCCCTGCGCGCTATCGTGGACCAACCCCCGCGCCGGCCGGAAGGGCGATACCCCGCCGACAGGCTACTTCTGCTCGCTCTGCGGAGTGACCCGCAGTACTTCCTCGATGGTGGTCAGCCCGGCGGCGACCTTCTGCGCGCCGGACAGGCGCAAGCTGCGCATGCCCTCCTTGAAGGCCTGGCGGCGCAGCGGGATCAGGTCGGTGTCCGCGCTGATCTGCTCCTTCACGGTTTCGCTCAGCAGCATGATCTCGTAGACCCCGGCGCGGCCCCGATAGCCGGTGTCGCGGCACTCCAGGCAACCGACGGCGCGATGGGCGCTGGTCGGCAGCGGGGCGTTCCACGGCCGGGTCAGTTCCTGCCAGTCCGCCTCGTCCAGTTCCATCGGTTCCTTGCAGTGCGGACACAGGGTGCGCACCAGGCGCTGGGCCATGACGCCGAGCACGGTGGCGCGGATCAGGTAGTAGGGCACGCCCAGTTCGAGCAGGCGGGTGATGGCGGTGGGCGAGTCGTTGGTGTGCAGGGTGGAGAGCACCAGGTGGCCGGTGAGCGCCGCCTGGATGGCCATCTCGGCGGTCTCCAGGTCGCGGATCTCGCCGACCATGATGATGTCCGGGTCCTGGCGCAGCAGGGCGCGCACGCCGCTGGCGAAGGTCAGCTCGATGTTGTGCTGCACCTGCATCTGGTTGAACGAGGGCTCGATCATCTCGATCGGGTCCTCGATGGTGCAGACGTTCACCTCGTCGGTGGCCAGTTGCTTGAGCGTGGTGTACAGCGTGGTGGTCTTGCCCGAGCCGGTGGGGCCGGTGACCAGGATGATGCCGTTGGGCTGGCTGGTCATGCTCTGCCAGCGGCGCAGGTCGTCCGGCGAGAAGCCGAGCTGGTCGAAGGTCTTGAGCAGCACTTCGGGGTCGAAGATCCGCATCACCATCTTCTCGCCGAAGGCCGTGGGCAGGGTCGACAGGCGCAGCTCGACCTCGGCGCCGTCCGGGGTCTTGGTCTTTACCCGGCCGTCCTGCGGCTTGCGCTTCTCGGCGACGTTCATCCGGCCCAGGGACTTGAGGCGGCTGACCACCGCCATCGTGACCTGCGGCGGGAACTGGTAGACGTTGTGCAGCACGCCGTCGATGCGGAAGCGCACCGTGCCCTGCTCGCGGCGCGGCTCGATGTGGATATCGCTGGCGCGCTGCTGGAAGGCGTACTGGAACAGCCAGTCGACGATGGTGACGATGTGCGCGTCGTTGGCATCGGGCTCCTGGTCCGCCGCGCCCAGGTTGAGCAGTTGCTCGAAGTTGCCCACGCCGCTGACCTTCTGGTCCTTGGCGGTGGCGCCGCTGACCGACTTGGCCAGCCGGTAGAACTCCACGGTGAAGCGCTGGATGTCGGTGGGGCTGGCGACCACACGCTTGATCGGGCGCTTGAGGACGTGGATCAGGTTGCTTTCCCAGGCCTGCACGAAAGGCTGCGCGCTGGCGATGGTGACTTCGTCCGGCGCCACGGCCACCGCGAGGATCTGGTGGCGCTGGGCGAAGGCGTAGGACATCAGCGGGGTGACCGCCGCCACGTCGATCTTCAGCGGGTCGATGCGCCGATAGGGCTGCCCTGAGTAGTCCGCCAGCCAGTGCACCAGGGCGTCGAGGTCGAGCTTGCGCCCGCAGCGCTGGCGATCTTCGACCTGCTGCGCGGCGAGAAACTCCAGCGGGTGCTGCTGGTTGTTCACCGCGCTGCGGCGGATGGCCAGGCACTGCTCGGCGTCATCCTGGGCGACGCGGCCCTGGCTCACCAGTTCGCGCAGAATATCGCCCAGGTCGAGCAAGCGGTCCTGGGCGGAGGGGGCGTAGGCGGACATCTGAACTCCTGTTGGTCCTGGCGTGAAGTGACAGGCTTATGTAGGAGCGAGCTTGCTCGCGAACCGCTTTGGCTTGGTGCCAGGCCTGGTTCGCGAGCAAGCTCGCTCCTACAAGGGCCGGCGAGCTCGCCCGGAGCTTATTTCAAAAGCGCCTTCCACGGCTTGAGGGTGAGCACAGTATGGGCCTGGGCCGCCAGGGCATCCAGGCGATCCTCGGCCTCCGGGGCGGCCAGCAGTTCTTCCAGCTTGGCCAGTTCACCGTACAGGCGGTCGACCTCCGGCAGGTCCAGCACGCCGCGCGCCGGGCGCAGCCAGACCAGCATGCGCTGCAGGCGCGGCAGTTGGTCGGCGAGCACTTCGGGCAGTTGCTGGGCGCGTTGCAGCGGCATGGCCTGGGCCTCTTCGGCGAGCGTGCGTTGCAGCCACTTGCCGACCGCGGCGCCGCCCAGGCGGTTGGCGCGCTCGTTGCGCGCCTCGGTCCAGGCCTTGGCCAGCAGCCAGCGCGAGGTGCCCAGGGAGAACTGGCCCCAGCGGGTGTTCGCCAGTTCCTCGCGGAAGGCGTCCGGCATCTGCTGGCGCACGGCTTCGTCGTCGCGGCCCTGTTCGATGCGCGGCAGCCAGTCGGCGATCAGCGCATCGAGGGCGGCGCGCAGCTCGCGGGTAGTGGCGCGCGGCACGGCCTGGCCGAGGCTGCCGAGCAGGGCGCGCAGGTCCACCAGCTGGCGTAGCCAGTCTTCCAGCAGACGCCAGTGGCCGTTGAAGCGGTATTGCTCGGCCAGGCGCTGGCTGCTGCCCAGCAGCGCCCAGGCCAGCGCGGCGAAGGCGCCGTCGAGCGGAGTTTCCGCCAGCAGCTTCTGGGTATCGGGCTGGATGCTGTAGCTGGCCGGGTCGAACAGCCGGTAGCCGCGCTCGGCCTTGCTGATGTCGCAGGGCATCAGCGCCAGGTCGGCGGCCAGTTCCAGCGCCAGTTCCAGCAGCGCGGCGGGTTCGCCCTGGCGCAGCTCCAGCTCCAGCTCGCAGATTTCCTCTTCCTGCTTGCCGGCGATGACCTTGCCCAGGTCCAGCGCGGCCTCGATGACCACCTTGGTCTTGCCGCGACCCCAGGCGATCTCGGCGCGCTGGCGGGTGAAGTCGGTGCTGAAGATCGGCTTGAGCTGCTTCTTGTCCAGGTCGGCGAGGGCGGCCGGCCAGCACTGGTCGTCGAGCTTCTTCAGGTCGAGCTTGTTCTTCTCCAGGTCCCAGTCCCACTCGTTGCGCTCGGACAGCCCGGCGACGCTCTGGCCGCGGGTCTTCAGGGTCTGGATGAACTGCTCGCCGTCGCGGCGCATGCGCAGGGCGACGCGGGCGCGGGCCAGCTCGCGGGTGGGCGTGTCGTAGTACTGGTTGAACAGCTCGCGGAGTTCCCAGCCGGACTTGTTGCGCTTCTTCAGCGCCGGATGATCGCGCAGGGCGTCGAGAGTTTCGCGGCTGGCGCGCAGTTTGATTTCGGTTTCTTTCTGCATGGCGATGTCCGGTCAGAGCGGATGCGCCCGTCTGGCGAAAAGCCTGAAGAGGGGCACGGAAAAGGCGTCAAAGGTGTGCAGTTTACAGGTAGTTCGGTGCGCCTGCCGGGCGGCGCGAGGTTTTACCGCAGGCCGGCATGGTCCATAGTGGAAACCACGCCCTCGGAGGACACCATGCCGTTGCCGCCCTTGAAACAACGCTTTGCCGAACTGATCGCCCTGTCGTCGGTGAGTTGCACCCAGGCCGCGCTGGACCAGTCGAACCGACCGGTGATCGAGCGCCTGGCCGGTTGGCTGGATGACCTGGGCTTCACCTGCGAGCTGCAGGCCGTCTCGCCGGGCAAGTCCAATCTGATCGCCGTGCTGGGCAGCGGCCCCGGTGGCCTGGTGCTGGCCGGGCATACCGACACGGTGCCCTACGACGAGGCGCTGTGGAGCAGCGATCCGCTGCGCCTGGACGAACGCGATGGCCGCTGGTACGGCCTGGGCGCCTGCGACATGAAGGGCTTCTTCGCCCTGGCCATCGAGGCGTTGCTGCCCTTGTTGGACCAGCCGTTGAAGCAGCCGCTGATCCTGCTCGCCACCTGCGACGAGGAAAGCTCGATGGCTGGCGCCCGCAAGCTGGCCGAGTCCGGGCGGCCGCTGGGGCGTGCGGCGGTGATTGGCGAACCCACCGGCCTGAAGCCGATCCGCCTGCACAAGGGCGTGATGATGGAGCGCATCGACATCCTGGGCCAGAGCGGTCACTCCTCCGACCCCAGCCTGGGGCGCAGCGCGCTGGAGGCCATGCACGCCGCCATTGGCGAGCTGCTGGCGCTGCGCGGCGAGTGGCAGCGCGAGTTCGCCAATCCGCAGTTCAGCGTGCCGCAGCCGACGCTCAACCTCGGCTGCATCCACGGCGGCGACAACCCCAACCGCATCTGTGGCCAGTGCGCCCTGGAGTTCGACCTGCGCCCGCTGCCCGGCATGCAGCCGGAGGCTCTGCGCCAGGCCATTCGCGAGCGCCTGCGGCCGGTCGCCGAGCGCCATGCGGTGCAGCTCGACTACCGCCCGCTGTTCCCCGCCGTGCCGCCCTTCGAAGAGGCGGTGGACAGCGAGCTGGTGCGTATCGCCGAAAGTCTCAGCGGATATTCGGCGCAAGCGGTAGCCTTTGGCACTGAAGCACCGTATCTTCAGCAGCTCGGCTGCCAGACCCTGGTGCTCGGCCCCGGCGACATCGCCTGCGCCCACCAGCCGGACGAGCATCTTGCCCTGGACCGCATCGAGCCGACCGTGGAATTGCTGCGCGGACTGATCCGCCACTATTGTCTGTAGAGCGTCGTCCCTGGAGCGCTGCCTCCGGGAAGTCGCCTGCGGAGATTCGCCTGTAGAACGCCCGCAACAGGGCCCGACGTACTGTAGAGGAGAAGCCTGTCGATGTTCCTGCGACGACGATAACCGCGCCGCCCGGCCCCGGCCGCATTCGACAGACTTCCGCCCACTCGCACGACAGGCTTTTCAAGCAATGCACGACTACGTCAACTGGCTGCGCCACGCTTCGCCCTACATCAACTCGCACCGGGACTGCACCTTCGTGGTGATGCTCCCCGGCGAGGGCGTCGAAGACCCCAATTTCGGCAATATCGTCCACGACCTGGTGCTGCTGCACAGCCTGGGCGTGCGCCTGGTGCTGGTGCACGGCTCGCGCCCGCAGATCGAGGCGCGCCTGGCCTCGCACGGTCTGGCGCCACGCTTCCATCGCGGCCTGCGGGTGACCGACGCGCCGACCCTGGGTTGCGTGATCGACGCCGTGGGCAACCTGCGCATTGCCATCGAAGCGCGCCTGTCGATGGACATGGCCGCCTCGCCGATGCAGGGCTCGCGCATGCGCGTGACCTCCGGCAACTTCGTCACTGCGCGGCCGATCGGCGTGGTCGACGGCATCGATTACCACCACACCGGCGAAGTCCGCCGGATCGACCGCAAGGGCATCAACCGCCAGCTCGACGAGCGCAGCATCGTGCTGCTCTCGCCGCTGGGCTACTCGCCCACCGGGGAAATCTTCAACCTCGCCTGCGAGGACGTGGCCATGCGCGCGGCCATCGACCTGGGCGCGGACAAGCTGATCCTCTACGGCGCCGAACGCGGCCTGCTGGACAGCAACGACAAGCTGGTGCGCGAGCTGCGCCCGCAGCAGGTGCCGGCGCACCTGGAGCGCCTCGGCGCGAGCTACCAGGGCGAGCTGCTGGATGCCGCCGCCCAGGCCTGCCGCGCGGGCGTGCGTCGCAGCCATATCGTCAGCTACACCGAGGACGGCTCGCTGCTCAGCGAGCTGTTCACCCGCACCGGCAACGGCACCCTGGTGGCCCAGGAACAGTTCGAACAACTGCGCGAGGCGGGCATCGAGGACGTCGGCGGTCTGCTGGAGCTGATCCGCCCGCTGGAGGAGCAGGGCATCCTGGTGCGCCGCTCCCGCGAGGTGCTGGAGCGCGAGATCGAGCAGTTCAGCATCGTCGAGCGCGAAGGGCTGATCATCGCCTGCGCGGCGCTCTATCCCATCGCCGATTCCGAGGCTGGCGAACTGGCGTGCCTGGCGGTGAACCCGGAGTATCGCCACGGCGGGCGTGGCGACGAGCTGCTGGAGCGTATCGAGCAGCGCGCGCGCAACCTCGGTCTGAAGACCCTCTACGTGCTCACCACCCGCACCGCCCACTGGTTCCGCGAGCGCGGCTTCCAGCCCAGCAGCGTCGACCGGCTGCCAACGGCGCGCGCCTCGCTGTACAACTACCAGCGCAATTCGCAGGTGTTCGAGAAGACCTTGTAACGGCTGCCCTGCGTAGGAGCGAGCTTGTGACCCACAGGAATGTGGGGAATGCCGTTATCCGTAGGGAATGGATTCGGCCTCGCGAAGCAACCCCGCAGCGGGCCCATTCGCGAGCTCGCTCCTGCAGGGCGCAGTACCGTGGAAACGAAAAAGAGGCCCGAAGGCCTCTTTTTCGTTTGCGTGGCGGCGCGCTCAGACGCTGATCAGGCCGAGGATGCTCGCCTGGTAGGCAGCGATGAAGGTGTCGAAATCGCCTTCGGGCTGCGCTTCCAGTTCCGCCTGCTCTTGCAGCGATTGACTGGCCATGTCCTCGAAGCGCGCCTGCTCCTCGGCGGACAGCGGCTGTGCGCTCAGGGTCGCGGCGTGCTGACGGCTGTAGCGCAGGGCGAAGGCTTCGAAGCTCTCGCCGCGTTCGCGCATTTCCGCCAGGACCTGGGCGGATGGCGTCAGGTTGGCGTCGGCAACCTTGGCGCGCTGTTGCGCCAGGCTTTCGGCATGCAGGCTGCCGCCGTGGGCGCGGTCGAGCAGGTCGATGATCGGCGCGATGGCGTCGAGCAGGCCGTTGGCCCAGTCCTTCATTTCCACCTGCTGGCCGCCGCGCTCCAGTTTCAGGCCGGGGCGACGACCTTCCTTGACCACCTTGAGGAAGTTGCTGGTGGCCGCGCCGCACTCGCAGCCGCCCAGCGGCGGGCTGTCGGAGAGCGCGCAGTAGAGCAGGAAGGCGTCGAGGAAGCGCGCTTCGGTGACGTCGATGCCCAGCGGCAGGAAGGGGTTGATGTCCAGGCAGCGCGCCTCGACGTACTGCACGCCACGGGAGATCAGTGCCTGGATCGGCCGTTCGCCGGTGTAGGTGACGCGCTTGGGACGGATGCTCGAGTAGTACTCGTTTTCGATCTGCAGGATGTTGGTGTTGAGCTGCACCCACTCACCGTTGACCTGGGTGCCGACCTTCTCGTACGGCGCATAGGGTGTGCTCACCGCGCGGCGCAGGCTGTCGATGTAGCTGTCCAGGTCGTTGTAGCAGGGCGTGAGGCCCGCCTGGGCGTTGTTCTGGTAGCCCAGGTCGCTCATGCGCAGGCTGGTGGCGTAGGGCAGGTAGAGGGTGTTCTCGTCGAAGGCTTCCAGACCATGCGGGCGGCCATGCAGGAAGCCGGCGTCCAGGGCCGGGGACGCGCCGAACAGGTACATCAGCAGCCAGCTGTAGCGGCGGAAGTTGCGGATCATCGCGATGTAGCGGTGCGACTGGAAATCCCGCGCGCTCTTCTCGCTGCCTTCCTCCTGGCGCAGCAGTTCCCACAGCTCCTCGGGCAGGGAGAAGTTGTAGTGGATGCCGGCGATGCATTGCATGGTCTTGCCGTAACGCAGGGCCAGGCCCTTGCGGTAGACGTATTTCAGGCGGCCGATGTGGGAGCTGCCGTAGCGGGCGATCGGGATGCTCTCCTCGTCCGGCAGCTCGCAGGGCATCGACGGGCTCCACAGGTATTCGCCGTCGAGTTTCTGGTTGGCGAAACGGTGGATTTCGCCCAGGTTCTCCAGGGTCCTTTCGACGCTGGTGGAGGTGGGCGTGATGAACTCCAGCAGCGACTCGGAGTAGTCCGTGGTGATCTGCGGGTTGGTCAGCGCCGAGCCCAGCGCGCGCGGGTGCGGGGTCAGCGCCAGTTTGCCGTGTTCGTCGACACGCAGGCATTCGCGTTCGATACCGTGCAGGCACTGGGCGAGCAGGGACAGGTTGGCGGCATCGTCGAGCAGGGCCAGGCGGCGGGAGAGTTGGTCGCTCAAGTTGGAAATCCTTCACACGGCAGTCGACCCACTATGGGGGTGGACTGGGCGGTCTACAAGGGGAAAGCATGCCGGCGTCGCCGCCTGGGCAAGGGAGAAACGCCAATAGCCTAGTCGCGCGCAGTGTGCGGCGAAAGCCGGCGGCCTGGCGCGCGGCGATCCCGGATATGCGCGTGCCGCTTTGTGGCGGAATGGAAGCCGGGTGTCGTGCCCGGCTCCCGGGTGGGTCAGGTCCTGGCGAAGGTCGCCTGGGCCTTGGCGATCAGTTTCTCGCCCTGGTAGGTGTCCGCTTCGACCACCAGCGTGCGCTTGCCGTTGTGCAGCACCCAGGCGCGGCAGGCCACCTCGCCGTCGCTGACCGGACGGATGTAGTTGATCTTGCTCTCCAGGGTCACGCTCTGCGCCATGCCACCGGACAGGCTGTGGCAGGCCTGGCCCATGGCGGTGTCGATCAGCGAGAACAGCGCGCCGCCGTGCAGCTTGCCATGCACGTTGCGCAGGCCGTCGTGCATCGTCATGTGCACTTCGGCCTTGCCGTCGGCAGCCTGGACGATCTCCAGGCCGAGCAGGCGGCTGAAGGCGCTGCCGCTGGAAACATCGAGCTCTTCGGCCATCGGTTACTTCCTCAGTTGCTTGGCGTTGGCGAACAGCGAGGCCATGGCGTTGTTCGCCGGGGCTTTCTCCTGCTGGCGCGGGGCGCCACGGTCGCCACGCGGGGCACCGCCGCCCGGACGACCGCCGCGCTGGCCTTCGACCTTCTCGCCGGGGGTATCGCCCATGCGCATGGACAGGCCGACGCGGTTGCGCGGGATATCCACTTCCATGACCTTGACCTTGACGATGTCGCCGGCCTTGACCACTTCGTACGGGTCCTTGACGAACTTCTCCGACAGCGCGGAGATGTGCACCAGGCCGTCCTGGTGGACGCCGATGTCGACGAAGGCGCCGAAGTTGGTGACGTTGGTCACCACGCCTTCGAGCACCATGCCCGGCTTGAGGTCCTTGAGGCTCTCGACGCCGTCCTGGAACTCGGCGGTCTTGAACTCCGGACGCGGGTCGCGGCCGGGCTTGTCCAGTTCCTTGAGGATGTCGGTGACGGTGGGCAGGCCGAACTGCTCGTCGGTGAACTTCTTCGGATCTAGGCGCTTGAGGAAGCCCGAATCGCCGATCAGCGAGCGGATGTCGCGGTCGGTATCGGCGGCAATGCGCTGCACCAGCGGGTAGGTTTCCGGGTGCACCGCGGAGGCGTCCAGCGGGTTGTCGCCGTTCATCACGCGAAGGAAGCCGGCGGCCTGCTCGAAGGTCTTCTCGCCCAGGCGGCTGACCTTCTTCAGATCGTCGCGGGTGCGGAAGGCGCCGTTGGCGTCGCGGTGGGCGACGATGTTTTGCGCCAGGGTGCTGTTCAGGCCGGAGATGCGCGCCAGCAGCGCGGCGGAGGCGGTGTTGACGTCCACGCCGACGGCGTTCACGCAGTCTTCCACCACGGCGTCCAGGCTGCGCGCGAGCTGCAGCTGGGAGACGTCGTGCTGGTACTGGCCGACGCCGATGGATTTCGGCTCGATCTTCACCAGTTCCGCCAGCGGGTCCTGCAGGCGGCGGGCGATGGAGACGGCGCCGCGCAGCGATACGTCCAGCTCCGGGAATTCCCTGGCGGCCAGTTCCGACGCCGAGTACACCGAGGCGCCGGCCTCGCTGACCATGATCTTGGTGCACTTGAGCGCCGGGTATTTCTTGATCAGCTCGGCGGCCAGCTTGTCGGTCTCGCGGCTGGCGGTGCCGTTGCCGATGGCGATCAGTTCCACCTGGTGCTTGGCGCACAGCGCGGCGAGCACGGCGATGGTCTGGTCCCACTGGTTCTTCGGCACGTGCGGGTAGACGGTGGCGGTGTCCAGCAGCTTGCCGGTGGCATCGACCACGGCGACCTTCACGCCGGTGCGCAGGCCCGGGTCCAGGCCCAGGGTGGCGCGCGGGCCGGCCGGGGCGGCCAGCAGCAGGTCGTGCAGGTTGCGGGCGAAGACGTTGATCGCCTCGGCGTCGGCGCCTTCGCGCAGCTCGCCCAGCAGGTCGGTTTCCAGGTGGGTGTAGAGCTTGACCTTCCAGGTCCAGCGCACCACTTCGGACAGCCACTTGTCGGCGGCCCTACCCTGGTTACTGATGCCGAAGCGCTCGCCGATCATGGTTTCGCACGGATGCGCGGTGCCCGGCAGCTCCTCGCCGACCTTCAGAGCGACGCTCAGTACGCCTTCGTTGCGGCCACGGAAGATCGCCAGGGCGCGGTGCGACGGAGCGTTCTTCAGCGGCTCGTCATGCTCGAAGTAGTCGCTGAACTTGGCGCCTTCGGTTTCCTTGCCCGGCACCACGCGCGCGGTGAGGGTGGCGTTGTCCTTGAGGAAGCCGCGCAGGCGGTCCAGCAGGGTGGCGTCCTCGGCGAAGCGCTCCATGAGGATGTACTTGGCGCCTTCGAGCACGGCACGGGTGTCGGCGAAGCCCTTCTCGGCATCGACGAAGCGTGCGGCTTCGGTTTCCGGGGTCAGGGTCGGGTCGGCGAACAGCGCGTCGGCCAGCTCGCCCAGGCCGGCTTCCAGGGCGATCTGGCCCTTGGTGCGGCGCTTCTGCTTGTACGGCAGGTAGAGGTCTTCGAGGCGGGTCTTGGTGTCGGCGAGCTTGATCTCGCGGGCCAGTTCCGGGGTCAGCTTGCCCTGTTCCTCGATGCTGGCGAGGATCGCGCCACGGCGGTCCTCCAGCTCGCGCAGGTAGCGCAGGCGTTCTTCGAGCATGCGCAGCTGGGTGTCGTCCAGGCTGCCGGTGACTTCCTTGCGGTAACGGGCGATGAAGGGGACGGTGGAGCCTTCATCGAGCAGTGCGACGGCAGCGGCGACTTGCTGCGGTTGAACGCGGCCGGAGGGCAGTGCGGAAAGCTCTTCGGCGATACGGGTGTTGATGCTGTCCATGAATCCACCTGACAAGACAATCGAAAACGGGGCGCATGATCTGCGGCGTGAGCTCGCAGGATCATCGAGAGGTCCGTGACAGAGCGCCAATGCCGGGCTTCCCGGTCATTCGACAGGCTCTGTGACAACGCCCCGCCGCAAAAGCGCCGCATTATACCCACGACAATTTCACCCGGTGGTCGGCTGGTCGGGGAAAAATCTGCTAACAATGGACAGGCCGTGTGCCACGGCGGCTGGGCGATAATGCCCGTCGAATCAGATTCTGGGAGTTTCCATGAGCAACGCTGCCACCCTGCCGGAAGGCGAAAAGATCCTCGTGGTCGATGACGACGCGCGCCTGCGCCGTCTGCTGGAACGCTTCCTCGATGAGCAGGGTTACCGTGTCCGCGCCGTCGAAAACACCGAACAGATGGATCGCCTGCTGGCCCGCGAACTGTTCCAGCTGGTGGTGCTGGACCTGATGATGCCGGGTGAGGACGGCCTCTCCGCATGCAAGCGCCTGCGCGAGTCGAACAACCAGATTCCGATCATCATGCTCACCGCCAAGGGCGATGAAGCCAGCCGCATTTCCGGCCTGGAGCAGGGCGCCGACGATTACCTGGCCAAGCCCTTCAACCCGCGCGAGCTGCTGGCGCGGATCAAGGCCGTGCTGCGCCGCCAGGCGCCGCTGGTGCCGGGCGCGCCGGCGGGCGAGGACGAGATCGTCACCTTCGGCGACTACGAGCTGCACCTGGCCACCCGCGAGCTGAAGAAGGGCGAGGAAGTGCACATGCTCACCACCGGTGAGTTCGCCGTGCTCAAGGCGCTGGTACAGCATGCCCGCGAGCCGCTGACCCGCGACAAGCTGATGAACCTGGCCCGCGGCCGCGAGTGGGACGCCCTGGAGCGCTCCATCGACGTGCAGATTTCCCGCCTGCGCCGGCTGATCGAGCCCGATCCGTCGAAGCCGCGCTACATCCAGACAGTCTGGGGCGTGGGCTATGTATTCGTACCCGATGGCGCCGCCCGCAAGTGATGTTTGCCCTGTAGGAGCGAGCTTGCTCGCGAACAACACCTCGCGTCGATGCAGGTTCGCGAGCAAGCTCGCTCCTACAATTCGTGCTTCCTGGTAATCCGTTCTTGAAAACACCCCTCTGGTTCCCGCAAAGCTTCTTCTCCCGCACCCTCTGGCTGGTGCTCATCGTCGTGCTGTTCTCCAAGGCGCTGACCCTGGTCTACCTGCTGATGAACGAAGACATGCTGGTCGACCGCCAGTACAGCCACGGCGCGGCGCTGACCGTGCGCGCCTACTGGGCGGCGGACGAGAAATCGCGGGAGGCCATCGCCCAGTCCGCCGGACTGAAGTGGGCGCCCCACGAGCAGGGGCAGCCGGAGGAAGTGCACTGGCCGTACACCGAGATCTTCCAGCGGCAGATGCGCATGGAGCTGGGCATCGACACCGAGACCCGTCTGCGCATCCATCATCCGTCGATGCTCTGGGTGCGAGCTCCGACCCTGGGTGACGGCTGGATCGGCGTACCGCTCTACCCGCACCCGCTGCGCGGTCAGCAGATCTGGAGCGTGCTCGGCTGGTTCCTTGGCATCGGCCTGCTCTCCACCGCCGCCGCCTGGATTTTCGTACGCCAGCTCAGCCAGCCGCTCAAGCGCCTGGTGTTCGCCTCCCGCGAGTTCGGCAAGGGACGCAGCGTGCGACTGCCCCTGGGGCCGGAAACGCCCAGCGAGATGGCCGAGGTGTACCGCGCGTTCAACCAGATGGCCGACGATGTCGAGCAGGGCGGTCGCGAGCGCGAACTCATGCTGGCGGGGGTTTCCCACGACCTGCGGACGCCGCTGACGCGCCTGCGCCTGTCACTGGAACTGATGCCCGACAGCGACCGCGAGATGGTCGAGGACATGGTCCGCGATATCGAGGATATGGACGCCATCCTCGACCAGTTCCTCGCCTTCATCCGCGACGGCCGCGACGAGTCGGTGGAGGAAGGCGACCTCGCCGACCTGATCCGCGAGGTGGCCGATGCCTTCAACCAGAATGGCAACCGTGTGCGCCTGTGCCTGGAGACGCTGCCGTTGTTCCGTTTCCGCCGGGTGTCGATCAAGCGCCTGCTGGGCAACCTGATCGAGAACGGCCTGAACCACGGCGGCGGCAAGGTCGAAGTGGCGGCCCACGTGGCCGGTGGTGGCGGCGCGCCCTATGTGGTGCTCAGCGTGCTGGACCGTGGCGCGGGCGTCGATCCGCAGGAGCTGGAGAACATCTTCAACCCCTTCTTCCGGGGCGACAAAGCGCGCGGCGGCAAGGGCACCGGCCTCGGGCTGGCCATCGTCAAACGCATCGCCGAACAGCACGGCGGCAGCATCGAACTGCGCAACCGCGAAGGCGGCGGTGTGGAAGCGCGCGTCTGTCTGCCGCTGGGGCTGCTGCTGCCGCGCGACGCGCACTAAGAGCCTGCTTACGATCTGCTGCGCGTCGGCATAACTGCGTTGAGGCCAGCCGAGAAGTGCTCATTGACTACAGTCAACTCCGCTTTCTCAGCTGCCCTCGCCTTGTTCTGCTCTAGCTCGCGAGATCGTAAACAGACTCTAATCCCAGCGCAGGGACTTGCCTCCCAGAACCGCCCGCCGCCCATAGGGCCAGGCGCGGTTGTGCGCGCCGTGGCCGCTGGGTAGGCCGTGGTAGAGCGGCACGCCCAGCTGCGCGGCGTATTCGGCGAAGATTTCTTCCAGGCTGTGAGCCACGCCCTTGCGCGGGCAGTCGGTGAAGGTGCCGAGGCAGATTGCGCCGAGGCGCGCGCCGTCCAGGCTGTTCAGCAGTTGCCAGAGACTGCGCTCGAGGCGGTAGTAGGGCTCGCCGACGTCCTCGAGGATCAGGATCGCGCCGTCCGGCACGTACAGCGCACCTGCAGTACCGGCCATGCAGGCCAGCGCGGTGAGGTTGCCGCCGATCAACTCGCCTTCCACCGCCGCCTTCGGTCCCGCCAGATGCTGCGCCGCCAGCTTGCCGGGGCCGCCGGCCAGCACGTGGCTGATCGAGGCCAGCGACGCCAGGCGTTCACGTTGCTCGCTGGGGGCGCTCAGCGGTTGCAGGCCCAGCCCGGTGGCGACCATGCCGTGGATCGCCGGCAGGCCTTGGCGGTGGAAGGCGCTGAGCAGGATGGAGATATCGGAGAAGCCGATCAGTGGGCGCGGCGAGGCGGCCTTGATGCGCTGCCAGTCCAGCTGTGGGATGAGTTGTCCGCAGCCGTAGCCACCGCGCAGGCACCAGACGGCGCTGACGTCTTCCCGCTCGAAGGCGGCGTGGAAGTCTTCCAGGCGCTGCTCCGGCGTACCGGCCAGGTAGCGGTAGCGCGCGTCGGCGTGCTCGCCCAGGTGGTGGTCGATGCCCTGCACCTCCAACTGGCGCAGGGTGGCTTCCAGCACCTCCTCGGCAATCGCCGAGGCCGGTGCGACCAGCGCAATGCGGCCTTCTATGGGCGACCAGGTGAGTTCGGCGTGGGGGCGGGAAGCGGGCATGAGTGCATCCGATAGCGGTGGGAGGAGCCTGTAGGAGCGAGCTTGCTCGCGAATGGTTCAGCCTGGCAACGCAGGCAAGAGGTTCGCTCCCGTAGGGCGGATAAAGCGGGACGCTTTATCCGCCGTTTGGCTGGAAGGTGCTTCCTGAGAAGACAATTCAGACATCCCTGTCGTGACTACGTGCTCCTCTGAGACCCCTGCCAGGCTATCCCTGGCCTGGCGTTCGCCGGCGTGACGCATGCGTCACGAAAGCCCCGGCTCACCCTTTGCCCTTCGTCCGCGCCAGATGCGGCCCGCCGTTCTTCTCCAGGTACTCGATGATCACCCCGGCGATGTCCTTGCCGGTGGTGGTCTCGATGCCTTCCAGGCCCGGCGAGGAGTTCACTTCCATCACCAGCGGGCCATGGTGGGAGCGCAGGATGTCGACGCCGGCGACCTTCAGCCCCATGATCCGCGCGGCGCGGATGGCGGTCATGCGTTCTTCCGGGGTTATCTTGATCAGGCTGGCGCTGCCGCCACGGTGCAGGTTGGAGCGGAATTCGCCAGGCGCGGCCTGGCGCTTCATCGAGGCGATCACCTTGTCGCCCACCACGAAGCAGCGGATGTCGGCGCCGCCGGCCTCCTTGATGTACTCCTGCACCATGATGTTGTGCTTGAGCCCCATGAAGGCCTCCAGCACGGATTCGGCGGCCTTCTCCGTCTCGCAGAGCACCACGCCGATGCCCTGGGTGCCTTCCAGCAGCTTGATCACCAATGGCGCGCCGCCGACCATCTCGATCAGGTCCGGCACGTCGTCGGGCGAATGCGCGAAACCGGTGATCGGCAGGCCGATGCCCTTGCGCGAAAGCAGCTGCAGCGAGCGCAGCTTGTCGCGGGAACGGGCGATGGCCACCGATTCGTTGAGCGGGAACACCCCCATCATCTCGAACTGCCGCAGCACGGCGCAGCCGTAGAAGGTCACCGATGCGCCGATGCGCGGAATCACCGCGTCGAAGCCTTCCAGGGGCTGTCCGCGATAGTGGATCTGTGGTTTGTGGCTGGCGATGTTCATGTAGGCGCGGAGGGTGTCGATCACCACCATCTCATGGCCGCGTTGCTGCCCGGCCTCCACCAGTCGACGGGTGGAATACAGGCGCGGATTGCGCGACAGCACAGCAATTTTCATTGATCACCTGAAGGGGTGGAGGAAACCATGATGAGGGGTTTGTCCTGGACGTAGGTCAGGCCCGGGTTGACCACCAGTTGGCCGTGGACCAGGGCCTTGGAGCCTAGCAGCACGCGGTAGCGCATGGTCTTGCGGCAGGCCAGGGTGAATTCCACCGGCCAGGCGCGGTCGCCCAGGGCCAGCAGGGTGCGGATCACGTAACGGGTCTGGGCCTGGCCGTTGGAGCTCTTGATGGTCTTCATCGTCACCACCGGCGCTTCGCAGCGGTGGCGGCGCTGCACCTGGGTGCCGAGGTGGGCGACGAAGCGCACCCAGCTCTGGCCGTTGCGCTTGAACGGCACGATCTCGCTGGCATGCAGGCTGGAGGTGCTGGCGCCGGTGTCGATCTTCGCGCGCAGGCCGACCATGCCCAGTTCAGGCAGGGCGATCCATTCGCGCAAACCGATTACCGACAGCTGGTCGAATGTCTTCAAGGCAGGCGTCCCCGGCGTTTGCCGGCATTCTAGTCAGGCCGCTTGTGCCCCGCCAGCGGGGCGCGCGGTACACTCGCAGACCCGCATGACGAGGTTATGAAGTGAGCGAGAAAGACGACGACAAGGTCCGCCTGGACAAGTGGCTGTGGGCGGCGCGCTTCTACAAGACCCGCTCCCTGGCCAAGGAGGCCATCGAGGGCGGCAAGGTGCATTGCCGGGGCGAGCGCTGCAAGCCGGGCAAGGAACCCAAGGTCGGCGAGGAATACGTGATTCGCACCGGCTTCGACGAGCGCACCGTGGTGGTGAAGGTCTTGTCGATGGTGCGTCGCGGCGCGCCCGAGGCGCAGCTTCTTTATGAGGAGACCGCCGACAGCATGAAGCGCCGCGAGGACGCGTCAGCGCTGCGCAAGGCTGGCGCGCTGGGCGTGCAGACCGACGGGCGGCCGACCAAGAAGCAGCGCCGCCAGCTGTTCAGTTTCCGCGACCGGGAATGATCGACCGGCGCGGGCGGCGGGTGCCTCGCCGGGATCGGGCGGCCGTCAGGCCGCGACGACGCTCAGGCGGTTGAGCAGCGGGATCTTCGCGGCCAGGCGGAACAGTGGGTCGGTCCAGCGCAGCAGGGCGGCGCTGCCCCTGGCGGCGAACGGGGTGAAGCAGCTCCAGGCCAGGGCCACCAGCGCCATCTGCACGCCGCCGATGTAATCGTCCTGACCCCAATGGGCGCCGGCCACCAGGCGCGGCAGCATGAACAGCAGCGCCAGGCCCCAGATCACCACCCACTGCAGGGCATTGCGGGCGAACAGGGTGAGGAACAGCGCCCAGACCAGCAGCACCGAGGCGTGGTCGCCGGGGAAGCTGCGGGCGGACTCGTCCTTCACTTCGAAAGCGGTGTCCTGCCACTGCGGGAAGAAATTCTCCAGGCGTACGGTGTCCGGCGCCACGGCGGAAATGCTCGGATGCTGCCAACCCAGCTTGTGGGCGATCTTGGCGTAGAGGATCCGCACCACCACCAGGACGATGGCCGAGCACAAGAAGCCGAAGGTGGCGGCGCGGGTCTGGGTGGCCTTGAACACCCAGTCGCCGCGGATCAGCAGAAGCAGCAGGATGACACCCACCAGCAGGTCGAACGGCCGCGTGCTCGCCACGGCCCAGGTCAGGCGCCAGGCTGAGTGGGTCGCCAGCGGCTGGTTGAGCAGGCTGAACAGGCTGAAATCGAACAGGTCCATCGCGCCGCGAGTGGGTTCCCAGAGCCATAGCAGGAGCAGCAACAGTGCCATCAGGTGGCAGGCGATGAAGGGCTTCCAGGACCAGGTGGCTTGGAACGGCGTGGTTTTGTCCATAAAATCGATCCCCCCTTACGGAACCACCCGGGTACGGGTGGGTGCTGCAAAGCGCGCTTTATAGGCCTTTGCCATCAACTTGTCATTTATTTGTGCCTCTCCCAGCGTTGTGCCCAGCATGCCCCAGATCGATCAAAGTCAGCGTTTCCTGTTCGACAACACCGATGTTCGCGGTGAACTGGTGGAGCTCGAGCGCAGCTACGCCGAAGTACTCGCCAAGCATCCCTACCCGCAGCCGGTCGCCCAACTGCTGGGGGAAATGCTAGCCGCCGCCGCGCTGCTGTGCGGTACCCTGAAGTTCGACGGCCTGCTGGTCCTGCAGGCGCGCTCCAGCGGCGCTGTGCCGCTGCTGATGGTGGAGTGCTCCAGCGATCGCGAAGTGCGCGGCCTGGCCCGTTATGATGCGGATGCCATCGGCGATGCCGCGGGGCTCGCCGAGCTGATGCCCCACGGCGTGCTGACGCTCACCGTCGATCCGAAGAACGGCAAGCGCTACCAGGGCATCGTGCCGCTGGAAGGCGCGACCCTGGCCGAGTGCCTGTCGACCTACTTCGCCACCTCCGAGCAGTTGCCCACCCGTTTCTGGCTCAACGCCGACAGCCGCCGTGCCCGTGGCCTGCTGCTGCAGCAATTGCCGGCCGACCGCCAGCGCGATGCCGAATCCCGCGAGGCCAGCTGGCAACACGTCACCACCCTGGCCGACACCCTCACCGCCGAGGAACTGCTGGGCCTGGACAACGCCACCGTGCTGCATCGCCTGTACCACGAGGACGACGTGCGCCTGTTCGATCCGCAGCCGCTGGTCTTCCGTTGCAGCTGCTCGCGGGAACGCTCGGCCAACGCGCTGGTCAGTCTTGGGCAGGACGATGCCGAGCGTCTGCTGGCCGAGGAAGATGGCGAGATCGTCATCGACTGCCAGTTCTGCAACCAGCGCTACCGTTTCGACGGTTCGGACGTTGCCCAGCTGTTCTCCGGCGGTGGTAGCAAGACCCCGTCAGAAACCCGTCATTGAGCGCTTCTATCCGTCCGATAGCCGCACCAATGGCGCTCTTGCCGGATCAGAGGCTGCACGAGAACAGTTCTTTTCTGGCATAATCCCGCGACTTTTTTCCGCGGTAGTGGGAATTAGAAGTCACTACGCAAAGTTTGGAGGACTCGGCCTCTGGCCGATGGGGACCCACATGACGCAAGCCAATAAAGCCGTTTACACCGATCTCAGCGTTGCCCAACTGGTCGAGGAAGCCATTCGCCGCGGCGAAGGCGAACTCGCCGACAATGGCGCGCTGGTGGTGCGCACCGGCCACCGTACCGGCCGCTCTCCTGTCGACCGCTTCATCGTCGAAGAGCCGGGCAGCAAGGACTTCATCGCCTGGGGCGCGATCAACCGCCCGTTCCCGGCCGACAAGTTCGACGCCCTGTGGGACCGCGTCGAGGCCTTCAACAACGCCCAGGACCACTTCGTTTCCCACGTTCATGTAGGCTCCGCCGAGGACCACTACCTGGCCGTCAGGATGACCACCGGCACCGCCTGGCAGAACCTGTTCGGCCGCGCGCTGTTCATCGAGCCGGCGCAGTACAACCCGGCTGGCCGCGAAGAGTGGCAGGTCCTCAACGTCGCCAACTTCGAGTGCGTGCCCGAGCGTGACGGCACCAACTCCGACGGCTGCGTGATCCTCAACTTCGCCCAGAAGAAAGTGCTGATCGCCGGCATGCGCTACGCCGGTGAAATGAAGAAGGCCATGTTCGGCGTGCAGAACTACCTGCTGCCGGAAAAAGACGTGCTGCCGATGCACTGCGCCGCCAACATCGGCGAAGAGGGCGACGTGACCCTGTTCTTCGGCCTGTCCGGCACCGGCAAGACCACCCTGTCCGCCGACGAAAGCCGCTACCTGATCGGCGACGACGAGCACGGCTGGGGCGAAGGCGTGGTGTTCAACATCGAGGGTGGCTGCTACGCCAAGTGCATCGACCTGTCCGAGAAGAACGAGCCGGTCATCTGGAAAGCCATCAAGTTCGGCGCCGTGCTGGAAAACGTCGTCCTCGACGACAACCGCACTCCGGACTACGCCGATGACAGCCTGACCCAGAACTCCCGCGCGGCCTACCCGCTGGAAAACGTCGAGAAGCGCTCCGAGAAGAACCTCGGCGGCGAGCCGAACGCCGTGATCTTCCTGACCTGCGACCTGACCGGCGTTCTGCCGCCGGTGTCGATCCTGAACAACGAGCAGGCGGCCTACCACTTCCTGTCCGGCTACACCGCGCTGGTCGGTTCCACCGAAATGGGTTCGGGCGGCGGCATCAAGTCGACCTTCTCCACCTGCTTCGGCGCGCCGTTCTTCCCGCGTCCGGCCGGCGTCTACGCCGAGCTGCTGATCAAGCGCATCAAGGCCTTCGGCTCCAAGGTCTATCTGGTCAACACCGGCTGGACCGGCGGTGGCTACGGCGTCGGCAAGCGCTTCAACATCCCGACCACCCGTGGCGTGATCTCCGCCATCCAGAGCGGCGCTCTGGTCGGTGCCGAGACCGAGCACCTGGACATCATCAACCTGGACGTGCCCAAGGCCGTTCCGGGCGTCGAAACCAACCTGCTCAACCCGCGCAACACCTGGGAAGACAAGGCTGCCTACGACGAAGCCGCCAAGGGCCTGGCCGGCAAGTTCATCGAGAACTTCAAGAAGTTCGACGTGAGCGACGCCATCAAGAACGCCGGCCCGCAGCTCTAAGCGCGCCCGTTCTGCGAAAGAGCCGCCTTCGGGCGGCTTTTTCATTGGTGCCTGGGAATGGTCCTACGTCATTGGGCTCTTCGTAGGAGCGAGCTTGCTCGCGAACAGCCCAGCTCCGGTTCGCGAGCAAGCTCGCTCCTACAATGACGCTTCCTAGGCTGGGTGGACGCCCATGAAAGGAGTTACCCACATGCACGACACCCTCGAACGCGTCTTCGGCTTCCGCCAGTTCCGCCCCGGCCAGGAGGCAGCGGTCAGTGCGGTGCTGGCCGGGCGCTCGGCGGCGGCGATCTTCCCCACGGGCTCGGGCAAGTCGCTGTGCTACCAACTGCCGGCATTGCTGCTGCCGCACCTGACCCTGGTGGTCTCGCCCTTGCTGGCGCTGATGCAGGACCAGCTCGCCTTCCTCGCCCGCCACGGCATCGCCGCCGCCAGCATCGACTCGGCGCAGAGCCGCGAGCAGGCGGCGCAGACGATGGCGCGGGCACGCAGCGGCGAGCTGAAGGTATTGATGATCTCGGTGGAGCGCCTGAAGAACGAGCGTTTCCGCAATTTCATCAGCGAGGTGCCGATCTCCCTGCTGGTGGTGGACGAGGCGCACTGCATTTCCGAATGGGGCCACAACTTCCGTCCCGACTACCTGAAGCTGCCGGACTACCAGAAGCAGTTGCGCATTCCCCAGGTACTGCTGCTCACCGCCACGGCGACGCCAGCGGTGATTGCCGACATGCGCGGCAAGTTCGCCATCGCCGAGTCCGACGTGGTCACCACCGGCTTCTACCGCGCCAACCTCGACCTGCAGGTGGAGCCGGTGGCCAGCGCCGCCCGCCGCGCGCGGCTGGTGCAGTGGCTGGGCGAGCGCGCCGGGCAGCCGGCCATCGTCTACGTCACCCAGCAGAAGACCGCCGAGGAAGTCGCCGCGCACTTGGCCGAGCGCGGCATTCCCGCTTGCGCCTACCACGCCGGCATGGAACACCCGGAGCGCGAGGGCATCCAGCGCCGCTTCATGGAGGGGCGGCTGAACTGCATCGTCGCCACCATCGCCTTCGGCATGGGTATCGACAAGAGCGACATCCGCCAGGTGGTGCACTACGACCTGCCCAAGTCGCTGGAGAACTACAGCCAGGAGATCGGCCGTGCCGGGCGCGACGGCCAGCGCTCGGAATGCCTGGTGCTGGCCAACCGCGACAGCCTCAACGTGCTGGAGAACTTCGTCTACGGCGACACGCCCGAGCGCGAAGGCATTCGCTTCGTGCTGGAGGAAATCCGCCAGGCTGCTGGCTATCAGGGAGGTGGCCAGTGGGAGACCATGCTGGTGCCGCTGTCGGACCAGTCCAACATCCGCCAGCTGCCATTGAAGACACTGCTGGTTCAGCTGGAGTTACGCGGCATTATCGCTCCACGATTCGCCTATTTCGCCGAATATCGCTTCAAGCTGCTGATCGATTCCGCTGAGCTGCTAGGGCATTTCCAGGGCGAGCGGCGCCAGTTCGTCGATGCCATCCTCACCACCTCGGCGCGGGCCAGGACCTGGGCGACCCTGGATTTCGACACCCTCTACAACCGTCACGGCGCCGAGCGCGCGCGGGTGGTGAAGGCGCTGGACTACTTCCAGGAGCGCGGCTGGGTGGAGCTGGAAAGCAAGCAGATGACCGAGGTCTACTCGGTGCGCGATGCGTCCTTCTCTGTGGATGAGTTGAGCGACGAGCTGCATCGCTACTTCAAGCGCCACGAGGACAGCGAAATCGCCCGTATCGGCGCCATGCTCGAACTGCTGGGCAGTTCGGAGTGCCTGAGCTGGCGGCTGGCGCAGTACTTCGGCGACCAGCAGGCTCCCCGCCGTTGCGGGCACTGCTCGGTCTGCGCCGGCCGCGTCGCCCGCCTGCCGGAGCCGCCCGCGCTGCCGCCACTGGAAGGGCAGAACCTGCACAACCGCTGTGCCGCCTTCCTGGAGAAGTACCGCAGCGCCCGTGGCCTGGTACCCAGCGCCGACTGCGTGACGCGTTTCCTCTGCGGTATCAGCGTGCCGGCTTTCACCCGCATGCGCGCACGCACGCTGCCCGGCTACGCGATGCTGGAGGACTACCCCTACGCCAGGGTGCGCGATTGGGTACAGGCTCAGTTGTAACCGCGCCGGCGCCACGCACGACTAAAGGTCGGCGTGGCGTTGGGGGAGACGCTTGTAGGGTGCAGGGAGACATTCCCACCTAGACTCTTCAGGGCGTTGCAGCAAGGAGCCCCGCGCATGTCCACCGAGCACCTGGATGTACTGATCATCGGCGCCGGCCTGTCCGGCATCGGCGCGGCCTGTCACCTGCAGAAACAGTGCCCCGGCAAGTCCTACGCCATCCTCGAAGGCCGCGAGGCGATGGGCGGCACCTGGGACCTGTTCCGCTATCCGGGCATCCGCTCCGACTCGGACATGTACACCCTGGGCTACAACTTCAAGCCCTGGACCGATCCCAAGGCCATTGCCGACGGCCCGTCGATCCTCAACTACATCCGCGAGACCGCCCGCGAGTACCGCGTCGAGGACAAGGTGCGTTACCGCCACCGCGTGCTCAAGGCCGACTGGGACAGCAATAACGCGCGCTGGAACCTCGTCGTGCAGCGCGGCGATGAGGAAGAGCCGGTGCGCATGAGTGCGCAGTTCCTCTTCATGTGCACCGGCTACTACCGCTACGACGCCGGCTACACCCCGGAATTCGCCGGGCGCGAGAGCTTCGCCGGGCAGGTCATCCACCCGCAGTTGTGGCCGGAGAGCTTCGACTACAGCGGCAAGCGCATCGTGGTGATCGGCAGCGGCGCCACCGCCGTCACGCTGGTCCCCTCGCTGACCGACAAGGCCGCCCACGTCACCATGCTGCAGCGCTCGCCGTCCTACGTGATCACTCTGCCGGCGAAGGACCCGATCTCCAACTTCCTGCGCAACTTCCTGCCGGAGAAGTGGGTGTACCGCCAGGCGCGGGCGCGCAACGTGACCATGCAGATGATCTTCTTCATGGCCTCCAAGGCGTTCCCCGGCGCGGTGCGCAAGCTCATGCTCAAGCTGGCCAACCTGCAGCTGGGCAAGGATTTCGACATGCGCCACTTCAGTCCGCGCTACAAGCCGTGGGACGAGCGCGTGTGCTGCGTGCCCGACGGCGACCTGTTCAAGGCGCTGCGCCAGGGCCGCGCCTCGGTGGTCACCGAGCACATCGAGCGCTTCACCGAGAAGGGCATCCTGCTCAAGTCCGGACAACTGCTGGAGGCGGACGTGATCGTCACCGCCACCGGGCTGGATCTGGTGATGTTCGGCGGCGCGGAGCTGGCCATCGACGGCAAGCCCTTCGACGTCACCCAGAGCATGGGCTATCGCGGCATCATGCTGCGCGACCTGCCCAACCTCGCGGCCATCGTCGGCTATACCAACGCCAGCTGGACGCTCAAGGCCGACCTCTCCAGCGAGTACTTCTGCCGCCTGATCAACCACCTCGATGCCATCGGCATGCGCCAGTGCACACCGCGCCAGACCGACGGCTCGGTGAAGGAAGAGCCCTTCCTCAACCTCAACTCCGGCTACATCCAGCGCGCCGCCGACCGCATGCCCAAGCAGGGCGACCGCACGCCGTGGAAGCTCTACCAGAACTACGCGCTGGACCTGGCGCTGCTGCGCTTCGGCAAGATCGAGGACGGCTACCTGAGCTTCACCTCGCCCAAACAGCGCCAGGCCACGGCGGCACCGGTGGAAGCGCTGGAGAGCTGATCTCCGATCGGAGCCCGCCTACCCTGGCGGGCATCGTTCTATCGAGGCATCGGATAGACATTATCGATACGCCGCCCTGCAACGGGGCTGCCTCTCGGCTTACCATGCGCGCCATTTCCGCCCATGCCAGCCAGAGGATTTTCCATGCTGATCGAAGACGCCATCCGCAGCCGCCGTTCCATCCGTGGTTTCGATACTTCCTACGTGATGAGCCGCGAGGAGAAGGACGACCTGCTGCAACAGGCGCTGCTCGCCCCCACCTCCTTCAACCTGCAGCACGTGCGCCTGGTGGAAGTCAGCGACCCGCAGCTACGCGCGCAGATCCGCGAGGCGGGCTGGGATCAGGTGCAGATGACCGAGGCTTCGATGCTGGTGGTCGTCTGCGCGCAGGTCGACAGCTGGGAGAGGAACGCCGAGCGCGTGTGGGACGGCGCCCCGGTCGAAGTGAAGAACTACATGGTCGGCGCCATCGACGGCTACTACCGCGACAAGCCGCAGACCCAGCGCGACGAAGCCATGCGCAGCAGCGGCCTGGTGGCCCAGACGCTGATGCTCGCCGCCCGTGGCCGCGGCCTGGACAGCGTGCCGATGGTCGGTTTCGACTTCGACTCCGTGGGCAAGCTGATCAACCTGCCGGCCAACCATGTGATCGGCCTGATGATCGCCGTGGGCAAGCAGGCGGTGGAAGCCCGACCGCGCATCGGCCGTTTGCCGCTGGAAGAGACGATCGTTCGCGATCGCTTCTGAGCCACACGAAACGCGCCCTCGGGCGCGTTTCTGCTTTTGCTCTTCGTAGGAGCGAGCTTGCTCGCGAACAGATGTCACCCGATGCTCCGATGTTGGGCTGGTTCGCGAGCAAGCTCGCTCCTACAGGTGGGCTTTGCCCACTCATTCACCTCGGCGCCGCCTCCACAATCCGCTCCACCAGCCACTGCAACGCCGTATCCCGCTCCCGCTGGGCGAGATAGACCAGCTCCAGGTGGAACTGCCCCACGTCGAACGGCAGCTCCAGCACCTGCAACGGCAGCAACTGTGCGAAATAGGCCGCCAGCCGCGTCGGCAGCACCGTCAGCAGATCCGTGGTCGCCACCAGGTGCGCCGCCTGCAGGTAGTTGGGCGTGGTGTAGGCGATCTGCCGTTTCAGCCCCTGGCTGGCCAGCCACTGGTCGACCATGCCCTTGGTCTGCCCGCCGGAAACCCACAGGTGCCGCTGGCCGAGGAAGGTCTCCAGATCGATCGTGCCGTCCACCTGCGGATGCCCGCGCCGGGCCAGCAGGCGCAGCGTTTCGCTCGCCCACGGGCGGCGCTGGAATCGCGCTGGCAGCTCCTCGAAGCGCCCCAGCACCAGGTCGAGGTTGCCCTTGTCCAGCGCTTCGGCCGGCAGTGTCGGCGTCAGGTGCTGGATGGTCAGGCCCATACCCGGCGCCGCGCTGCCCAGACTTTCGAGCAGGTGCGGCATGCACAGCGCCTCGACATAGTCGGTCAGCGCCAGGGTGAAGCGCTGGCGGCTGCGCGCCGGGTCGAAGATGTCGCCGCCGGCCAGGCTCTGGCCGATGCGCTGCAACGCGTCGCGGATCGGCGCCTCCAGCTCAAGCGCCCGCGGCGTCGGTTGCATCGCCCGGCCGACGCGCACCAGCAGCGGGTCATCGAGCAGCTCGCGCAGGCGGTTCAGCGCGTTGCTCACCGCCGGCTGGCTCAGCGACAGGCGCTCCGCCGCGCGCGAGACGTTGCGCTCGCGCAGCAGCGCATCCAGCACCCGCAGCAGGTTGAGGTCGAAGGTGTTCATATTCATTGAGTGAATGCCACGTATCACAACTCAAAATTTCAAAAATAGTAGCGCCTTCCCTAAGGTGAGTGGTCTTCAAATGAGCGTTTTCGGCTGACAAGAGGAACAACATGAGCCAGAACATCCGCATCGCCAGCGCCGCCGTCATCGGCGCCGGCACCATGGGCCGGGGCATTGCCATGTGCCTGGCGAACGCCGGCGTGCAGGTCCTGTGGCTGGACAATAATCCGCAGATGCTCACCCAGGCCCTCGGCGCGGTGGCCGATACCTACGCCCACAACGTGCGCCAGGGTCGTATCGACGAGGCCGAAGCCGCCCGTCGCCGCGCACGCATCTCCCAGGTGGCGAACTACGCGGCGATCCGTGAGGTGGACCTGGTGATCGAGGCGGTATACGAGAACCTCGAGCTCAAGCAATCGATCTTCCGCGAGCTGGATGCGGCGCTGAAACCCTCGGCCATCCTGGCGTCCAACACCTCCTACCTGGACGTCGACGCCATCGCCGCAGTGACCTCGCGGCCCTCCCAGGTGCTCGGCCTGCACTTCTTCAGCCCGGCGCACATCATGAAGCTGCTGGAGATCGTGCGCGGCGCGAAGACCGCTCCCGCGGTGCTCGAAGCGGCCCTGGAACTGGGCGAGCGCATGGGCAAGGTCAGCGTGGTCGCCGGCAACTGCCACGGCTTCATCGGCAACCGCATGCTGGAGAAGTACGTCCAGGAATCGCGCCGGCTGATCCTCGAAGGCTCGCTGCCGCATCGGGTGGACGCGGCGATCCAGGGTTTCGGCTTCGCCATGGGGCCGTTCCGCATGTTCGACGTGGTCGGTATCGACCTCGAATGGCGCGCCCGCGAGCTGGCCGGTAAGGGCCAGGACGCGCCGACCGTGCAGGTGGACAACCGCCTGTGCGAGATGGGCCGCTTCGGCCAGAAGTCCGGCAACGGCTTCTACCACTACGAGCCGGGCAGCCGCCAGGCTGAGCACGACCCGGAAGTGGACGCACTGGTGCTGCACGAGTCCGAGCGCCTGGGCTACCAGCGCCGAGATATCGGCGCCGAGGAAATCCTCGAGCGCTGCCTGCTGGCCCTGGTCAACGAAGGCGCGAAGATCCTCGACGAAGGCATCGCCTCCACCAGCGCCGATATCGACACCGTTTACCTCAATGGTTATGGCTTCCCCAAGGACAAGTCCGGCCCAATGGCCTGGGCCGATGCCCAGGGCCTGCAGAGCGTGCTGGCGCGCCTGCGTGACCTGGCCGGCGAGCACGGCGCGCACTGGCAGCCGGCCGCGCTGATCGAGCGCCTGGCCGCCGCCAATGGCCGCTTCGCCGACGTGAAACAGGAGCATTGAACATGAGTTACCAGGCACCCCTGCGCGACATGCGCTTCGTCCTCCACGAGCTGTTTGACGTCAGCGCCCATTGCGAGCAACTGGGCAACGGCCTCGACCGCGAGCTGATCGACGGCGTGCTGGAAGAAGGCGCGCGCTACACCGGCGAAGTGGTCGCCCCACTGAACCGTAACAGCGACGAGCAGGGCGCGACCCTGCTGAACGGCGAAGTCACCACGCCCGACGGCTTCCGCGAGGCCTACCGGCAGTACTGCGACAACGGCTGGGCAAGCATGACCGGCCCGACCGAATTCGGCGGCCAGGGCTTCCCGCAGATGGTCGCGGCCAGTTTCCACGAGATGCTGATGGCCGCCTCGCTGTCCTTCCGCGTCTATTCCGGTCTCACCGAGGGCGCGGTGCTGGCGCTGTACAAGCACGGTGCGGCGGAACTGCAGCGCGACTACCTGGCGAAGATGGTCAGCGGCGTGTGGACCGGCACCATGTGCCTCACCGAGCCCCAGGCCGGCACCGACCTGGCCCTGCTGCGCACCCGTGCCGAACCGCAGGCGGACGGCAGCTACAGCGTCAGCGGCAGCAAGATCTTCATCAGCGGCGGCGAGCAGGACCTCTCCGAGAACATCGTCCACCTGGTGCTGGCGCGCCTGCCGGATGCGCCGGCCGGGGTGAAGGGCATCAGCCTGTTCCTCGTGCCCAAGTTCATCGCCAACGCCGACGGTACGCCGGGCGCGCGCAACGCCCTGAGCTGCGGCGCCATCGAGCACAAGATGGGCATCAAGGGCGCGTCCACCTGCGTGATGAACTTTGACGGCGCCACCGGCTGGTTGATCGGCCAGGCCAACCAGGGCCTGGCGTGCATGTTCACCATGATGAACGACGCGCGCTTCCAGGTCGGCCTGCAAGGTCTGGGCATCGCCGAGCGCTCCTGCCAGGGCGCGCTGGCCTATGCCCGCGAGCGCCTGCAATCGCGTGCGCTGACCGGTGCGGCCGAGCCCTCCAAGGCCGCCGACCCGATCATCGTCCACCCGGACGTTCGCCGGATGCTGCTGACCCAGAAGACCCTCACCGAGGGTTGCCGGATGATCGCCGCGCTCTGCGCCCGCGAGCTGGACCTGGAACACGGCCACCCCGAGGCGGACGGTCGCAGGGCAGCGAGCAAACGTGCGGCGCTGCTGATTCCCATCGTGAAGTCGTTCTTCACCGACGTCGGCCAGGAGGTGTCCAGCCTCGGCGTGCAAATCTACGGCGGCCACGGCTACATCCGCGAGTGGGGCATGGAACAGCTGATGCGCGACAGCCGCATCACCCAGATCTACGAAGGCACCAACGGCATCCAGGCGCTCGACCTGATCCGCCGCAAGCTGCTGGGTGACGGTGGCGCGGAGCTCAATGCACTGATCGGCGAGCTGGCCGCCGCCTGCGAAACCGCCAGCGCCCACATCGAGCTGTCGACCCTGGCGGAAACCGTCCGGCAACGCCTGCTGGAATGGCGCAGCCTCACCAGCGAAGTGATCGCCGCCTGCCAGCGCGACCCGCAGGAAATCGGCGCCACCTCGGTGGACTTTCTGCAGTACTGCTCCTACGTATTGCTCGGTGGTCTCTGGCTACAGGCCGCCGGCGTGGCGCAGGCGAAGCTGGTGGCCGGCGAGGGCGACGCGGACTTCTACCGTGCCAAGCTCGCCAGCGCCGAGTTCTACGTCAAACGCATCCTGCCGCGCGCCAGCATGCACCGCGAGGCCCTGCTGGGCGGCGCGGACTGCCTGATGGGGCTGGATGCGGAGCATTTTGCGTTCTGATGGGCGGGTAAAGAAAAACGCCGCGCCGGTTAACCGGGGCGGCGTTTTTCCCGGTGGGCCTGGAGTGGGACGTGCCCTCACCCCAGCCCTCTCCCAGGGGGAGAGGGGGCCGTACGTGCCGAGATAAACTCCATTCTCCCTGACTCACCGGCTGATAACAGACTCCCAGAGCGCTCCGGACAGTCCCCTCTCCCTCTGGAGCGGGGCGCGTAGCCAGGGTTAGGGTGAGGGGCCCTGCTCTGAAATTTCAAGCCCGCTCCCACACCTCGAACGCATAAGCCGGCGTCTCGCCCTCCGCGTCATGCTCGATGCTCGACGCCAGGTGCCAGTGCGCCTCGTCCACTTCCGGGAAGTGCGCATCGCCCGTCGGGCTCAGGCCCACGCGGGTCAGGTAGAGACGGTCGGCACGCTCCAGCGCCTCGCCATACAGCTGCGCGCCGCCGATCAGCATCAGCTCCTCGGCTTCCTCCTGCTCGGCCCATTGCGCGGCGCGCTCCAGGGCGGCGTCGAGGCTGGTGAAGACTTCCGCGCCGTCGAGCGTCAGGCCCGCCTGGCGGGTGACCACGATGTTCAGCCGGCCCGGCAGCGGGCGGCCGAGGGAGTCCCAGGTCTTGCGGCCCATGATCACCGGCTTGCCCAGGGTCATGGCCTTGAAGTGCTTGAGGTCCTGCGGCAGGTGCCAGGGCAGGCGGTTGTCGACGCCGATCACGCGGTTCTCGGCAAGGGCGGCGATCATCGCCAGGGGCAGTTGGGCCATCTCGACTCCAGTGGTGAACATCAGCGGGAACTCCCGTTGCCAGAGGATACCAGCCGCTCGCCGTCGGCGGGGCTGGCCGGTGGCGGAACGCGCATGAAGAAGGTGCCGTCCTCGTTGACCTGGGTGATGCCGGTGGCCAGCACCTTGCGATAGTCCTTGAGGTTGAAGGCCAGGGTCTGGTCCGCGTGCTCGGCCTTGAGCAGCACCTGGGAGTAGGTGATGAGGATCTCGAAGATCTTCAGGTCGCCCGATTGCAGCCAGATGTAGGACTGCCCGGCCTGGCGCGGCGGTTCGAAGGCCAGCGAGGCGGCGCCCGGCTTGGGCGCGAATTTCAGGTGCAGGCCCTTGGCGTCCAGCCAGCTGGATTCGACGCGGCCACCGATGCCCACCAGCGGAAAGACCTGGTGGTAGTTCAGGTGCATCACGTTGTCCTGCAGCACCGCGCCGGGGCGCTCCAGGGTCACCAGCGAATCCAGGCGCAGGCCCACCAGGCTCATGGCGCCGTAGCTGGGCACGCCGAGCACCTTCACGCTGTCGGGCTGGTAGTCGAGGTTGTCGCCGTCGAGTTTCACCGTGCCGGAGAGCCGCAGCGGCAGCCAGGGGCCGACGCCCAGCGGCTGCACTTCGCCCGCCACCAGCAGGCGGTCGCCTTCGACGCTCAGCTTGAAGTCGCGCAGCATGGTTTCCGGGTAGGCGAGAATGTGCTGGTTGAACAGGTTGGCGAGCTGTTCGGGGCTGAGGATCACCTCGCCCTCGGAGACCTCGATGCGCATGTCCTGCGGGCGGTCGAAGTCGATCGGCTCGCCGGCCTTGAGCGGCACCAGCCAACCCTTGAGCTGCGGGCTGTGGAAGCCGACGCCGCCCTGGAAATACATGTCCACGTTGTTGAGCAGGATGCCCACGCCGTCCTGGCCGGAGTCGCGCAGGCCGCCCGGCCGGCTGGCCTTGAAGTCCGCCGCCGGCGGCGTCTGCTGGAACCAGCCCTGGCGCAGTACGCCCAGTTCGCGCTGTTGCTTGTCGATGGCGCTCTCGGCGACGGCCTGGCCGGCCAGCGTGAGGCAGAGCAGGGAGGCAAGGAGGGTTCTCATAGGGCTTTCTCCTCCGGGGCGGGCGCCTTAACGGGCGAGACGGCGATGTGTACCATGCCGTCTTCGCGCAGGCGGATTTCGCCGTACTGCAACTGGCGGCGGTAGTCGTACAGATTGAACAGCAGCGGCGCATCGGGGCTCAGGCTGGTGAACAGCGCGTAGGCCTTCACCAGGATGGTCCGCGCCATCTTGATGTCGCCGCCTTCGATGAACATGTAGCTCTGCGGCGCCTTGAGCTGCGGCCATTTCAGCTCGGCCAGCTCGCTGCCCAGCAGCAGGTCCATGCCGCCGTCGGCGAGCTTCAGGCTACGCACGGTGAAGTCCAGGCGCGGCGGCGGGAACAGGCCGTCGAGGTCGACCAGGATGCGGTTGCCGATCAGCTGCATGTGCGCGGTGTGCAGTTGCAGCACCTCGGACATCTCGATGGAGGCGGCGCTCAGCGAGGGCGTGACGTCCACCCCGTCGACGAAGATCCGCTGCGGTACTAGCGCCACCTTCAGCGGCCCGGCCTGCTCGATCCCGGTGACCATCCGCAGCGGCCGCCAGCGGCCCTTGCGCAGCAGTTCGCCGTGGACTTCCTGGCCATCGGCGCGAGTGCTGAGCTTGAGGTTGCGCACCGGCGCGTTGGCGTTGCGCAGCTCCTCGTTGAGCAGCGTGGCGAGGGTAGCGTCGGCGACGAAGATGTCCCCGGCCTGGATGCGCGCGACCATGGATTTCGGATCATCCAGCATCAGCGGCGTGCCGGCGCCCGCTACCGGGCTCATCTGGATCAGCATCCTGCGGATGAAGAAGCCGATGTCGTCATGCAGGCGGAAGTCGGTGTGGCTGATCCACAGTTGCGAGGTGTTGCTGTCGGACTGCCGGGCGCTGACCTTGGCGTCCAGCACGCGCGGCGGCACCGCCTGCATCAGCGGGGTGTCCGGGCCCCAGTCGGAAGGGCGCACCGGCGGGGTTTCCACGGCCGCCGCGGTGGCGGCGGCGAGCAGCAGGGGCAAGGCACTGAGCAGCGAGCGCAGCATGGTGAGGCCTCATTGTTATTGTTGTAGGCGTGTTGTCCGGCGAGTCTGAGCCCGCGCGGCGTCGGTGCGAGCCCCTCCTTGGTTTGGTTGACGCCACCGGGTGTTACCGGCGGTGCCGGGACGCGGCGGCGAGCAGCGGTTATCCTTGGTGCCGAGTACCGATTGTCGGAGACCCCGTGAGCGAACCCCCCGCTTCCGCCCTCGAATCCCTGTGGCTGTGCGAGGCCGTGCGCCTGCGCGAGGAGCAGATCGGCCCGCTGGAAGACAGCGAAGCCAACCGCCGCGCTATCGTCAGCGGCGGTGATCTCGCCCGCCGCCTGCAACATCGCGCGCTGCTGCTCGCCGAACGCGACGGCCAGCTCGCCGCCCTGCGCACCTGGGTGCAGGGCTCGCGCCTGGCGTTGTACCTACTGCTGGCGCTGGCGCTGTTCACCGGCGGCGGCCTGGCCTTCGCCGCCCTTGGTGATGGAGTGCGCCCGGTCAACGTGTTCTGGGCCCTGGCCAGCCTGCTCGGCCTGCACCTGATTACCCTGATGGGCTGGACCCTGGCCTTCTTCGCCGGCGGCGAGGCGACCGGTGCGCTCGGCCGCCTGTGGTTGTGGCTGAGCGGCAAGCTCGCCCGCGACGCCCACGCCGCCCAACTGGCGCCCGCGCTGCTGGTGCTGCTGGACCGGCAGAAACTCACGCGCTGGGCGCTCGGCCTGCTGGTCCACGGTCTCTGGTTCGTCGCCCTGGCCAGCGCGCTGGGCGTGATGCTGGCGCTGCTGGCGACGCGACGCTACGGCTTCGTCTGGGAGACCACCATCCTCGGCGGCGATACCTTCATCGCCCTGACCCACGGCCTCGGCGCGCTGCCATCACTGCTCGGCTTCCCGCAGCCGGACTCGGAGTTGGTGCGCGCCAGCGGCGATGCCCTGGTGGCCAGCGAGAACGCGCGCCACGCCTGGGCCGGCTGGCTGGTGGGGATTCTGCTGGTGTACGGCGTGCTGCTGCGCGGTGCGCTCTGGCTGCTTTGCCTGTGGCATTGGAAGCGCGGGCGTGCGCAGCTGGCGCTGGATGTCTCGCTGCCCGGCTACGCCCTGCTGCGCGAGCGCCTGATGCCGGCCAGCGAGCGCCTGGGTGTCAGCGATGCCGCGCCGGGCGAGCTGGTCGAGCCGCAGGCGCAAGCCCCGGCGACCACCGCCGACGGCGCCGTGCTGGTGTCCATCGAACTACTCGACCGGCCCAACTGGCCGCCGAAGCTGGCCGAAGGCATCGCCAATGCCGGCGACCTCGACGACGGTGCCCAGCGCCGTCGGCTGCTGGAGCAGCTCACTCGCTACCCGCCGGCGCGCCTGGTGATCGCCTGCGACCCGCGTCGCTCGCCGGATCGCGGCACCCTGGCGCTGATCGCCGAACTCTCGCGCTGCGCCGCCGCCACCCGCATCTGGCTACTGCAGGCGCCGGCGGGCGAAGCGCTGGACGCCGAGCGCCTGGGCGACTGGCACGCCGGCATCGAGCGCCTGCAACTGCCGCACACCTCGGCATCGCCCCTGGGCTGGCTGGAGACCGGGCATGACTGATGCGCTGAAACTGGCCGTGGTCGGCCACACCAACGTCGGCAAGACCTCCCTGCTGCGCACCCTGACCCGCGACGTGGGCTTTGGCGAGGTGTCCCACCGTCCCAGCACCACGCGGCATGTGGAAGGCGCGCGGCTGTCGGTGGACGGCGAGCCGCTGCTGGAGCTGTACGACACGCCCGGCCTGGAAGATGCCATCGCCCTGCGCGACTTCCTCGATGGCCTGGAACGCCCCGGCGAGCGCCTGGACGGCCCGGAGAAGCTGCGGCGCTTCCTCGACGGCAGCGAAGCCCGTGGCCGCTTCGAGCAGGAGGCCAAGGTGCTGCGCCAGTTGCTCGCCTCCGACGCCGGCCTCTACGTGATCGATGCCCGCGAGCCGGTGCTGGCCAAGTACCGCGACGAACTGGCAGTGCTCGCCGCCTGCGCGCGGCCACTGTTGCCGGTGCTGAACTTCGTCGCCAGCCCGCAGCACCGCGAGGAGCAGTGGCGCGAGGCGCTGTCCCGTCTCGGCCTGCACGCGCTGGTGCGCTTCGACAGCGTGGCGCCGCCGCTGGATGGCGAGCGGCGTCTGTACGAAAGCCTGGCGTTGCTGCTGGAGCGCGCGCGCCCGCAGCTGGATCGGCTGGTGGCCGATCACGAGGCCCAGGCCGTCGCTCGCCGCGAGGCCGGGGCGCGATTGATCGCCGAACTGCTGGTGGATGTCGCCGCCTGCCGCCAACTGGTGCCCGCGGGGGATGCGGCGGTGCGCGACGCCACCGAGGCGCTGCGCAATCAGGTGCGCAAGCGCGAAGACACCTGCGTGAAGGCGCTGCTCAGTCTCTACGCCTTCCGCAAGGATGACGCCCGCGCGGCCGACCTGCCGCTGCTCGACGGACGCTGGGGCGATGACCTGTTCAACCCGGAAACCCTGCGCCAACTGGGCATTCGCCTCGGTGGCGGCGTTGCGGCCGGTGCGGCGGCGGGGGCGGGGATCGACCTGCTGGTCGGCGGCCTGACCCTCGGCGCGGCCACTGCGCTGGGTGCCATCGCCGGCGGCGCCTGGCAGACCGTTGGCCACTACGGCCAGCGCCTGCTGGGCAAGCTGAAGGGCAGCCGCGAGTTGTCGGTGGACGACAGCGTGCTGCGCCTGCTTGCGCTGCGGCAGCGGCAACTGCTGGCGGCCCTGCAGACGCGCGGGCATGCGGCGGTGGAAGCGATCCAGGTGCAGTCGCCCGAAGACAAGCAGTGGCGCGAGGGCAAGCTGCCCGAGGCGTTACGCAAGGCGCGGGCGCATCCGGAGTGGTCCGGCCTCAATGGCCGCTTGCGCAGCGAGAAGACCGAGCGCCAGGAGGCGGTGGCGCAGTTGGCCACGCAGCTGCTCGAGCCGTGAACACGGCGTGGCGGCGGTTCGCGAGCAAGCTCGCTCCTACGAAGAGCTGCGCCCGCGCTGTAGGAGCGAGCTTGCTCGCGAACACTCTTAGACGAGCGAAATCATCTTCACCTCGGCCTTTTCCTCGCTCAAGGTCAGGATCGCCAACGCAATCGGCAACTTGAACCGCCGTGGCCCCGCGCTGCCCGGATTCAGGTACAGCACGCCATCGCGCACCTCGTTCAGCGGTTTGTGCGAATGCCCCGCCAGCACCACATCGACGCCTTCTGCCACCGGGTCGATAGCCAGCTGCTTGAGGTCGTGGATCAGGTAGAGCCGCAGCCCGCCCAGTTCCAGCCGCAGCGTTTCCGGCAGCGCGGCGGCCCAGTCGTCGGTGTCGTTGTTGCCACGCACCACGTCCAGCGGCGCCAGTTCGCGGAGTTGATCGAGGAGTGATTCGGGGCCGATGTCGCCCAGGTGCAGGATGCGCGCGCAGCCTTGCAGCGCCGCCAGCGCTTCGGGGCGCAGCAGGCCGTGGGTGTCGGCGATGACGCCGATGCGCAGGGAAGAGGTCATGCCAGGGAGCATAAACGACGACGCCACCCGAAGGTGGCGTCGTGGCTGGATCAGCCGTTGTGCGAGACCTTGGTGGCGTCGAGCTCGGGCAGGAACCAGTTGAGCAGCAGGGCGCAGATGCCGCCGGTGGCGACGCCGGACTCCAGCACGTTGCGCAGCGCATGGGGCATGTGCGCGAGGAACTCCGGCACCTGCGATACGCCCAGGCCCAGGGCCAGGCTGACGGCGATGATCAGCAGCGCGCGACGGTCCAGGTGGATGCCGGCGAGAATGTTGATGCCCGAGGCGGCGACCGCGCCGAACATCACCATCGCGGCGCCGCCCAGCACCGGCTCCGGCACGGCCTGGATCACCCCGGCGACGCTGGGGAACAGGCCCAGCACGATGAGCATCGCGGAGATCCACAGGCCGACATGGCGGCTGGCGACGCCGGTCAGCTGGATCACACCGTTATTCTGCGCGAACACCGAGCTGGGGAAGGTGTTGAACAGGCCGGCCAGCAGCGAGTTGGCGCCGTTCACCAGCACGCCACCCTTGATGCGCTGCATCCACAGCGGGCCTTCCACCGGCTGGCGGGAGATCTTGCTGGTGGCGGTGATGTCGCCGATGGCTTCCAGCGAGGTAACCAGGTAGATCACCAGCATCGGGATGAACAGGCTCCAGGAGAAGCCCAGGCCGAAGTGCAGCGGTACCGGGACCTGGAAGGCCGGCGCTTCGTGCATGCCGGTGAAGTCCAGGCGGCCCAGGTAGCCGGCCAGCGCGTAGCCCACGGCCAGGGCGATGACGATCGCGCCGCTGCGCATCCATACCACCGGGATGCGGTTGAGGATGACGATGATCGCCAGCACCAGGCCCGACAGCATCAGGTTTTCGCCGTTGGCGAAGGTGCCGTTGCCCATCGCCGAGAAGCCGCCGCCCATGCTGATCAGACCGACCTTGATCAGCGTGAGGCCGATCATCAGCACCACGATGCCGGTGACCAGCGGGGTGATCAGGCGCTTCACGAAGGGCAGGATGCGCGATACGCCCATCTCCACGAAGGAGCCGGCCATGACCACGCCGAAGATCGCCGCCATCACCGCTTCCACTGGCGTACCGTTCTTCACCATCAGCGCACCGCCGGCGATCAGCGGGCCGACGAAGTTGAAGCTGGTGCCCTGGACGATCAAGAGGCCCGCGCCGAACGGCCCGAAGCGCTTGCACTGGACGAAGGTGGCGATGCCGGAAATCACCAGCGACATCGACACGATCAGGTTGGTGTCGCGCGGCGATACGCCCAGCGCCTGGCAGATCAGCAGGCCGGGGGTGACGATGGGCACGATGATCGCCAGCAGGTGCTGCAGCGCGGCGAGCCACGCGATCGGCAGGGACGGGCGGTCTTCCAGGCCGTAGACCAGATCGGGCTGGGACTGGGCGGCGGACGGGTTTTCGAAGGAACTCATGGGGGCGGTCCGGGAAAAAAGAGCGCGATTTTACTGGCCTGGACCGGGATCGCACAGTGCCATGAGACAAGGGAGGACGAACGGGAAGGAGGATTTCGTTCAGATGGGCACTAAAGGGCTGCGGCTGCGTCTTTCAGTGTTTCAGAAAAGGGAGAAATTTCAGCATCTTGCGCGGATTTGTCTGAATGCGGCGGTCTTTTGCGGCGACTTGAATGGAGCGAGTCCGGCCCGGCTCACCGGCGGCGGATTTCCATCAACGCTACAAAAGGATTTGATGATGAAGAACGTGCAACGTGGTTTTACCCTGATCGAACTGATGATCGTCGTGGCGATCATCGGCATCCTGGCTTCGGTTTCCCTTCCCTTGTATTCGAACTATTCATCGCGCGCGCGAGCGGCGGCGGCCAAGACCGAGTTGTCCGGGGTGAAGACGGCAGTCAGCCTCTGTATCGCGGAGGCGGCGAAATTGAGTGAATGCAAGACAGGCGACTTCGGGATACCCGAAGCCTTCGCGGAAACGTCGAACGTCACGGGTGGCTATTCGGTTGCCAGTGGTGTCATCGAAGCGAATACCGCGGCGACCGACGCGGAAGGCAATGCCCTGACTATCAAGTTGACGCCTGCGAAGGACAGCAAGACCGGCAATATCACCTGGGAAGAAAAAGGTTCGATCTGCAACGCGGAGCGTGGCATGAAGCCGGGGTATGGTGATTGTCCGAAGGCTGCGAAAGGTGACTCGTAAGGTTTAACGAGATCCGCAACCAGTCATCAGGTAGCGGGGTCGCATGAACCTGTAGGAGCGAGCTTGCTCGCTAACCCGATCAGCCTCGGCGTCACCGGTGGGCTCTGTTCGCGAGCAAGCTCGCTCCTACGAAAAGCATCGCAGACCGAAACAAGAAGCCCGGCATTCGCCGGGCTTTTCAGTGTCACTGCCAGGCTCAGCCGTCCAGCAGCGCCTTGTTGCGCACTGCGCCCTTGTCGGCGCTGGTGGCCAGCAGGGCGTAGGCCTTCAGCGCGGTGCTCACCTTGCGCGCGCGCGGCTGGGCCGGTTTCCAGCCCTTCTTGTCCTGCTCGGCGCGGCGGGTGGCCAGTTCCTCATCGCTCACCAGCAGGTTGATGCTGCGGTTGGGGATGTCGATCAGCACCTTGTCGCCGTCCTGCACCAGGCCGATGGCGCCGCCGGCGGCGGCTTCCGGCGAGGCGTGGCCGATGGACAGGCCCGAGGTGCCGCCGGAGAAGCGGCCGTCGGTGAGCAGGGCGCAATCCTTGCCCAGGCCCTTGGACTTCAGGTAGCTGGTCGGATAGAGCATTTCCTGCATGCCCGGGCCGCCTTTCGGGCCTTCGTAGCGGATGATCACGATGTCGCCTGGCTTCACTTCGTCGGCGAGGATGCCCTTCACGGCGCCATCCTGGCTTTCGAAGATCTTCGCGCGGCCTTCGAACACGTGGATGGATTCGTCCACGCCGGCGGTCTTCACGACGCAGCCGTCGAGGGCGATGTTGCCGTACAGCACGGCCAGGCCGCCTTCCTGGGAGTAGGCGTGCTCGACGCTGCGGATGCAGCCTTCGGCGCGGTCATCGTCCAGGCTCGGCCAACGGGTGTTCTGGCTGAACGCGACCTGGCTCGGGATGCCGGCGGGGCCGGCCTTGAAGAAGGTGTGGACCTTCTCGTCGGTCGTCTGGGTGATGTCCCATTCGGCAATGGCCTCACGCATGCTCGGGCTGTGCACGGTGCCCACGTCGGTGTGCAGCAGGCCGCCGCGGGCCAGTTCGCCGAGGATGGAGAAGATGCCACCGGCGCGGTGCACGTCTTCCATATGGTACTTCTGGATGTTCGGTGCGACCTTGCACAGCTGCGGCACCTTGCGCGACAGGCGATCGATGTCACGCAGGTCGAAGGCGATCTCCGCCTCCTGGGCAGCGGCCAGCAGGTGCAGGATGGTGTTGGTCGAGCCGCCCATCGCTATGTCGAGGGTCATGGCGTTCTCGAACGCCTTGACGTTGGCGATGCTGCGCGGCAGCACGCTGTCGTCGCCTTCGCCGTAGTAGCGCTGGCACAGCTCCACCGCCAGGCGGCCGGCGCGCAGGAACAACTGCTCGCGGTCGGCGTGGGTGGCCAGGGTCGAACCGTTGCCCGGCAGGGACAGGCCCAGGGCCTCGGTCAGGCAGTTCATCGAGTTGGCGGTGAACATGCCGGAGCAGGAGCCGCAGGTCGGGCAGGCGCTGCGCTCGTACTCGGCGACCTTCTCGTCGGAGCAGGAGTCGTCGGCGGCGACCACCATGGCGTCCACCAGGTCCAGGCCGTGGCTCGCCAGCTTGGTCTTGCCGGCCTCCATCGGGCCGCCGGAGACGAACACCACCGGGATGTTCAGGCGCAGGGCGGCCATCAGCATGCCGGGGGTGATCTTGTCGCAGTTGGAGATGCAGACGATGGCGTCGGCGCAGTGGGCGTTGACCATGTACTCCACGGAGTCGGCGATGATCTCGCGCGACGGCAGGGAATAGAGCATGCCGTCATGACCCATGGCGATGCCGTCGTCCACCGCGATGGTGTTGAACTCCTTGGCCACGCCGCCGGCTTTCTCGATCTCGCGGGCGACCAGTTGGCCCAGGTCCTTCAGGTGCACATGGCCAGGCACGAACTGGGTGAAGGAGTTGGCGATGGCGATGATCGGCTTCTTGAAGTCTTCGTCCTTCATCCCGGTGGCGCGCCAGAGGGCGCGGGCGCCAGCCATGTTTCGGCCGTGGGTGGAGGTTTTCGAGCGGTAATCGGGCATGACAGGTTCCTGCGCATCAGGTCACGGTGGGAGTCGATCCGGGTCTTTAAGTGCGGCGGCGTGCAGCGGGTAGGGCTGGCCGGCGAGACCTTGAGCGGACTCTGATTTCGTATCGTGAGCGCGGTACGCACCGGATGCAAACGGCAGATGGCCTTGCATGGGCGAGGTTGGCGCGGGGCGTGGCGGGGTCACCGCCTGCTCGGCCGGGGCTCACAGGCCCGCCGGGGGATAAATGGCAGGAATGCCCGGATTCTACGCCGGGCCTTGCCGCCAGGGAAAGGCTGGCGGTCGGTACGGGGCATAGACTTTCACCGCGCTGGCGTGGTCTGAATGGCCAGTGGCGCTTTCCCGTCCCATTCGTTGAAGGAGCAACCCCATGAAGGCTACCCGCATCGCCCTGCTCGCCGTGCTTTTCGTCGGCGCTGTGCAGGCTTCGTCCGATGAGGCCTGGCAGGCGCAGGACAAGCAGCAGCGCGAAGCCTGCCTGGCGCTGAGTCATCTGCAGAACAAGAAGGTGCTGGGTTCGCCGGTGCTGCTCGACGACGGTGTGGGCTATACGGCACTGATGATCGGTGGGCGCTATCCCCAAAAACACATGCAGGGCAAGCAGGGCCGCGAGCTGTGCCTGTTCGAGCGCAAGACCGGCAAGGCGGTGATCAGCGAGGCGGATTCGCTGATGCCGGTGAAATGAAAAACGGGGCGCTCCCTTGCGGAAACGCCCCGTTTTCTGACCTGCCGTGATGCCTTAGCCGTTGGGCAGCAGGCGCACGGTCAGGCTCTTGATGTAGCGGGTTTCCGGGATCGCCAGGTGGACCGGGTGGTCCGGACCCTGGCCGCCACGCTCGAGCAACTGGATATTGCGGTCCAGGTGGCGGGCGCTGCCCAGCAGGATGTTCTGCAGGTCGTCCTCGGGCAGGTGCATGGAGCAGGAGGCGCTGACCAGGATGCCGTCCTTGGACAGCAGGCGCATGGCCTGTTCGTTGAGGCGGCGGTAGGCGGTCTCGCCGTTCTTCAGGTCCTTCTTGCGCTTGATGAAGGCGGGCGGGTCGGCAACGATCACGTCGAAGCGCTCGTCGGCGGCCTTCAGCTCGCGCAGGGCTTCGAACACGTCGCCTTCGACGCAGGCGACCTTGTCTGCCACGCCGTTCAGCGCGGCATTGCGCTCCACGCCATCGAGGGCGAAGCCGGAGGCATCGACGCACATCACGTCGCTGGCGCCGAAGGCCGCGGCCTGGATGCCCCAGCCGCCGATGTAGCTGAACAGGTCGAGCACGCGCTTGCCCTGCACATAGGGCTGCAGGCGGGCGCGGTTCATGCGGTGGTCGTAGAACCAGCCGGTCTTCTGGCCGGCCAGCACCGGGGCTTCGAACTTCACGCCGTTCTCTTCCAGCGCGACCCATTCCGGGACTTCGCCGTAGGCGTTGGCCACGTAGCGCTCCAGGCCTTCGGCATCGCGGGCGCTGGAGTCGTTCTTCCACAGCACGGCGCTGGGTTTGAGCACCTGCAGCAGGGCGGCGAGCACGTCGTCGCGGTGCTTTTCCATCGTCGCCGAGGCGAGCTGCACCACCAGCACGTCGCCGAAACGGTCCACGACCAGGCCCGGCAGCAGGTCGGAGTCGCCGTAGACCAGGCGGTAGAAGGGTTTGTCGAACAGGCGCTCGCGCAGGCTGAGGGCGACGTTCAGGCGGTGAACCAGCAGGGATTTGTCGAGAACGTGCTTGGTATCGCGGGAAATCAGGCGGGCGCAGATGAGGTTGTTCGGACTCATCGCGACGATGCCCAGCGGTTTGCCGTTGGCCATTTCGAGGATGGCCTGTTCGCCGGCGCCGAAACCGTTCAGCGGGGTGGCGGCGACGTCCACCTCGTTGCTGTAGACCCACAGGTGGCCGGCGCGCAGGCGGCGCTCGGCGTTGGCTTTCAGACGCAGGCTGGGCAGGGTCATGGGGAAAGGCTCCGGCAAAAGAGCGCGATTATACCGTAGCGGCACGCGCCGCCGGAGCGGGGCGCGTGCGCTTTTGGTCGACTTCGGGGTCAGGCGGCGAGGGCTTCGATCAACTGCTTGCTGAAGGCTGGGATGTCGTCCGGCTTGCGGCTGCTGATGAGGTGGCCGTCCTTGACCACGGGGCGGTCCACCCAATGGCCGCCGGCGTTGCTGATGTCGTCCTTGAGGGAGTTCCAGCTGGTCAGGGTACGGTCCTTCACCAGGCCGGCGGAGACCAGCAGCCAGGCGCCGTGGCAGATCACCGCGATGGGCTTGCCGGCGTGGTCGGCGCGTCGCACCAGTTCCTGGGCCTTGGGCAGGCTGCGGATCTGGTCGGAATTGATCACGCCGCCGGGCAGCAGCACGGCGTCATACTCGTCGATGCGGGCCGTCTCGAAGGTACCGTCCACCTTGAAACTGTCGGCGGGCCGGTCATGGTTCCAGCCACGGACCTTGTCGGCGTTGTCGGAAAGAATGCGTACCTTGGCCCCGGCCTGTTCCAGGGCGCCGCGCGGGCCGGTCAGTTCCACCTGCTCGAAGCCGTCGGTGACCAGGATGGCGACAGTCTTGCCGTTGAGTGTCTGGCTCATGGCGAATCTCCCGTTTCGTCCTTTTGGGTGTAAAGGTTCCGACACTGCCGCCGATGAAAGTTCAGTCTAAAACGCCGGTTCCAGAACGTTGCGCTCTGGGTAAACTGTGCGCCCCGTCAACTTTCAACCTGCCCGCCCATGTCCCAGGAACTCACCGCCGAACAGATCCGTCAGGCCCTGCAGGGCATCAGCGTGCCGCCGCAGCCGCAGATCATGGTTGACCTGCAGATGGAGCAGTTCATGCCCAACCCGGATCTGAAGGCGATCGCCAAGCTGATCAGCCAGGACCCGGGGCTGTCCGGCGCGCTGCTGAAGCTGGTGAACTCACCGTTCTTCGGCCTGGCCAACCGCATCACCTCGATCCAGCGGGCGGTGAACCTGTTGGGCAGCCGCTCGGTGATCAACCTGATCAATGCGCAGTCGATCAAGGGCGAGATGAGCGACGACACCATCGTCACCCTCAACCGTTTCTGGGATACCGCGCAGGACGTGGCGATGAGCTGCCTGACCCTGGCCAAACGCATCGGCTACGAGTCGGTGGACGAGGCCTACGCGTTGGGGTTGTTCCACAACTGCGGCATTCCGCTGATGCTCAAGCGCTTCCCGCACTACATGGCGGTGCTGGAGGAGGCCTATGCCAGCGCCAGTGACGAGCGCCGGGTGGTGGACACCGAGAACCGCGTGCTGAACACCAACCATGCCGTGGTCGGCTACTTCACCGCGCGCTCCTGGCGCCTGCCGGAGCATGTCTGCGAGGCCATCGCCAATCATCACAACGCGTTGTCGATCTTCAGCGACGACAGTGCCCGCGACACGCAGCTGAAGAACCTGCTGGCGATCCTCAAGATGGCCGAGCACATCTGCGGCTCGCACCGCGTGCTGGGCAACCAGCCGGAAGACCACGAGTGGGAGAGCATCCGCGCCAGGGTGCTGGATTACGTCGGGCTGAGCGAGTACGACTTCGAGAACCTCAAGAGCAGCATTCTCGAACTGGGCGTGGGGCAGGGCACCTACTGACCGCCGCGTAGGCTCTTCGTAGGAGCGAGCTTGCTCGCGAACGAGTTTCCCGGCGGGTAAGGCGTTGAGCGGTTCGCGAGCAAGCTCGCTCCTACAAAAAAGCACTGCGTTCGGGCATGAAAAAGCCGGGCAGATGCCCGGCTTTTTCGTGGAGCGGCGGCGATCAGTCGAGCATGTCGCTGAAGCGCTCGTCCTTCTTGTAGGCGATGGCCTGGTTGAAGCCCGGCACCTGTACGCCCTTGTCGCTGATCTCGATGGCCTTCTCGTCGATCATGTCGTTGCCGAAGTTGTAGATGATGTCGAAACGCCCCTGGGTGGCGGCTTCATCATACTGCCGGGCAGCGCTGCGGGTGGCTTCGCGGCGGGCCTGGTAGTCGGCGAAGGCGGCATCGCCGTGGCGCTTGCGCAGCATCTTCTCGGTCACGGCGGGGGACAGCAGCACACCGGTGGCGTTGTTGCCGCCGAAACCCTTGGAGTTGATGAAGCAGACTTCCAGGTCGTCGCGGCGCACGTCGCTGCTGGACAGGGCGATGTGGTCCCTGAAGACGTCGTCGGCGAAGGTTTCGACGGTCTTGATGCCCGGGATCACGCCGTAGCGGAAGGTGCCCAGGGCGGAGATCATCTGGTCGGCGCTGGCGGTGGCCAGGGAGTGGCCGACGAAGGCCTTCACCGCGGTGATCGGCCAGTCGCTGATGCCGAAGGCGGTGGCGACGCGATCGAGGATTTCCGACTCGGTGACGCGGTTGGCCGGGGTGCTGGAGCCGTGGGCGTGGACGAAGCTGTGCTGGCGCACGCTCTTTTCGCCGACGATCTGCGTGGCGGCGGCCACGGCCTTGGCCATCGTCAGGTAGTTGCCGGGGCCGGGGGCGGAGATGGACTTCTTGAAGCCGTCGGCGTTGATGAACACGTCCGGCACCGAGCCGTGGATCTCGGCGCCCAGTTCCAGGGCCAGGGCGTCGTCCATCAGCACCACGTACTGGGCGGATTCGGCCAGGGTGAAGCCGCAGTTCTCGCCGAACGGGCGGCTGGCGCGGCGGAAATCGACGTCGTCGCGGCCTTCGATGTGGCGCAGGCCTTCCTCGGTGGCCAGCGCGCCCATGGCGGCGTAGCCCTCGATGATCTCGGAGGTGATCGGCGCTTCGGCGTTGCCGACGATGGCCACGCGGGCCTGGCCGCTGGTGATGACGTCGATGCCCTTCTGCAGGTTGTAGAGGAAGGTGGCGCAGGCGCCGGTGACGCTGCCGGTCATGCCGACGCTGCCCAGCACGTAGGCGTTGATGAAGTCGGTGGGCATGCTGTTGAAGCCCAGTGGCAGTTGCTTGGCCGACACGCGGTGGCCGCGCAGGCGCGACTGCAGCAGGCCGCCGAAGCCGTTCTCGTCCAACTGGCTCATGATGCTGCTGGAGAACACGGCGATCTCGTCGGGCTGCACCTTGTCGCAGATGGTCTGCCAGTCGATGCCGGTGGAGCGCACCGCGTCGGTGGCGGCGACCACGGACATCTGCAGGCCGCGCGGGTGGAAGCGCGAGTTGTACAGCTCGCCGGGTTCGAAGCCGGTGGGCAACTGGCCGGCGGACTTCACCGGCAGCGCGCGGTAGCTGTCGACCTTGAACTCGCAACTGTCGTGCAGGGTAACGCGCACCTCGCCGCCTTCGAGTTCTTCCACCGACCAGTTGGCCGGCAGCGGCTCGGGCAGTTGCTTGCGCAGACTGGTGAAGGTCACCGGGCCGCCGGCGGCGCTGACGGTCAGGCTCTTGTGGCAGTGCGCGGCGTCGACGTCGAGGTATTGCAGCTCGATGCGACGGATCAGGGTGGACTGGCGGATCTGCTGCTCGAAGCGCTGCTCGATGGCGGCGAGGTCGAGGCTGTCGCCGTCGGCGTCCTGGTACTGGCCGTCGACGACCTTGACCAGCTTCATCATCACCGCGAGGCCGGCGAGGGTTTCCTGGCGGGCGGCGCTCTCCATGGATTCGAGGACGGTGCGGCGGAACCCATGATGGAACGAGCTGCGACCCGCAGCGTTATACCCACCAAAACCAACGATGACCGGTAGTCGAGACATCTCTCGGAAACTCCTTCAGCAAGTCCATCTTGTACGGCCGGGCGGCGGTTGCCCAAGGCGGGGCGGCCCGGTGGCACAAAGCCAGGCGGTGGCTAGAGTGATTCGAATGCTTTAGCTGACGAGGATGATGACCGCCGAGTCACGCCAATGCCAGGATTTGGCGGAAGAAGACGACGAATTTCCGTATGGATCGAGCGGAGACTGCTGAAGGAAGGGGAGCCGGGAGCCACGGTGGGCTCCCGGGGTGTCGCGGGTAGTGCTCAGCGGTACTCGATGCCAGCCTTTTTGGTGCTGACGCGGGTGCCGGACTTGCCTTCGGTGATGGCGACGATGTTTTCCAGCGAGCCGATCACCGCGTCCTTGCCGGTGTTGCGGGCGAACTCGATGGCGGCCATGACCTTCGGCCCCATGGAGCCGGCGGCGAAGCCCAGGCGTTCCAGTTCGTCCGGGTGGGCCTGGGCGATGGCCTTCTGGGTCGGTTTGCCCCAGTCGATGTAGGCCGCGTCCACGTCGGTGGCGATGATCAAGATGTCTGCCGACAGCTCCTGGGCCAGCAGCGAGGAGCAGAGGTCCTTGTCGATGACCGCTTCGACACCGGAGAGCTTCTTGCCGGCTTCGTCATACATGGTCGGGATGCCGCCGCCGCCCGCGCAGATGACGATGGTGCCCTTGTCCAGCAGCCACTTGACCGGGCGGATCTCGAAGATGCGCTTCGGACGGGGGCTGGCGACCACGCGGCGGAACTTGTCGCCATCAGGTGCGATGCTCCAGCCTTTTTCCTTGGCGAGGGCTTCGGCCTCTTCCTTGGAGTAGACCGGGCCGATCGGCTTGGTCGGGTTCTGGAAGGCCGGGTCCTTGGCGTCGACTTCGACCTGGGTGAGGATGGTGGCGAACGGTACTTCGAACGGCAGCAGGTTGCCCATTTCCTGTTCGATCATATAGCCGATCATGCCTTCGGTCTCGGCGCCGAGAACGTCCAGCGGGTACGGGCTGACTTTCTCATAGGCCGCGCCCTGCAGGGCCAGCAGGCCGACCTGCGGACCGTTGCCGTGGGCGATCACCAGCTCGTTGCCCGGGGCAACCTTGGCGATCTGTTCGGCAGCGATCCGTACGTTGGTGCGCTGGTTGTCGGCAGTCATGGGCTCGCCACGACGCAGCAGGGCATTGCCGCCCAATGCGACGACGATACGCATATTCATTTCCTCCGAAAGAGTGGGAGCGCCCGGACCGGCGACGTCGTCGCGGTCCGGGGCTGTCCGGCATTACATGTCGGCGAGGGTCGAAACGAGGATCGCCTTGATGGTGTGCATGCGGTTTTCCGCTTGCTCGAAGGCGATGTTGTACGGGGACTCGAAGACGTCATCGGTGACTTCGATGCCGTTCTTCAGGTTCGGGTACTGTTCGGCGATCTGCTTGCCGACCTTGGTTTCGCTGTTGTGGAAGGCGGGCAGGCAGTGCATGAACTTCACGCGCGGGTTGCCGGCGGCCTTCATCATGTCCATGTTGACCTGGTAGGGCAGCAGTTCCTTGATGCGCTCGCCCCAGGCTTCGACCGGCTCACCCATCGATACCCAGACGTCGGTGTGGATGAAATCCACGCCCTTGACCGCGACTTTCGGGTCTTCGGTGATGGTGATCTTCGCGCCGCTTTCTTCGGCGAACTTCTTGCAGGCGGCGACGTGTTCGTCGGTCGGCCAGAGTTCCTTGGGAGCTGCGATGCGCACGTCCATGCCGAGCTTGGCGCCGATCAGCAGCAGGGAGTTACCCATGTTGTTGCGGGCGTCGCCCAGGTAGGCGTAGGCGATGTCGTGCAGCGGCTTGTCGCTGTGCTCGCGCATGGTCAGCACGTCAGCCAGCATCTGGGTCGGGTGGTATTCATCGGTTAGGCCGTTGAACACCGGGACGCCGGCGAACTTGGCCAGTTCCTCGACGATTTCCTGCTTGAAGCCACGGTACTCGATGGCGTCGTACATGCGGCCGAGTACGCGGGCGGTGTCCTTCATGGACTCCTTGTGGCCGATCTGCGAGGAGTTCGGGTCGATGTAGGTGACGTTGGCGCCCTGGTCATAGGCGGCCACTTCGAAGGCGCAACGGGTGCGGGTCGAGGTTTTCTCGAAGATCAGCGCAATGTTGTTGCCTTTGAGGTGTTGCTGCTCGGTGCCGGTGTACTTGGCGCGCTTGAGGTCGCGGGACAGATCCAGGAGATAACGCAGCTCGCGGGTGCTGTGGTGCATCAGGCTGAGCAGGTTACGGTTGTGCATGTTGAAAGCCATGATCGTTCTCCTTGTGGGATGGAAGTCTCTGCCTCGTCAGTGCCGTTTGTGGTTGGCAAGGCAGGCGGCCCTGTTCGGGCCGCCGTGTGAGGTATGTGCGCTCTGTTGGGTAATCAGTAGTCGATCGGGTCGCGGATGATCGGGCAGGTCATGCAGTGACCGCCGCCACGGCCCCGGCCCAGTTCGCCGGCGCTGATGGTGACCACTTCCACGCCAGCCTTGCGCAGCAGGGTGTTGGTGTAGGTGTTGCGGTCATAACCGACCACCACGCCCGGCTCCAGGCAGACCACGTTGTTGCCGTCGTCCCACTGCTCGCGCTCGGCGGCGAAGCTGTTGCCGCCGGTTTCCACGACGCGCAGTTTCTTCAGGCCCAGCGATTCGGCGACGACGGTGAGGAAGTCCTTGTCTTCGCGCTGGACATTGAGGCCGTAGGGGCTCTTCTCGTCCGGACGCAGGACGAAGGGAACGATCTCCTTCACCACTTCCGGGAAGACGGTGACCAGGTCGCGGTCGCAGAAGGTGAATACGGTGTCCAGGTGCATCGCGGCGCGGGACTTGGGCAGGCCGGCAACGATGACTTTCTCGGCCGCGCCCTTGGCGAACAGTGCCTGGGCAACCTGGCCGATGGCTTGGCGGGAGCTGCGTTCACCCATGCCGATCAGGACGACGCCGTTGCCGATTGGCATCACGTCGCCACCTTCCAGGGTGGACATGCCGTGGTCCTTGTCCGGATCGCCGTACCAGATTTCGAATTCGGCGTTGGTGAATTCCGGGTGGAACTTGTAGATGGCGGTGGCCAGCAGGGTTTCCTGACGTCGCGCCGGCCAGTACATCGGGTTCAGGGTCACGCCGCCGTAGATCCAGCAGGTGGTGTCGCGGGTGAACTGGGTGTTGGGCAGCGGCGGCAGCAGGAAGCTGGAGTGGCCCAGGTAGTCGCGGTACATCTTCAGCGCCTTGGCGCCTTCGCTGTCAGGGATATCGTCAGAGGCCACGCCACCGATGAGGAACTCGGCCAGCTTGCGCGGCTCCAGGCCTTCCAGCCAGCTACGCAGCTCCTGGGTCAGGCCCAGGCCGACGCTGTCGTTGGTGATCTTGCGGTCGAGGATCCACTTCAGGGCCTCGGGATTCTGGACGGTCTCGGTCAGCAGATTGTGCATTTCCAGGACGTCGATACCGCGCTCACGCATCTTGGTGACGAAGTCGAAATGGTCGCGCTTGGCCTGGTTCACCCAGATTACGTCGTCGAACAGCAACTCGTCGCAGTTGCTCGGGGTCAGGCGTTGGTGGGCGAGTCCAGGCGAGCAGACCATCACTTTGCGCAGTTTGCCAGCTTCAGAATGAACGCCAAGTTTGGTTTTTTCCGTGCTCATGAGATGTCTCCAGGAGTTACAGAGAGAGGAAGCCGTCGTAGAGGCCGTAAGCTGCGATCAGGAATCCGATTGCAACGATTGCGAAAATCAGCTTCTCGACATTGGTGAAGATGGGTTGGCCCACTTCACGTTTCGCGATAGCGAAGAGGATGACCCCCGGCGCATACAGCAGCGCCGACAGCAGCAGGTATTTCAGGCCACCGGCATAGATCAGCCAGATGGCGTAGATGACCGAGATGGCGGCGATGATCAGGTCCTTGCCGCGATCGCCCGGGTCCTTGTCGTAGGTCTCGCCCTTCACGGTCAGCAGCAGTGCGTAGGCGGCGGACCAGAAGTACGGCACCAGGATCATCGAGGTGGCCAGCAGCAGCATCCGGGTGTACGGGTCCATCCCGTCGGAGCTGCCCGAGGTGAAGAACACGATGACCAGGAAGACCTGTACGCAGATGTTGGTCAGCCACAGGGCGTTGGCCGGTACCTGGTTGGCGTTCTCGCGGCGCAGGAACTCGGGCATGGTGTGGTCCTTGGCCGCGGCGAACATGATCTCGGCGCAGAGCAGGACCCAGGAGAGCAGGGCACCCAGCAGGGAGATCAGCAGACCGACGCTGATCAGGACGGCACCCCAGTGCCCGACGATGTGCTCCAGTACCAGCGCCATCGACGGGTTCTGCAGCTTGGCCAGTTCCGGCTGGGTCATTACGCCCATCGACAGTACGTTCACCAGTACCAGCAGGAGCAGCACGGTGATGAAGCCGATGACCGTGGCCTTACCGACGTCCGAACGCTTTTCCGCACGGGAGGAGAAGATGCTCGCGCCTTCGATGCCGATGAACACCCAGACGGTGACCAGCATCATGTTGCGCACCTGGTTCATCACGCTGCCCAGCTCCGGATTGCTCGAGCCCCAGATGTCGGCGGTGAAGATGTCCAGTTTGAAGGCGAACACGCAGATCAGGATGAATAGGAACAGCGGCACGATCTTGGCGACGGTCGTGACGGTGTTGATGAACGCCGCTTCCTTGATCCCGCGCAGTACCAGGAAGTGCAGGGCCCACAGCAGCACCGAAGCGCCGATGATCGCGGCCAGCGTGTCGCCCTTGCCGAAGATCGGGAAGAAGTAGCCCAGGGTGCTGAACAGCAACATGAAGTAACCGACGTTGCCGAGCCAGGCGCTGATCCAGTAACCCCAGGCCGAGGAGAAGCCCATGTAGTCGCCGAAGCCGGCCTTGGCGTAGGCGTACACGCCGCCGTCGAGTTCAGGTTTGCGGTTGGCGAGGGTCTGGAAGACGAATGCCAGGGTCAGCATCCCGACCGCGGTGATGGCCCAGCCGATGAGGATAGCGCCGACGTCCGCACTGGCGGCCATGTTTTGCGGAAGGGAGAAAATGCCCCCGCCGATCATGGAACCAACCACCAGGGCCGTCAGCGCGCCGAGTTTCAATTTTTGGCTGCTTTCTTGCGACATTTAAGAATCTCCCTATAGGAAGTTGGAGAGTGAGGCTATTTAGCGCCCGTCTTGGCGGTGCACTCCTGATTCAGGTCAATAGCTTGCTATCCAATGTATTGGGCAGTACTTCCTGCTCTGCCCACCCCGCATAAACCATAGGAGAGGTTTTGCATTAGCGCCCGATTTAGAGGGGATTTCGTGAAGATTTGAGCGTGGTTTCATGACCGCAGCATGGCAGTCGAATTCGCAGGCCCGCGCAGGACGCGCCGTTGCGCTTGATTTGCAGATACAGGGAGGCACAAGACCGTTATGTAGGAAAGTCCTGAACGAAGCTGCGAGGAGGGAAAATTGGCCGGGGCAGGATCACTGCACCCGGCGATGCGCCTGTCGAATCGCAGGCGCGAGATGGCAAGAAGCCTGAAGGACACCGCCGGGTTCGTGGCCCGGAGGGCGTGCCGCAAGCGGGTGCGGCACGAAGCAATGCGCAACGCGCACTGGATAAATGAAGAGCAAGGGCTGTGCCAGCACGCCGTAGCCCCGGCTTCCGGGCTCTGCGTGATGAAGTGGTTAACCAGATAGGCGGATTCTTGCTCAGTTGTCGCCATCGTCGGCGGAATTTCCGCCACTGCCGGAGAACAGCAGCCCGTGTTTGCGCAGCTTGTCGTGCAGGGTCTTGCGCGGCACGCCCAGGGCTTCGGCAAGGCTGCGCAGCGAGTTGTGCGGGCGGCCCATCTCCGCGGCGATCAGCGAGCGCTCGAAGGCTTCCACCTGTTCGTTCAGCCCTCCGTCGGCGATGGCTGGCGCTCCTTGGGCGCCGCCTTCGTCCAACCCCAGGTCCAGTCCCAGTGCGTAACGCTCCGCGGCGTTCTGCAACTCCCGTACGTTGCCCGGCCAGCCGTGGGCGAGCAGTTGTGCGCGTTGTGCGGAGTCCAGGGCGCGCGCTGTCAGGCCATGTCGTTGGGCTCCGCGTTCGACGAAGTGCTGGAACAGCAGGAGGATGTCGTCGCCCCGCTCGCGCAGCGGCGGGATGCGCAGGCTGGCGACGTTCAGGCGGTAATAAAGGTCGGCGCGGAAACGGCCCTCATCGGAGGCCAGGCGCAGGTCCTCCTTGGTCGCCGCGATGATACGGATGTCCAGCGCAATGAGCTGGTTGGAGCCCAGGCGCTCGACGGTGCGCTCCTGCAGCAGGCGCAGCAGCTTGACCTGCACGTCCAGGCTCATGCTCTCGATCTCATCGAGGAACAAGGTGCCGCCGTTGGCGTATTCGAACTTGCCGATGCGCCGTTTCTGCGCGCCGGTGAAGGCGCCTTGCTCATGGCCGAACAGCTCGCTTTCCACCACCGACTCGGCCAGCGCGCCGGCATTGATGGCAACGAAGGGACCGTCGCGCCGGCTCGACAGGTCGTGCAGGGCACGGGCAACCACTTCCTTGCCCGAACCGGTTTCGCCGAGGATGAGCACGTCGGCCTGGATCGCCGCCAGCGAGGCGACCTGCTGCTGCAAGCGCTGCATCGGTGCTGACTGGCCAACCAGGCGGCCGCGCAATTCCTTCTGTTCGGACAGCGCCAGGCGCAGGCTGCGGTTCTCCAGCACCAGCCGGCGCACATCGAGGGCACGGCGTACGCTGTCGAGCAATGCATCGCTGGGGAAAGGTTTTTCCAGGAAGTCGTAGGCACCCGAGCGCATGGCCTTGACCGCCAGCGGGACGTCGCCGTGGCCGGTAACCAGGATCACCGGCAGCTCGGCGTCCTGCGCGTGCAACTGCTCCAGCAGTTGCAGGCCGTCGATGCCGGGCATGCGGATATCGCTGACGATCACGCCGGGCCAGTCCCGTGCCTGCTGCGTATCGAGTTGGCGCGCATCGGCCAGGGCGACGACCTTGAAGCCGGCCAGGTCGAGGGTCTGGCACAGCGCCTGGCGCAAGTGGGGGTCGTCGTCGATCAACAGCACCTGGGTGGTGGAGTCGAAGGGCGCTGTCGAACTCATGCGCGGGTTTCCTCTTGCGGCGTCGAAGTCACGCCGGGAATGCCCGGCAACAGGTGCAATTGTACGAGAGCGCCGCCTTCGGGGTGATTGCCCAATTCCAGATGCCCACCGAGAGTACGTAACAAGGTGTCGCAGATGGCCAGGCCGAGGCCGAGGCCCTTGGCACTGGTCTTGGTGGTAAAGAAGGGTTCGCGAGCATGGGCCAGCGCCTGCTCGGAGAAACCGGGGCCGTTGTCGCGCAGCGACAGGATGATGCGCTCCGGCGTCTGCTCGGCGGTCAGCCAGATGCGGCGCGGCGGTGCCTTTTCGGTGAGCGCGTCGAGGGCGTTGGAGAGCAGGTTGGAAAGAACCTGTCGTAGCCGGGTCTCGCCGGCCTGTACCCAGATCGCCGCATCTGGCAGATCGCGCAGTAGCTCGACGTTCATCGCTTGCCGGCGCGGCGCGACCAGCGCCAGGGCATCGTTGATCGCCGGTTGCAGCGCGACGTTCTCCGGCGCGCGCCGTGCGCCACGGGCATAGGCCTTGAGATGGCCGATGATCGAGGCCATGCGCCCGGTCAGTTCGCCGATCTGCTGCAGGTTGCCGCGTGCATCGTCGTAGCGTTCATGGTCGAGCAGCACGCGGGCGTTGTCGGCATAGCTGCGGATCGCCGCCAGCGGCTGGTTGAGCTCGTGGCTGATGCTGGCGGACATGGTGCCCAGGGCGGTCAGCTTGCCGGCCTGTACGACTTCATCCTGGGCGTGCATCAGCTCGCGTTGCGCCTGTTCGCGGTTGCTGACCTCTTCCTGCAAGCGGGTGTTGGCGTCTTCCAGTTCCTGGGTGCGTTCCTGTACGCGCAGCTCCAGTTCGTGCTTGGCCTGTTCTTCCAGCTCGATGCGCTCCAGGTAGTGGCGGCGGCTGATGGTCAGCAGCGACAGCAGCAGGAGCAGCGCGACGAGGGTGGCTGCGCCGATCAGCACGACGCTGCGCACCGGGCCGTCCACCTGGGTGCGGGGGGTATAGATGCTCACTGTCCAGCCGGTTTCCGGCAGAAGGCGACTCTGGCTGATCCAGCGGCGCTGGTTGATCTTCAACGGTGCCGGGTGGAGCACCGGATAAGGAATGTTCTCGGCGATTTCGCGCTGCTTGGCAGGCGATAGCTCCTTCGCGGTATGGAAACGCCACGCGTCGCTGGAAGACAGGATGACCACGCCGTTGGAGTCCATGACCAGCAATTGCTCCGGCGTGTTGCCCCAGAGCTGCTCCATGTGTTCCAGGTCGACCTTTACCACCAGCACGCCCAGCAGCTTTCCGCCTTCGCGCACGTCGCTGGCGAAGTAGTAACCGCGTCGCTTGGAGGTGGTGCCCAGGCCGAAGAAACGCCCTTGCTGACCTTGAGCCGCCTCCTTGTAGTAGGGACGAAAGGCGAAGTTGCGGCCGACAAAACTGTCCGGCTGATCCCAGTTGGAGGCGGCGTGGGTCATGCCGTCCGCCTGTATCAGATAAATGACGTCCGCCCCGGTACGCCCGCGGATGCGTTGCAGTTCGGAGTTGGCGGCGTTCTGTGCGGTGACGCTATCAGGCGCCTGCAGCGCGGCGCGAAGAGTTGGCAGCTCGCCGAGGATCGGCGGCAGGTCCTCGTAACGGCGCAGGGTGCCGAGCAGGTTGGCGACGTACAGGTCGAGGGTCTGCTGGTTCTGCTCGGCCAGTTGTTCGCTGTAGTAACGCTCGGCGAAGTGGTGGAGGGGCCAGAGCAGCGGCGCCAGCAGTAAGGCGAGAAGGGCCAGCGAGCGCCAGCGTGTGAGGTGATGGTTCAAGTCGGCATACATCGTATGGGGCGTGTTCGCTGTGGATGCTACACCGATCAAGGCCGGCGGGCTGCATCATGCGAACCGGCCCGCTTTGCCTGGCCGGTATGGATACCCCTCGATGCTCGCCTCGCCCTGGATGTTTCAGTCGAAGAGTTCGGCAGCCGCCAGACGGAGCCCTTCGCGGTCCTTCCCGGACAGCGCCGGCTCTGCGTCGAGAGGCCAGTCGATGGCAAGCTCCGGATCGTTCCAGGCGATGCAGCGCTCATGCTCCGGCGCCCAGAAGTCCGTGGTCTTGTAGAGAAACTCGGCGCTTTCGCTGAGCACCAGGAAACCGTGGGCGAATCCCTCGGGAATCCACATCTGCAGCTTGTTCTCTTCGCTGAGGACCTGGCCGACCCACTGGCCGAAGGTCGGTGAACTGCGGCGCAGGTCCACGGCGACGTCGAATACCTCGCCTCGGACGACACGTACCAGTTTTCCCTGGGGCTGCTGTATCTGGTAGTGCAGCCCGCGCAGCACGCCGCGGGACGAACGCGAGTGATTGTCTTGCACGAAATGGATCTGGCGGGCGATCGCCTGTTCGAATTTCTGCTGGTTGTAGCTTTCGAAGAAGAAGCCACGGCTGTCACCGAAGACTTGAGGTTCGATCACTAGAACATCGGGGATAGTCAACGGGGTGGCTTTCATCGGTAGACCGTTTGCGTCAGAAGGCGTTGGAGATACAGGCCGTAGCCGCTCCTGGAGAGTGGTGCAGCCAGGCGTTGCAAGTCTTCGGGGCTGATCCAGCCCTGGCGGAAGGCAATCTCCTCCGGACACGCGACTTTGAGCCCTTGCCGGTTCTCCAGGGTGGCAATGAACTGGCTGGCGTCGAGCAGCGACTCATGGGTGCCGGTGTCCAGCCAAGCATAGCCGCGGCCCATGATTTCCACCGACAGATCGTTTTGCTCCAGGTAGATGCGATTGATATCGGTGATTTCCAGTTCGCCGCGTGCCGAGGGGCGGAGGCTCTTGGCGATTTCGATGACACGCTGGTCGTAGAAATACAGCCCCGTCACCGCGTAATTGGATTTGGGCCGTGCCGGCTTTTCTTCGAGACTGATGGCCTTGCCACAGGTATCGAACTCCACGACGCCGTAACGTTCGGGGTCATGTACGTGGTAGGCGAAGACGGTCGCGCCGCTTACCCGTTGCGTGGCGTTGGTAAGGAGTTCCTGCAGGTCGTGACCGTGGTAGATGTTGTCGCCCAGCACCAGGGCGCTCAGGCTGTCGCCCAGAAACTGCTCGCCGATCAGGAACGCCTGAGCCAGACCGTCCGGTGAGGGTTGTACGGCGTACTGCAGTTCGATGCCCCATTGCTTGCCGCTGCCAAGTAGATGCTTGAATTGGGACGCATCCTGGGGAGTCGTGATGATCAGTATTTCCCTGATACCTGCCAGCATCAGGGTGCTGAGTGGGTAGTAGACCATCGGTTTGTCGTAGACCGGCAACAACTGCTTGGACACTGAGAGCGTGGCGGGATGCAGCCGGGTGCCGGCGCCGCCGGCGAGGATGATGCCCTTCCGCTTCATGCGGATTTTTCTCCTGCCAGTTCGATCAGCATCCGCTTCATGTGAGTTTCCCAGGCAGGCAGGGTCAGACCGAACGTCTCCCGCAGCTTGCGGGTATCGAGTCGAGAGTTGTGGGGGCGCGTTGCCGGCAGCGGGTACTCCTGGGTCGAGATCGGCAGAACCTGCGCTGGCGAGGTACGAAGTGGCAACCCCAGGCCAATGGCCTGCTCGATCACGAAGCGCGCGTAGCCATGCCAACTGATCTCGCCAGCTGCGGACAGGTGATAGAGGCCGGCGAGCGATCGGGCGTCAGCGCGATGGCGTAACTGTGCAAGCACCTGAGCAGTGACGTCGGCGATCAACTCGGCGCTGGTCGGTGCGCCGACCTGATCGGCAATCACGCGCAACTCCTCGCGATCCGCTGCCAGGCGCAGCATGGTCCTGGCGAAGTTCGCACCGCGTGCGGCGTAGACCCAACTGGTACGGAAGATCAGATGGCGGCAACCGCTGGCGATAATCGCCTGCTCACCTTCCAGCTTGGTCCGCCCGTAAACGTTGAGTGGTCCGGTCGGATCGACCTCGCGAAAGGGCTGGCTGCCGCTGCCGTCAAATACATAGTCGGTGGAGTAGTGCACGAGCCAGGCGTCCAGATCGGCGGCCAGTTCTGCCAGCAGGCCGACGGCTTCGGCATTCACTAGATGCGCACGGGTGCTGTCAGATTCGGCCTTATCCACTGCGGTATAGGCGGCCGCGTTCAGGATGATCGAGGGGCGTTCTGCGTTTATCAGGGCGCGCAGGCCCGCCAGGTCTTCCAGATCGCCACGCCGGCGATCACAGACGATCAGCCGCCCCAAGGGGGCGATGGCGCGCTGCAGCTCCCAGCCGACCTGGCCATTGGCGCCGAGGATCAGGATGTCGGTCACCTGTACTGCTTGTTCAGCCATTCACGGTAGGCCCCGCTGGCCACGTTTTCTACCCAGTCCTGGTTGTCCAGGTACCAGCGGACGGTCTTGGCAATACCGCTCTCGAAGGTTTCCGCAGGTTTCCAGCCCAGCTCCCGTTCCAGCCGAGTAGCGTCGATGGCGTAGCGACGATCATGGCCGGGGCGGTCCTTGACGAAGCGGATCTGCTCGCGGTAGCTGCGGCCATCGCTGCGCGGGGCTTCCTGGTCGAGCGTATCGCAGATTCGGTACACCACATCCAGGTTGGACTTCTCGTTCCAGCCGCCAACGTTGTAAGTCTCGCCCACTTGTCCGGCATCCAATACACGGCGAATGGCACTGCAGTGGTCCCTGACGTACAGCCAATCGCGAATCTGCTGGCCGTCGCCGTAGATTGGCAGCGTCTCTCCGGCCAGGGCATTGCGGATCACCAGAGGGATCAGCTTCTCCGGAAAGTGGAATGGCCCGTAGTTGTTCGAGCAGTTGGTGGTCAGTACCGGCAGGCCGTAGGTGTGGTGATAGGCGCGGACCAGATGGTCGGAGGCCGCCTTGGATGCGGAATAGGGGCTGTTGGGCTGATAGGGGTGTTGTTCGGTGAAGGCGGGCGCAGTGGGGGCGAGCGAGCCGTAGACCTCATCAGTGGAAACATGCAGGAAGCGGAAGCCGGATTTCTCCGGCGCACCGAGAGTTCCCCAGTAGCCGCGCACCGACTCAAGCAGGTGGAACGTCCCGACGATGTTCGTCTGGATGAAGTCCTCCGGTCCATGGATCGAGCGATCGACGTGCGATTCCGCAGCGAAGTTGATCACGGCCCGCGGTCGGTACTCGGCGAGAAGACGATTTACCAGTGCAGCATCACCGATATCGCCGTGCACGAAGGTGTGGTGTGGGTTTCCTTCCAGGCTTGCGAGGTTCTGCAGGTTGCCGGCGTAGGTCAGCTTATCGAGACTGACCACTGGTTCGTCATGGTTGGCGAACCAGTCCAGCACGAAATTGGCACCGATGAAGCCGGCGCTGCCGGTTATGAGGAGGGTCATGGGCCGGACCTGGATGAGGGATACCCCTGCATTCTGGGTGGAGCGGAAGAGATTGGGAAGGGGCAAGGCGTTTGGGTCGGGTGTAATGCAGTTCGCGCTGCGGCGGACAACGCAGGTGCGGTTTATGCGCTCTACAATAACTGTTCGACTACAGCCACCGCGCAGGAGGTGCTGTTGCGCCTGCTCGCCAGCTATTGTGGTCACCTGCCGATTGGCGACTATGCTGGCTACAACACCGTTGCCGCGCATGCGGAGATCGAACGCCTGGCTTTCTGGGCCCACACTCGGCACGAGTTTGCCGAGGCGTAAGAGGTACAACCCAAGGGCAAGACAACTAGCCGTGCCGATATGGAACGGAACCTGACTAACAAACTCTATGGCATCGAACGCGATCTGAAAGAGACCGTCGACTGCGAACGCCTGATTGCTCGCCGGCAACATGGTCTGCCGCTGCTGGATCAACTCAAGGCTTGGTTGGATATGAGCCGCAGGTTGTCGGGAGGACCGTTCTGGGCAAGGCGCTGAGCTACTTGGCGACAACTGGAGTCGATTGGGGCGCTACGTCGAAGGCGGGCATCTGCCCATCGATGACAACCATGCCGGGAATGCCATCCACCCCTTCGTGATCGAGAACAAGAGCTGGCCGCTCAGCGGCATTCCCAAGGGCGACACAACCAGTGCACAACTCTACACCCTGATTGAAACCACCAAGGGCCAACGGACAGGAGCCTTATGCCTGGCTGCGCTGCACCCTTTGAACGTCCGTCAATGGCACAGCGCTCCGAGGATTACGAAGCGCTGCTGCCCTGGAACTGCCTACCGACACGCATATCCATCTCACCCTTCTCTATATCTGGCGAAGGGTGAGGCTTCTGTGTTCTTGCCCCGCAATAACGGCAGCACGATGACGTGCAATTGAGCGACGGTAGGCCAAACCGGCTCTGCCAGTACCAGATTCAAAACGATGTTGGTGGCTAGATGATACTATGCGTCCCCTGTTTAGAATGGAGGTCGCATGCGCGCAATTTGGTTAGGGCTTATCTCAATGCTGGTCGTTCATGATGTGAGCGCAGCGTCTCTTCCCCCGTTGACGTTCGGGCATGAAGCGGATTCATTGCGGATGTTTGACTCATACCAGTCCGCAAAATATGAGCCGGCGAAGTATGCGGTTAGATATAGCCCTAGTGGTAAATATTTTAATATGGATGTTCTTAAGGCCTCGTACTCATCACCGACCTTCAAGTTCGATAGTTTCGGGATGCCGATGGTTTCATATGAGAAGCCAGGAGAAAGTCAGCGGACGTATCATTACAACCCTGTCACGTTGTCACAGTTTATCCTTCGTGAGCATTCTATAGTCATCAATGGAGACATGTCGGCGGCTAAGAAGATCAAAGTGGCTGCCGATAAGCTAATTGAGCTGCAGAGTGATGACGGTGCATTTCGTTATGATTACTCCTTCCGCATATGGCCAATGCCGGAGTTTAAACCAGGCTGGGTTTCCGCGCTCGGCCAAGGCAGTGCCATCAGCGCATATGTTAGGGCATGGAATACTACTGGGGACGAGAGATACGCAAAAGGTGCGGCAAAAGCGTTCGCGTTTCTTAAAGTTAAGAAGGAAAACGGTGGAGTTAGAACTACTCTCGCCGAGCTTGGAGATGGCCTTGGTCGGTACATGTGGCTAGAGGAGTATCCAGCTGAAATTACTCCATATACTCTTAATGGATTAATGTTTACGCTCATAGGTCTCTATGATTGGTGTAAGTCTAGTCCTTATTCAGATAGGGCGTCAGCTTGTTACTATTTTGATGAAAATCTGAAATCATTGAAGAAGGTTCTTCCACTCTATTCGGTCGGTGGTGCAAGCATGTATGACCTGAGTGTGTATACGTACGGAACTGAGAAGGCCAAATTTAATGCTTTCTATCACATGATTCATATTGTTCTTCTTAATGGTCTATATACCGTTACTGGGGATAGTGAGTTGGCAATCTATGCTCAGATTTTTGACTCTGCGTCAAGGGGAAGTAGATAGTCAATTAATTTCTTGGCTCATAACCTAATGTGCTTCACTTAAGAAGCAGATGAGTGAACGGCATTACCGCCTATGTATTCTTTCGCCCGAGCGAGGTGCCCCGAGCCCTGAATGGATGGGTTTTCTCGAAAACTTGCAAGGCACGGTGCTAGGCGGTTCGCGAGCGAGCTCGCTCCTACGAAAGACCTCGTTCCCTCGGCTGACGAATATCCGCTCATGGCGCACTTCGGCACACAGTTCGTTAAGTGAACAGTAGTACCGCTCATAGTCGTTTTTCTGTTTCTGGAGCCGACCATACCTCTCTTCGAAGCGAAGCTCCTGCACATCTACTCAACACCAACCAGAGGGCTGGTGTTGTTATTTGTCAAGGCTGACCATAGTCCGAAAGAGTACGCTTGGATAGGTTGTTCACTATCCGTGGCTCTTGATCTCTTGGAGAGAGCTTGCCCGCGAGCCGTCTGGCGCCTCTTGCCTTGCGGGTTCACTCCTGCAGGACACGGTGCACGGGAGGAAACACGAAGGCCCTGGGCGCAACTGGTGAGGCTCAGGAGCGGGACATTGCCAGTCGCCGCTGCGCCTCACACGTCCGTGCGACGTTGGATATAGATGTGATCGACGATGTCCCCATCCGGCACATAACCGCTGACGGTTTCACGTAGCAGTTGCCGAACCTGCACGAAATCGTCCGAATCGACAGCCTTGAGCAATGCTCCCAGGCGCTCCTTGAGCACATCCCAGGAAAGATATTCCTCATCGGCACGCATGATCATGGGATGCTCGGTCGGCTGTACGTTGTCGCCAATCAGAAGCTCTTCGTAGAGTTTCTCTCCCGGGCGCAACCCGGAAAACTCGATGCAGATATCCCCGTGGGGGTTGGACTCGGAGCGCACGCTAAGCCCCGACAACCTGATCATCTTCTCTGCCAGGTCGACGATCTTCACGGAGCAACCCATGTCGAGCACGAACACGTCGCCGCCCTGTCCCATGGACCCTGCCTGAATGACCAGTTGCGCAGCCTCCGGAATGGTCATGAAGTAACGTGTGATATTCGGGTGAGTGACCGTGAGCGGGCCACCGCGCTTGATCTGTTCGCGGAACAGCGGAATCACCGAGCCGGAAGACCCCAGTACATTGCCGAAACGCACCATGGTGAAGCGGGTCTTGTTCACCTGGTGAACACTATCGTCTCCGTACAAGGCCGGTGCAGCTTCCCGGCTCAGCGCCTGCAGCACCATTTCCGCCAGCCGCTTGGTGCTGCCCATGACGTTGGTCGGCCGCACCGCCTTGTCGGTCGAGATCAGCACGAAATTCGCCACACCAGCCTTGATCGCCGACTGCGCGGTATACAGGGTGCCCAGCAAGTTGTTCAGCACACCCTCGGCGATGTTGTGCTCCACCATCGGCACATGCTTGTAGGCCGCCGCGTGATAAACGGTATTCACCTGCCAGGTCCGCAGTACATCGTGCAGTCGCACCGGATTGCGGATCGAGCCGAGTATCGGCACTAACTGGATCTTCAGCGATTCACGAACGATGCGGCGCTCCAGTTCGCTGTGAATGCTGTAGAGATTGAACTCGGAATGCTCGAACAGAATCAGCACCCGAGCACCGGAAGAAAGAATCTGCCTGCACAACTCCGAACCGATAGAGCCACCGGCTCCTGTCACCAGTACCGACTGCTGCTTGATGCAGCGCTCGAACAACGCCTGTTGCGGCGGCACGGCATCGCGTCCGAGCAGGTCGGCAATATCGACTTCCTGCAGGTCGTCGACCTTGACCTTGCCGCTGGCAAGGTCCGTGACCCCCGGTACCGAGCGGACATGCAGCGGATAGGCTTCGAGCATTCCCAGCATTTCGCGGCGACGCCCACGGGACGCCGACGGAATGGCCAGCAACACCTCGCTCGCCGCGGTCTCATCGATCAACTGCGCGATATGCTTGGGCTTGTATACCTGCAACCCGGAAATGACCCGCCCGGCAATGGACGAATCGTCATCGATGAATGCTACCGGCAACAGGGTGCGGCCCATGCGCAAGGCCGCCACCAACTGGTTGCCCGCAGCGCCGGCGCCATAAATGGCCACGCGTATGCGTCCGTCACCGCGAGCGACATCGGTTCTTGTCCGTGGGTCGAACCAGCTCCCCATGAAGAACTGGCGCATCGCCAGGCGTAAGCCGCCGAGCAGCACGAGGCTCAGCCACCAGTAGTTGAACACCATCGAGCGCGGTACGACCACCGGACTTCCACGGTACCAATAGATCGCCAGGGACAGCAGCAGCGCCGAAAGCGAAACAGCTTTGACAATGGCGACCAACGCATCGTTACCCAGGTAGCGCATCACCGCCCGGTACATGCCGAAGCGGATGAAGAGCGGCAAGGCGATCAGCGGCGCACTGATGAACAACCATCCGTGGCCGTTGAAGGGGCGAACGGCATTGAATTCGCCCAGTCGAACGACGAAAGCCAGCCACAGGGCGATCCAGACCAGGAAGATATCGACAGTGACCTGGAGGATGCGCTTGTGGCGACGAGGCATCCGAAGCAAGCGCGTGCGTATTGAGTCAACTAATCCCAGCATGACGATATCTTATATAATTATATGGATTTTAATGTCGCACACGGTCGCCAGCGCCTTTTCCAACAACCGTTTGAATGATGAAGCTGAAATAATTCCGCAAGGACATTTCGCGGATCATTCTAGCATCGGTTTCCGCCAACAGCTTCGGAGTAGACATGTCGATCTCGTTTATCTGGGCCAGGCCGGTAATGCCGGGCCGGACGGCATAGATGCCCAAGGCTTCACGCTCGGCAATCAATTCATCCTGATTAAATAAATTAGGTCGCGGCCCGACAAGGCTCATGTCACCCTTCAGCACGTTCCACAATTGCGGCAGCTCATCGAGCTTGGTCTTGCGCAGAAAGCCTCCCAGCTTCGTAATGGAGGAAACTGATGCGAGATGGCTGGCAACAGAAGCAGTATCCACCTTCATGGTTCTGAATTTAATGAGGGTAAAAGGTTTTTTGGCCCGACCGACGCGCTCTTGTATAAATACTGGCGAACCAGTATCCAGTAAGCCAAGTACATAAATAACTAGCAAAATCGGAGAGCCGACAATTAGTCCCAGTAGAGAAAAAACGAAATCAAAAAAGCGAATCATCAAGCACCCATTGAGTCCAATCCATTTAGAAACCCGGCAGAGGCTGATCCATGGTCAACACTCTACCTCGCTCTCCGGGCCTTACAACCCGCATCGCTCTCTAGCGGCTGTAACGACGAGAGTACTCCCCCCCAGCCTCCAGCAGCGCCTGGCGCGCCGACTTTTGGGGCTGCCACCCAAGCAGATTTCGCGCCTTCGAGGCGTCGACGCGCAACGAATCACACAGCTGTGTATACATGGCGCGCTTACCAAGGAGGGTAGCCCCTATTGAGAGCAAGCGCACTGGCAGGGGGAATAGTCGTGCTCGGCGGCCCATCCCCTCTGCCAGAGTATGAACCAGCTCCGCAGTAGAGAGATCATCACCATCCGCTGCCAGGAAAAGCTCCCCCGCCGCCGCCGGATGCACCACGCATGTAGCGATTAAGTCAACCAGATTGTCCAAGGCGATCATGCTACGCTGGTTGTTCAGGGCGCTAAATGGCAGCGGTAAGCCCATCTTAACAATTCGCAGCAATCGGGCGAAGTTACCAGGCGCGTGCCCAGCATAGACCAGGGGAGGGCGAATGATGGTCAGCTCCATGCTGTACTCGGCTGCCACCAATTGCAGTGCCTGCTCGGCTTCAAGTTTAGATTGCGCATAATCTGAATGTGGAGCGGGGGCCGTGTTTTCAACGAACGGCTCAGCACTCGTCGTAGCACCATTGACGCCAATCGAACTCATGAACACGAAGCGACGAACTCCTGCCTTTGCCGCTTGCCGGGCAAGAATGACAGAAAGGTCGAGGTTAACCCTCCTGAAGCTGGCCAATGGATCACGAGCTTCGTCACGCAGTTGGTGAGCCCGCCCTGCAAGGTGGATAACACAGTCCACCCCCTGAAGTGCCGTGTTCAGAAGCTCGATATTAGACAGCTCGCCATGAAAGAAATTCAAAACAGTGCGGGGCTTGCTACGCCCTATTGCTCTGAGCTCATGTCCCTGTTCCAGCAAATAGTTCGTTAGAGCACTCCCGATAAAACCGGAGGCCCCAGTAACAAGGATTTTTATTTTATTCACACAGATACGCTCGATAAAAGTGTTGGTGCAAGATGTCAGTGGTACTTTCTAGAGTTTAGCATTGCATATCTAAGGCAATAGAAGGCAGAGCGTATCAGAGAGAATTTTTCCATATTATGGTAGATATTCCAGAAGAAAGACAGCATCCTGAGCTTGTTGGACGATACAGAGCCTGAGACGATGCGGTAATCAGCTAGTTCTTCCTGTATGCCTATAACAATATTCCCAGTTCGTAGCATCGAAAGCCATAGAGCATAATCCTCATGCCCGCATTTAGGGAAGCGAAGTTCCCCGAAGGCATTCCTATCATACATCAGCGTGAGGCACCCTATTGTATTTCCCTTGAGTAGGCCTGAGTAATTGTTACGCTCTGGAGGGTAAAAACTACCAACTCTCTCGCCGTTAATATCGATAACACTATATGCTGTACAGGATATTGCGGCGCCATTCTTGGTCATGCAATACAGTTGCTGGCTTAATTTATCCGGTCGCCACAAGTCATCTGCATCCAGGAATGCAATATATCGTCCTAGAGCCTGTTTTAATCCAAAATTCCTAGGTGCTGCAGGGCTGCCGCTATTCTTGTCGAGTCGATGTAGTTTTATTCGAGACTCACTGCTATATCGCTCATGTATAAAGCCGTAGGTGCCGTCGCTGGAGCAGTCATCGACAATTATTAATTCCCAGTCGGAAATTTCCTGATTTATGACAGAGTCTATAGCCATTCCGATATAACTAACAGAGTTATATGCTGGCATGATGATGGACACCAGAGCCATGCTCTCTCCCTACGCGGATTTTCTTACCAACTGCGGTTGCCAAAGGAATAAGTAAAGCAGTAAAGGCAATAATCCGCCGGTTAATAAAATAGTCAATGGGCTTGAGTTTAAAAGATAGAAAATTGTTGGGATGAAAATCGAAAGTCTGACATTTATGGGCATGCTGGCCACCAGGCCATCACAGATCTTAATCATGATCAAAATAATGAAAAAGTAAAGAAAACAACCCAGGCTACCAAAGTTTGCATAGCCATCGCCAATGAAATTCACATTCGCCCAGTCGCCATCGAAATAATAATTTCCAATTAACTCTGGAGGCTGGATGCCATAAGGGTTTTCGAAAAAATACTTTAGGACGCCATAGGATAGATACATGAGATTGTTAAGAGAAAAATACTCCATGTAGTAAAGACTCAGGACGGAAGGGGCAACTACCATTCGGTCGAACGTATATGGTGTAATCCTTCCTTGTCCTGATGTGAGGTCAATAGCCAAGATAAGGGAAAGTCCTGCTACGGCCAGTCCGATGAGTTTCAGTGCTGATAGTCGATTGCCAAATTTATAGAAGAAAATAATAAGAGCAGGTGCTATAAGTGCTGTTTTGTGACCTGCTGCCATATATATTAGGGAAAATCCCAGCAGGCCGACTAGTGCCAATAGGTACTGCCTTCTTAGTAGGCCGAAAACCAGTAGGACTGGCGAGGCAAATCCATATACCCAGCCTGTAAGGTAGTTCAGAAGGGGGGCGGAGTACTCTTTGGCCAGAGCTCTTTTTGCGTATACCTCGTCTATCCCGACGAGGCTAATCTCTCCCTTGTAAAATACTGAGAGATAGAGGACAAAGCAGAGTAAAACGGATCCAGGAAAAAGCCACCACCAATCAGAAAGAGAAAATGGAATTTTAATTTTTATCGTTGGCCAGTGGGAGTATAAAGAGAGAATTAAGGAGATAGTGGAAAGTATGAAAAGCATTTCAGATGAAAATATAATATTTTTCACCATGAAGCCAAGTAGAGTTGCTGGTGCGCACACCAATAACAAAAATAAGAGCGAGAAGAGTTTGTATATCGAGTTGATGGAGTTATATTGGCCTAGTAGCAATACAGAAGAAGCCCCCAGCCAAACGCAGGTTATGGTAAGTATCGGCGTAGAGTTTTGATAGCCCGCCGAAAAATAAAGGCCAAAATCAACGACTACGTAGCGATATAGTGCGTAAACTAGGAAAAGATAAGCGTATAGCAGTAAAAGCTTAATTAAAATTCCTGTGCAATCACGGAGCGACATTGCCACATTCCTGAAGTAAAGAGCGATAAGTCTGGATCATTTTTTTTGACTCGACCTCCCAGTTCAGGACGTCAAAGACTGCTCTCTTTCCATTGGCACCCATTTCAGTGCTTCGTTGAGGGTTTTCTAAAATCTCAAGCACCGCATTGGCAATGTGTTCTGGCGATTCTGGATCGACTAATATGCCACAGTCATATTTTTTGACTATTTCACGCCATAGCCTGAAGTCCGAAGCTATTAGGGGAATTCCGGCGGCCATATATTCAAAAAGCTTATTCGGTTGGGCATTTATATGGTTGTTAGCCGGTAAAAAGGTAACCAGCCCGCAGCGCGCTTCGGATAAGAGACGTGGGACATCATGCCTCTTCACTGGGCCGATGAAATCTACATGACGCCAGCCTTCTTCTAAGCTTAACTCTTCCAGATGACCACTTTCCTGAAAGAACCCCGCTAAGCAGAACCTCACATGATCTTTCTCAGTATTAATGAGGTTGAGAGCACGAACAATGTTGTCGATGCCCCGGATTTTAGTTATGGCTCCTAGATATACAATATAGTTATTGCCCGTGCTGGAAGGGGCGGAGGCTGAAAAATCGAATTCGCTTAGGGATGGATAGTTTTGCACCAGAACAGCTTTGTCAGAAGGGTAGCGTGACATTATGTCTGGTGTTGCGGCAAAGACCCTGTGGAAGAAGGGGAGACATAGTTTTTCAAGAAAAACATAAGCGGATGAGATGGTTGAGCGCAAAAATCTAGGGATCCAGTATTTATCTTTGATGTCCTCTGGTACATTTTCATGCACGTCAAAAATAATACGAATTCCGCTCATGGATAAAGCACAAGCGACAAGCATAAGTTCGGGGTCATGGAAGTGAACTACTTTCGGAGAGAGGCTTTTGGCGGTGCGATAAGCTTTGAAACCACCAACTAGAAATCTTAAGAATCGGTTGTTAGGTTTTCCAAGGTCAACGATGTTGTACTCGCTTCTCTCTTCGCCCCCGTGCCCGTCCGCAACTACCACTGTAACATCGAATTGGGGCTGTTTGCCTAGATCACGCGCTTGTTTGTGGAACACCCTTGTGTCTTCGCGAGAGTGAACTGTAGTCAATACAACGATTTTATCTTTATTCAACCCGCCATCCTCGCATGGAAAAAACTATGTTTCTGAACTATGTACAGTCTAGATGATTAATGGTTGCGTAGCATCTCGTTGACTATATATTGGCTGGCTTCGCCTTTACCGTATAAGTCTGCCTTTTGAGGTGGGAGGGCTCTCGAAAAGTCAAAGAATGCATTTTCTATGTTTTCTGTTGAAGCCCCAACCAGTCGATTCCACCCCGTCTCAACTGTTTCTACCCACTCGGTTTCATCACGTAAGGTAATGCATGGCTTGTTAAAGAAGTAGGCCTCTTTCTGTAAGCCGCCACTATCTGTCATGACGACATGGCAATTATCGATTAGCCATATCATATTCAGATATCCTAGCGGCTCTATAAGAGTTAGCCCTGCTGTGTCGATTCCGGCAGTGGCGATGATCTTTTTTGTCCTTGGATGCAACGGTAGTACTATCTGCATTTTTGAGGCGATTGATTTTAATGCGGAAACTATGCTCTTGAGTCTGTCCAAGTCGTCAGTATTTTCGGCCCGGTGCAAAGTGCATAATGCATATTCTTCTGAAAGTTGGACTTCTGCAGGTTTGCAAGATAAATTTCGGTAGAATATTGCGCCATCCAACATAACATCGCCGGAGATTGATGCTTTCGCTCCGCTACACCAACTGTCAATTCCTTCTTTTTGTAGGTTTTCATACGCAACCCTAGTTGGGCAGAATAGCTTTGAGCTGATCCGGTCAGTCAATATTCTATTGATCTCCTCCGGCATGTTCATGTTGTAACTCCGGAGGCCTGCTTCAATATGTGCAATCTTGATCTTTAATTTAGAAGCTGCGACGGCGCCTGCTAGTGTGGAGTTGGTATCGCCATATACCATGACCCAGTCTGGGGTCTCTTCAAGTAAGATTTTTTCCACACCCTCAATCATTTTTCCGGTCATGGCTCCATGCGTATTGCCGCCAATTCCAAGATGATATGCAGGCTTAGGGATTTTCATTTCGCTGAAGAAAATGTCGCTCATATTTGCGTCATAATGCTGGCCGGTATGAACTATAATCTCTTCAATATCCGCGCCGGATGATGCTTGTTTGATTATTTCACGGCTTACCGATCCTGCTTTAATAAACTGAGGGCGCGCACCCAGAATTGTTAAGATTTTCATGGAGACTCCAGGCGTAAACTATAGATAAGAAATAACTAGTTAATGGATAGATATGTTTGTAGTTGGCTGAGAATGCGCAGAAATACTATCCTCGCCGCCCCTGGCTGAAACGATAAGACATGGCGAGATATATAAGATACAGTGCAGCATAGCTGATGCTATATGCTTGGAGTGCAAGCTTGTACTCTGAGATCCACGCTAGACAGGCCAGTGTGACGCCGAGCAAGCCTATTTGCCATATCAGGTCAAGATGCTGCTTGTCTGCTATATAAACCATATAACTCAATGGGCTTGCTATAAATCGCAATGCAAACATCGGAAGTAGCCAGACTGCAATTTTTCCTGCGTGGCTCCACTCTTGGCCAAATGCTAATATAAATAAATTCTCGCCTGAGAGCGCCATGATGAAACAAAAAGCAAGAGAGCCTAAAGTTAATGCGTAAAAAGTTTTGATGTACTCTTCTCGGCACTCCCCGCGCTCGCGGTAGCTGCTGGCAGCATGCCGAACAAAAACATCAAGCACCGACTTTCCAAGTAGGCCTATTGGTGCGCCAAGTACTTTAATTGTCATTGCTAGTAGCCCTGCTATATCGCTGCCAAATCTTCCTGCAACAATTAAGACTGGTAGCTGAATGGCTGCTGTGTTTATAAAGCTTGCGGGCAGAGAGAATATTGGGAACCTGCGGTATTTCTTCCAGAAATTAATAGTATAGGCTAGTAGTTCAGATTTTTTGGGTAGGTTACTCAGCGGAATTATGTATATTGCCAGGGCAAGCGAAAAAAATAGCCCTAGAAGCTGGGAAATCACCAGGGCGGCTGAGTTGGAAAACCACACACCAGCTCCGATCTGAAATAGTGTGATTAACCCGGTTTGAATAATTCGCATGTAAGAGAGTTTTCGGTATTCCCCTTCGGCTGCAGCCCAAGCCTGCCAGAGGTTACTTGCTGCAAATAGAAAAGCAGTAGGCAGACACGTGGATACAAGTGTTGATGGGTATTTAGTTAGTAGGTTGGGAAATAAAATAGCCCCTATTAGTAAAGAGGCTGCCACTATGGCACTGACAAGAGTTGTAGTGATAAGTGTGGCCGCGACCGCAAGGCGGCGTGGTTGGCCGTCCTCCTCAATCGCAAGTGTCATCTCAAAACGAAAAGTCAGAAACACGACCAACAGCATTACCAATCCCAGCCAGGCGGAAAAAATACCAAATTCGGCTGGCGCGAAAAGACGGGTAATAATCAATGCCCCGAGCACAGGTATTGCCTGTGCCACAGCAGTGCCGGTAAGCACCGATACAACGCTTCTCCAGTACTTATTCATTGGTGGAACTCATTGCACATCCAATGCGGTTATTGCTTAAACTCTTGCCAAGAGAGTTTCTTTTTCTCCATGCGGACCAGCGGAAAAAATGAATCTCACATCGCATCTGGCTATACCACTATCATTCCTTGGGCAAAAGAGTACAGGGTGACGCTGCTCACCCTGCCAACGCCTGAATGATCTTTCGAATTACTGCCTCACCTATGTAGGGATGCATAGGTAGGCTCATTACCCTTTTCGCCATTTCGTCCCCAATAGGTAACCGTGCTGTTGTATCCGCTACTGCCGGTTGCTGATTCAGAGGGATAGGATAGTGCACCGCTGTTGGTATACCTGCTTCTCGTAGGCGTTGCTGTACGCTATCGCGATCGTCAACCTGAACGGTGTACTGTGCCCATGCACTTATATTGTGTGCTTCTATATAGGCTCCCCAAATAACTGAGTCTTGCTGTTTGCCTGAGCTCCCAGCTTCAAAACGGTAGGGAGGGTATGCCTCGCTGTACTTCTGGGCGACCTGATTGCGCAGGTCAATCTCTTCAGCAAGAATCTCCAGTTTGGGTAGCAAAATAGCAGCCTGCAAAGTATCCAATCTGCTATTTACGCCCACGCGAATGTGGTGGTAACGACGATCCTGACCATGACGGGCGATCTGGCGTATGACTTTTGCCAACTCATCGTCATTGGTGAAGATCGCTCCACCGTCGCCGTAGCAACCCAACGGTTTGCTGGGGAAGAAGCTGGTGCAGGCGATGGTACTGAGGTTGCAAGAGCGCTTTCCCTTATAGGTTGCCCCGAAGCTCTGCGCCGCATCTTCGATTACTGGAATTCCATGTTTAGCAGCGATGGCATTGATTGCATCGAAGTCCGCACACTGACCATATAGCGATACCGGGACAATCGCCTTGGTGCGCGGAGTAATGGCAGATTCCAGAAGATTGGGGTCAAGGTTGTATGTGCGCGGGTCTATATCCACGTAGACAGGCTTTGCACCTAAAAGAGCCACGGTTTCTGCTGTGGCTATATAAGTGAACCCAGGAGTAATGACTTCATCGCCAGGGCCGATCCCCAGAGCCATCTGTGCAATCTGCAGAGCATCAGTGCCGTTAGCACAAGTAATGCAGTATTTGGCTCCAGTAAAGACGGCAAGCGTTTCCTCTAACTCCGTAACTTCCGGACCTAGGATATATTGGCCATGAGCCAAAACCCGCTGGATACCCGCATCAATCTTGTCCTTGATACGGGCTTGCTGGGCCTTCAGGTCGATGAACTCGATCATTTACTGTGCATCCAATTTGTTCAGTCCATTGCCGCTCAACACATAGCGTGAGCCTGTGTGCGGACAGGTCACCTGTCCCTCTCCATGAAGTGGCAACTCGAGTTGCTCACCAAATTCACTCATCCAGCCGATTTGGCGTGCCGGTACACCGACCATCAGGGCGTAAGCAGGTACATCCTTGTTGATCACCGCGCCTGCCCCGATAAAGGCGAACTCGCCAATGGTCACACCACAAACGATGGTGCAATTAGCGCCAAGAGTGGCGCCGCGCTTCACCAAGGTGTCTCGGTATTGGCTCTTGCGCTCGATCAGAGAGCGTGGGTTGTAGACGTTGGTGAAAACCATGCTTGGGCCGCAGAACACACCCTCTTCGAGGGTGACGTTGTCATAGACGGAAACGTTGTTCTGCACCTTACAGTGGTCGCCAATCACTACCTTGTTTCCAACAAATACGTTCTGGCCAAGGGAGACGCCCTTTCCAATGCGTGCGCCGCTACAAACGTGAACGAAGTGCCAGACTCGCGAACCATCGCCGATCTGCGCGCCGTCATCGATGATGGCGGAAGGATGCACCTGATAGCTCATGGGGACCTCAGCGATTCAGGTTCTTGAGGAACGGATGGCCTTCATCGTTCTGTACGCCAGCGATCGCGGAGGAACGAATGGTATTGACGGTCTCCACGCAATGACGCGCATCCTCAATGCCATAGCCTCGTCCTGCGAGGATTTCCTGGTAGCTGGTAGTATGCAGATCCGTGAAGCCTTCCGAGAACTCCATTTCCTCGCCATTGACAGTGATGGAGCGGTAAGTAGGCTTTTTTCCTTTTACCGAGACAGGCAGATCATTGGCATCGATAGACAGGAACCAGCGGACCCGGGCCTTTTCGTATTCGAGATAGCCGGCGGCCTTGTTCTCGGCGGTGAAGTGCACCACGTTGCGCTGCAACTTGCCGAAGATGAAGTGCAACATATCGTAGAAGTGCACGCCGATATTGGTTGCGACGCCGAAGGATTTGCGCGGGTCGCCTTTCCAGCTCTCCATGTACCACTTGCCACGACTGGTGATGTAAGTCAGCTCCACATCGTACTTATGGCTGGCGTTTTCGCGGGCTACCTTGTCCTTCAGGTCGAGAATCGCCTGGTGGTGGCGCAGTTGCAGAATGTTGTAGACGCGCTTGCCGGTTTCTTGCTCGATCAACGCCAGTTCATCCAGGATTTCAGGCGTTGGAACCAGGGGTTTTTCGCAAATCACATCACAGCCTAGACGCAGGCCTGCGGCGATATGGGCATGGTGCAGATAATTGGGTGTACAGATCGAAACGTAATCAAGCGCAGTTGCCGGATCGCGTTTGATGCGGTGGGCATGCTCAAGAAAACGCTCAAACTCGGTAAAAAATTCACTTTGCGGCGAAATGCTGTCGATGATGCCGACCGAGTCGTTAATGTCGTAAGCAGAAACCAGCACGTTGCCGGTGTCCTTGATGGCGCGCATGTGGCGGGGGGCAATGTAGCCGGCGGCACCGATCAGGGCAAAATTTTTCATGGGTATTCCTTTCGAGTCGAGCGCCCTGCAAGGCAGTTGGACCTTGCAGGACAGGAGTTGCTTGACGACAAATCAGGCCTTGATGATGTGCTCGGCCGGGGCCCGGTATTTGCCACGGCTGTCGACGACCAGCCGGGCATGCTGCTTGATCAGTTCATAGTCGAACTTGTCGTGATCGGTGGCCAGTATCACGGCGTCAAAGCTGGCTAGGTTTTCTGCAGTCAATGCTTCGCTGCTCAGCTCGAAATGGTGTTCGCGCATTTTCGGGAAGACGGGGACGTGCGGGTCGCTATAGGCAACAATGCCGCCTTTCTCCTCAATCAACTCCATGATTTCCACGGAGGGCGATTCCCGCATGTCATCGACGTTCTTCTTGTAGGCGATGCCTAGTACTAGAACCCGGCTCCCCTTCAGCGCCTTGCCGCTGTCATTGAGCCCATCCATCAGCTTGCTAAGGACATACTCCGGCATTGCCCGATTGACCTCGCCGGAAAGCTCGATGAAGCGGGTATGCAGGCCATATTCGCGAGCCTTCCAGGTCAGATAGAAGGGATCAATGGGGATGCAATGACCGCCCAGGCCGGGCCCTGGATAGTAGGCGGTGAAGCCGAACGGCTTGGTGGCGGCGGCATCGACCACTTCGAAGATATCAATGCCCATGCGATCGGCAACAATCTTCATTTCATTGACCAAGCCAATGTTGACCGCACGATGGATATTTTCCAACAGCTTGGTCATTTCTGCGGCTTTGGTTGATGTAACGGGGACTACCTGATCGATTGCTTGCTCATACAAAGCAATACCAACTTCCAGGCAAGCAGGTGTGTGGCCACCAATAACCTTTGGAATGGTGCGGGTTTCAAAATTTGGATTGCCCGGGTCTTCCCGCTCAGGCGAATAGACGAGGAAGATATTTTCCCCTACCACCAGGCCGCCCTCTTGAACGCGTGGCAAGAGCTCTTCTTCCGTAGTGCCAGGATAGGTGGTGCTCTCCAGCGAAACGACCTGGCCTGCACGCAGATATGGTTTGAGTGCGTCGGTCGTATTGATTACGAAGCTCATATCCGGTTCACGGTATTTGTTCAGCGGAGTCGGAACGCAGAGAATCAATGCATCGCACTCGGCGACACGGCTGAAGTCGTTGGTCGCGGCAAATCCACTCGCTCGTGCAGCAAGAATCTTCTCGGCAGGTATGTGCTCGATATAGCTCTCGCCCGCATTGAGCATGGTTACTTTGCTTTCATCAATGTCGATGCCGAGCACATTGAAGCCAATTGCGTTGTAACGCAGCATCAGCGGTAAGCCAACGTACCCCATGCCAACTATGCCAATAATGGATTCCTTGGACTTGAGGCGCTCAATTGTTGCTTTGTACATATGTTAAAGTCCATTTAATAAAATGGTAGAAAACTGCTTATCGGATAAACCTGAAACTATACGGTCGTCTTGAGGCGCCGTGCGGTTGGTATCGTTATCAATCTGGCTTATTAGTTCGTCTAAGGAGTATGGTGCGAATAAACGCAACAAACACGCCAAGCATTCCACCCAAGACCAGTCCCAGTGCCACAATAAGCGCCTTTTTGGGTTTGATCGGGGTCTGCGGCACTTCCGCGCTGCTATCCAGGGTGTACACCGAAACGTTGTCCGGATTCACGTCCACGCCGCGGAGGAATGCCATCTGGTTTTCCAGCCCGCGCAGTTCGGGAATGAAGGGGTCGTCATTCTTGCGCTGTTCCAGCACGGTCAACTCGGCACCTATGGCCTTGGCGCCGCGCATGTACATCAGGTTGCCATCCATGAACTCTGCCAGATCGCCGTCGGAGGAGGTCTTGCCAGCCGTGACCTGGGGGGCATCGATGCCGACCGTTTCGGCCACTTGCTGCGCCTCGCGCAAGCGAATGATGCGGTCTTCTCGGCGCTTCTGTGCACTGGCGCGCAGCACTTCGATCTGCCGCTCAATGGATTGCGCCTTGGTGCCGATCTCGGTCAACAGGTTGGCCTTCATATCGGCTTCGGTCTTCTCCTCCACCATGCTCACATAGCGGTTCGCCCAGTCAGCGGCGGCTTGGGGATCTTCATGCTGCACTGTGATGGTGAAGTAGTCGGGGTTGTTCTTGGCGTCCGGTGCCTTCACCGTCAGCAGGTCGTTGAAACGGATCCATAGCCGATCCTGGGCCTCATTGGCTACGGCTTCCTTCAAGCTGGGCAGATAGGCTTTCTGGAACAGTTCTCGCTTGACGCCATCGGACAGCAGATTGCTCTTGAATACCCGATAAATGTCTTCGACTTTGTACTCAGATAGATCGGCTTCGCGACGTCCCAGGTTGTAGCCCGCGATATCGCTCAGTCGCGGAGGCAGCACCCCGGACTTGGCTTCATAGGTTGGCGTGCTGAGCAAGGCAAAGGCGGCAGCGCAGGCTACTGCAATGGCGGTAATGGCGGCAATTAGCCACTTCTGCTGCCAGAGGCTTTGGAATAACTCGATCAGATCGATTTCATCGTGCTGATTGCTTGGGCTAGCTGAGGTCAACTTGGGCTCCGCTTCTTATAGGCATTGGCTCTGGCCTCGGGCGGAAACCTTTGGGGCTGTAGCCGACCGGGCTGGAACACGGGTTAACGAGCAGGCACTCCGTAGTGCCGCTGCGCCCCGCAACGAGCGGGGACTCTCAGGGTCTTACAACCTCTACGACGCGACTTTCCGGGATAGGGCGGTGTCGCGGTGTTTCTGCCAGCGCCTGCTTGGCCGCCGGACCTCCATGTACGATTCGTACCACTGGCGCCCAATGGGGCAGGCCGGCAACGAAGCGAATAAATCCATTCTGATCCGCATGAGCGGGCCGCATATGATATGAACTTGCACACGAATGTCATAGCACTGCCTGTCCATTTCCACGTATCGGCTCTTGGGGACCGACGTGCTGGGACTGCCTGTTGGCTGTGACTCCGGCCTGGTGGCCGCCGAGCAAACGTTGCGTCTGACATCGCCCAGCCTGGTTTTAGTTGACGATAGGGGTACAGGAGCCCAAGTCATTGCTGACGGTCATGAGGCTCGGCTGGCAGGTTAGACCTCGATTGGGTCAAAAAATGCGACTGGGCGATGACGGCGTCCGTTGGAGTGCCTTCAGGTGGATGCAATCTGCGAGCATCGAGCAACGCGTCAGGCAGAAACACAAAGGCCCGCTGCGAGGCGGGCCTTTGTGTGTGGATCTGATGGTGCCGGCACCAGGAGTCGAACCCGGGACCTACTGATTACAAGTCAGTTGCTCTACCAGCTGAGCTATACCGGCAAGGAGGATGGCCATTATAGCGGCGCGGCCTTGGGTGTAAACCACTGATTTTACAGTGTGATGCAGTACCCGATCAGTGCCCTCCCGCCGCTGCCGCGCCAGGTTTGGCGCCGAACGGCGGCTTGGCCAGGCAGATGACCACCAGCATGGCGAGGAATAGCCAGCCCAGCAGGGTGAAGTAGTCGATGGTGGAAATCATGTAGGCCTGGCTTTCCACCATGCGTTCCAGCAGCGCGGAGCTGTGTTGGCCGGGGCCGCCCAGTTGCTCGATGGTGGCTCGGGTGGCCGGGTCGTACTCGCTGAGGTTTTCGCTCAGGTGGGCGTGGTGCATGGTCGCGCGGCGGTTCCACAGCCAGGTGGTCAGGGATGCGGCGAAGCTGCCGGCCAGGGTGCGCAGGAAGGTGGCCAGCCCCGAGCCGTCGGCGATCTGCTCGGGCGGCAGGTCCGAGAGCAGGATGCTGAGGATCGGCATGAAGAAGAAGGCCACGCCCAGGCCCATGAGCATCTGTACCAGGGCGACGTGGGTGAAATCGACTTCGGTGGTGAAGTTGGCGCGCATGAAGCAGGTTGCGGCCATCGTCAGGAAGGCGAGTCCGGCGAGCACGCGCAGGTCGAAGTTCTGTGCGTAGCGTCCGACGATCGGTGAGAGGAACACCGGCAGGAATCCGATCGGAGCCGCCGCCAGGCCGGCCCAGGTGGCGGTGTAGCCCATCTGCGTCTGCAGCCACAGCGGCACCAGCAGGCCGATGCCGAAGAAGCCGGCGTAGCCGCCGACCAGGGCCAGGGTGCCGGTGGTGAAGTTGCGGTGCACGAACAGCCGCAGATTGACGATCGGGTGACGGTCGGTCAGTTCCCAGATTACGAACACGGCGAGGGCGATCACCGCGACCGTCGTGCCGCCGATGATGAAGTTGGACTCGAACCAGTCCAGGTCATTGCCCTTGTCGAGCACGATCTGCAAGGCGCCCACGCCCAGTACCAGCATCGCCAGGCCCATGTAGTCCATTGGCGCATGCTTGATCACCACCGGGCGCTCGCGCAGTTGCTGGTAGACCACCATCGCCGCGAACAGGCCGATGGGTACGTTGATGAAGAAGATCCACGGCCAGCTGTAGCTGTCGGTGATCCAGCCACCGAGGATTGGTCCGGCAATGGGCGCGACCACCGTCACCATCGCCAGCAGCGCCAGTGCCATCCCCCTTTTCGCCGGGGGGTAGATGGAGATCAGCAGGGTCTGGGTGATCGGGTACAGCGGGCCGGCGACGAAGCCCTGCAGTGCGCGGAAGCCCACCAGCATGCCCATCTGCTGCGCCACGCCGCAGAGGAACGACGCGATCACGAAGAACAGGGTGGCGGCGATGAACAGCCGTACCTCGCCGACTTTCCGGCTGAGCCAGCCGGTCAGCGGCAGGGCGATGGCGTTGCTCACCGCGAAGGATGTGATCACCCAGGTGCCTTGCTCGGAGCTGACCCCGAGGTTGCCGGAAATGGTCGGCAGCGCCACGTTGGCAATGGTGGTGTCCAGCACCTGCATGAAGGTCGCCAGCGACAGGCCGATGGTGGCCATGACCAGGCTGGGCGGGGAGAAACTGCTGTTCTGGCTCATGGCGTCAGGGGCATCAGCGCTGGGCGGTGCGGTGGTTGGCGTCGGCCAGGTTGGCGTGGATCAGCTGTTCGATCAGTTGATCGGCAGAGGCCAGTTGCTGCTGGTAGACGTCGGTGGAGAACAGCGCCTCGCGCGGCGATTGCTGGGCCAGGGCAGGACCGCTCTGGTCGTGCAGGTTGACGTTGACGTCCATCGACAGGCCGATGCGCAGCGGGTGCCTGTCCAGCTCGTCCGGGCTGATGCGGATGCGCACGGGCACGCGCTGGACGATCTTGATCCAGTTGCCGGTGGCGTTCTGTGCCGGCAGCAGGGAGAAGGCGCTGCCGGTGCCGACGCCGAGGCTGTCGATGGTGCCGGAGTACTTCACTTCGCTGCCGTAGAGATCGGAGCGGATTTCCACCGACTGGCCGATGCGCATGTGTTTGAGCTGGGTTTCCTTGAAGTTGGCGTCGATCCATACCTGGTCCAGCGGAATCACCGCCATCAGCGCGGCGCCTGGCTGCACGCGCTGGCCGACCTGCACGGTGCGCTTGGCGACGTAGCCGGTGACCGGGGCGACGATCACTGCGCGGGCGTCGTCCAGGTAGGCCTGGCGCAGCTTGGCGGCGGAGGCCTTGACGTCCGGGTGAGAGCTGATGACGGTGTCGTCGACCAGCGCGCGGTTGGTGTCCAGCTGCTGTTCGGCGCTGGTCAGCGAGCTGCGCGCGGTGTCCAGCGCGTCGCGGGCGTGGGCCAGTTCTTCCTGGGAGATGGCGCCATCGTTGGCGAGATTCTGCCGGCGCTTGAAGTCCGCTTCGGCCTTGGCCAGGGCAACTTTCTTCGCTGCCACGTCGGCCTTGTAGCCGTCGACGTTGCTGAACAGGCCGCGCACCTGGCGCACGGTGCGTGCGAGGTTGGCTTCGGCCTGCTGCAGGGCGATATCGGCGTCGCTCGGATCGAACTTCACCAGCACCTGGCCCTTTTGCACCAGGTCGCCGTCGTCGGCGCCGATGCTGACCACGGTGCCGGTGATCTGCGGGGTGATCTGCACGACGTTGCCGTTCACGTAGGCGTCGTCGGTGTCTTCGTGCCAGCGGCCGTAGAGGATTTGCCAGGCTGCGCTGGCGATGCCGGCCAGCACGACGACGGCGAGCAGGATCAGCAGCCAGCGCTTGCGCTTGGGATTGCTGCCCTGGATTTCTTGCGGTGCGGTGCTCATGTCGGGTGCCTCGTTCAATGCGCGGCGGCCGCGTTCGCCTGGGCGAGCGGGGCGGGAGTGGAGGAGGTATCGGGCTGGTAGCCGCCGCCCAGGGCCTGGACCAGTTGCACCGAGAGGTCGATGCGCTGGGCGTCCAGATTGGCCAACTGGCGTTCGGCGAGGAGCAGTTGCTGCTGCACGCTGAGGGCGTCGAGGTAGTTGCCGACGCCTTCGCCGTAGCGGCGCATGGCCAGGTCGAAGTTGGACTTGGCGATGTTCCGTGCCTCGCGCTGGTCACCGATCTGCTGTTCCAGCGAGCGCAGCCGGCCGAGGTCGTCGGCGACTTCGCCGAGGGCGCCGACCAGGGTCTTGTTGTACTGGGCGACGGCCAGATCGTAGTCGGCATCCTTGCCGGCCAGGTTGGCGCGCAGGCGGCCACCATCGAAGATCGGCAGGGAAATCGCCGGGGCGATCTGGAAGAAGCGGCTCGGCGCCTTGAGTACGTCCTCGGTGTGCATCGCGGCCAGGCCGACCATCGCGCCGAGGTTGAGGTTCGGATAGAACTCGGTCCTGGCCGACTGGATGTCCTTGGTGCTCGCTTCGACACGCCAGCGCGCGGCGACGATGTCCGGGCGGCGCCCGAGCAGCTCGGCGGGCAGGTTGGAGGGCAGCGCCAGGGCGCCGGGGTTCAACACCTGCGGGCGTTGCAGGTTCTGCCCTCGGTCGGGGCCCTGGCCGAGCAGTACGGCCAGCGCAATGCGGTCGCTGGCGATCTCCTGTTCCGCGGCGGCCAGTTGCTGCTTGGCGCTGGCGACCTGGGTCTGCGTCTGCTGCAACTGGACCTTGCTGTCCAGTCCGGCATCCATGCGTTTCTGGCTGAGCTGGTAGAGGTGCTGCGAGCGCTCCAGCTCGTCACGGGCCAGGTCGCGGACGACGAAGGCGTGGGCCAGGTTGCTGTAGGCGCGGGCGACGTTGGTCGACAGGGTGATCGACGCGGCCTGGCGGTCGACTTCGGCGGCGTTGGCCTGGCCCAGGGCCGCTTCCCAGGCGGCGCGCTTGCCGCCCCACAGGTCCAGGTCGTAGTTGAAGCCCAGCGACAGGTACTTCACCGCCGAGTAGCGGCCGCCCATTGGCGCCGGCAGCAGGCTTTCCGGAGCGCGGATGCCGGCGTAGCTGGCGGTACCCTTCACACTCGGCAGGCGGTCGGCATCCTGCGCTTGGGCGGCGGCGATGGCCTGGCGGGCGCGGGCGCTGGCGATATCCAGGTCTGGCGTGCCGCGCAGGGCTTCGTCGATCAGGCTATCCAATTGCGGGTCGCCCAGGCTGGCCCACCAGCGCTGGCTGGGCCAGGCCGCGGGGGACAGCGGAACGCCTGCGAGGGTCGTCCCCGCCTTCAGGCTGGCGGGTTCGGTGGCCTGGCCGCTGGGCAACAGCCCGGACGAGCTGACGCAGCCCGCGAGGCTCAGCACGGCGCCGAGCATGCAGGCCGGCAGACGAGCGATGTGCAAGGGCGTCATGTTCTGCTCTCCGGCGACGGGGCGCCGCCGTGGGCTTGCAGGATCTTGTCGAGCAGGCTGGTCAGGGTGTGCAGCTCCTCGCGGGTCAGGTGGCCGACCAGTTCGTTCATCGCCGCAACGACAATCTGTGGCGCCAGGTCGTTCACGGCGTGGCCGGCCTCGCTCAGGTGCAGGCGCACGCTGCGGCGGTCGTGCTGGCAGGGCTGGCGGACCAGCAGGTCCTTGCGTGCGAGCCGGTCGAGCATCCGCGTCATCGAGCCGCTGTCGATGGACAGCTCACGGCACAACTCGGCTGGGGTATTGGCGCGGTCGTGGCCGATGAAGAACAGCACCTTGAACTGGGCGGCGGTGATGTCCAGGTGCGCCAGGTGCTTGTCCAGCAGCCGATCCTTGAGGAGCGCGCTGGCTCCCAGCAGGTGGCCGATGGAACCCTTGAAGGGAAAATCCGCAACGTCGTAGTGATTCATGACAAGACTAATAGCTGTCTAGGCAGAGAAGTTTTTCGAAATATTACTTCTTAGGCAGCAATTGACAAGGTTTGATTGTCTTTATGAGGGAACAATCAATTCCAATAATCGTGATTGGTTTGCCTGGAGCAACAGGTTCTATCTGGAGTGAGCATGAAAACCGAGGGCTTTATGCACAATGGCCTGCATTGGGTCGTAGGAATCGAATATGCCCGCTGCGGCTCATTGCGACTTCTTCTAACAGGCTGTTTTAAAAGGAATTAATGAGACGCCCGGATAATGCTCAGGGAGCCTTGCCCCTGTCTGGGCTCGGCGTGAGCGCGATTTTTCTCGTGGATTTCAACAGAGTTATCCACAGTGGCTGTGGATGGACTCCTGGAACGCCCGTCTCAGAAGCGTTCCGCAAGCAGAAGCAGATTGCGAGGCGTCATGTTCGGGCTACAGAAGCTGCCGAGCGTGACCTCATAACCACGTTCCTGGAGAAAGAGCGCGCGATCGAGGAGCAGCCACAGTTCCATCGGGCGGCGAAACAGCCCGCGCACCAGCTCCTGGTTGCGCACTACGGCCAGACGCTTCCAGCCTTGTGTCTCCAGGGCCTGCCAATCACGCTCGGCGGGTGCCGGCAGGCCTTTCAGTGCGGCCAGGTCGCGGCAGTAGTCGGCGAACGATTTGTCGAGCCACGTCGGCGAGACCGAGGGTACCGAGAGGTAGTCGTCGATGCCCCGTAGATCCCGTTGCAGCACGTCGAACGCCAGGCGGCGCGCCATCGAGTTGTCGCGCTGCCGGCGTACACGGGCGCCGGCAGTGACGGTTTCGGCCTGCGCCAGGCGCAGGTCGTCTCGCGACAACCGCAGTCCGGAGCCTTGCGCGGCGCTGGAAAGCGCGCGGTAGTCGTCGCGGTCGATGCGGTTGTAACAGCAAGGTGCGATGGCCAGTTGACGGCAGCCGCGTTCGCTGGCCAGGTGCAGCAGCCGCACGTGCAGATCGCCGCAGGCGTGCAGGGCGACGGCGCTGTGCTCGGCTTGCAGGTGCTCGCTGGCATCGGGCGCGAGCACGTCCTGCTGGCGATGCTGGGCACGCAAGCGGAGCCGGTCACTCATGCGTTGGCCGTCGTCCACCAGGGCGGCGTCGAACTCCAGGCTGAGCAGCGGTGTTCCGTTCCGTGCCAGCAGGCGTCCCAGATGCCCCTTGCCGGCGCACCAGTCGAGCCATTGGCGTGGTGGCTGGGCGAAATTCAGGCGGCTGGCGAAGGCTTCGATCTGCTGCCACTTGCGTCCGGGGACGTCGACGGTCAGCGGGTTTGGCAGCTTGCCCAGAGGTGTCGCCGACAGTTCGCCAACGGCTGAAAGCTGGGCGGCCGTGGCGGCCAGTGCCGGGAAGGGGGCCGGGGCGTCGAGGCGTTCGGGCGTGTTGTGTAGCGCGTCGGCGTCTTCGAGGCTGCGCTTGCGCAGCCAGGCTGCCAGCTCGGGGTGGTCGCGCTCCCAGGGCAACTCCCGTTGCGTGAACGGTTTCGGTCGCCACAACGCCCGGTGCTCCAGCAGGAAACCGTCCAGTGCCTGGAAGCGCTGGAGCAGGTCGGGGCCGGTCAGGGGAGTGTCGTTGGCGTGCACGGTGTGAAGCGGGGGGAAGCCACGGGGCGCGCATTATAGCGGCCCCGTGGGCGAGCGGCGCGCCGGTCAGCGGCCCTGCATGGAGTCCACCTTCAGCCAGTGCTCCAGCAGGCGGAAGATGCGGGTCAGCAGCAGGGTGATGACCAGGTAGAACAGGCCGGCGAGGCAGAAGAACAGCATGGCCTCGTAGGTGCGGGCGATGATGGTGCGGGTCATGCCCATGATGTCGAACAGGGTCACGGTGTACACCACGGCGCTGGCCTTGAGCATGAGGATCACCTCGTTGCTGTAGGCCGGCAGGGCGATGCGCGCGGCGCGCGGCAGGATGATGTGGAACAGTGCTTGGCGACGCGACATGCCCAGCGCGCGGGCGGCTTCCACTTCACCCACCGGGATGGCGTGGATGGCGCCGCGCAGGATCTCGGCGATGTAGGCCGCAGTGTGCAGCGTCATGGTCAGCAGCGCGCACCAGTAGGGATCGCGCAGGTACGGCCAGAGCGGCCCCTTGCGTACGCTCTCGAACTGGGCGAGCCCGTAGTAGACGATGAACAGCTGCAGCAGCAGCGGGGTGCCGCGGAAGAAGAAGATGTAGGCATAGGGCATCGCGCGCACGTACCAGTGTCGCGAGGCACGGGCGATGCCCAGTGGCACCGCCAGGCACAGGCCGGCGACCACGGCGATGGCCAGCAGCTCCAGGGTCAGGGTGGCGCCCTGGAGCATCTTCGGCATCCATTTGAGGATCAGCTCGAGATCGGTCATAGCTCGTTCCTCACGAAGCCACGGCCGGCGCGGCGCTCGAGGTAGTGCAGGGCGGCCATGATGAAGACGGTCAGGCCCAGGTAGATGAAGGCCGCGGTCATGTAGAAGGTGAAGGGTTCCTTGGTCGCGTTGGAGGCGACCTGAGCCTTGCGCATGATTTCGTCGAGGGTGATCAGCGAGACCAGTGCGGTGTCCTTCAGCAGGATCAGATAGAGATTGCCCAGGCCCGGCAGTGCCACGCGCCACACCTGTGGCAGCACGATGCGCCAGAAGATGCGCGGGGCGGAAAGGCCCAGCGCCTGGCCGGCCTCACGATGACCCTTGGGGATCGCCAGCAGCGCGCCGCGAAACACCTCGGTGGCGTAGGCGCCGAAGCACAGGCCCAGGGCACAGGTACCGGCGGCGAAAGGCGACAGGGCGAGTTCGGGGTGGCCGAACAGGTCGCCGAGGGCGTTCAGGCCGCTCACGGTGCCGAAATAGATCATCAATACCCAGAGGGTCTCGGGTACGCCGCGCACCACGGTGGTGTAGAAGCCGCCGAGCATGCGCAGGAAGGTGTTCCTGGATGTCTTGGCTATCGCGCCCAGCAGGCCGAGGATCAGTCCGACGCAGACTGCGGCGAGCGAAAGCTTGAGCGTCATCCAGGTGCCGGCGATCAGCTGATCGCCAAAGCCGTGCAGGTCGAAAATCATGGGGAATCACGCCTGGGGGCACGCGCCGCCCGAGTCCGGGCGGCGCGGCACGTGCATCAGTAGATGCTGAAGGGGAAGTACTTGTCGTTGATCTTCTTGTAGGTACCGTCGTCGACGATTTCCTTCAGAGCGGCGTTCAGCTTCTCGCGCAGCGGGTCGCCCTTGCGCACGGCGATGCCGATCTGGTCGTTGTCGAACACCGGCTCGCCCTTGAACTCGAAGTCCTTGCCGGAGTCGCTCTTGAGCCAGTCGTACTGTACGAACTTGTCGGCCAGCACGCCGTCGAGGCGGCCCGAGGAGAGGTCGAGGTAGGCGTTTTCCTGGGTGTCGTACAGCTTGATGGTGACGATGTCGGACATGTTGTCCTCAAGCCAGGTGCCCGCGATGGTCGCGCGCTGGGCGCCGATCACCTTGCCCTTGAGGTACTCCTTGTCGGTCTTGAAGGCGACCGACTTGGGCGCTACGAACTGCAGCTTGTTGGTGTAGTAGGGGTTGGTGAAGTCCACCGCCTGCTTGCGTTCGTCGGTGATCGACATGGACGCGACGATGAAGTCGAACTTCTTCGCGTTCAGGGCGGGGATGATGCCGTCCCAGTCGGAGGTGACGACGTCGCACTCGGTTTTCATCTTGGCGCACAGGGCCTTGGCGATGTCGATGTCGAAGCCGATGACCTGGCCGCTGGCGTCGATGCCGTTGAAGGGCGGGTAGGCGCCTTCGGTGCCGATGCGCAGTTTCTCCGCGGCGATGGCATTGCCCCCAATTGCCAGGGTGGCCGCGACAGCCAGAAGGATCTTCTTATAGTTTTTCATGCAGTGATGCTCCGTTAGCGGTGGCTGGACATGAATTGTTTACAGCGTGCCGATTGCGGGTTGTCAAATACCTGCTGCGGCGGTCCCTGCTCTTCTACCAGGCCCTGGTGGAGGAACACCACCTCACTGGATACCTGGCGGGCAAAGTTCATTTCATGGGTCACCAGCAGCATGGTGCGACCCTCATCGGCGAGCGCGCGGATAACGTTAAGCACTTCCTGGACCATTTCCGGGTCCAGTGCGGACGTTGGCTCGTCGAAGAGGATGACCTTGGGCTGCATCGCCAGGGTGCGGGCGATGGCGGCGCGCTGCTGCTGGCCACCGGAAAGCTGCGCGGGGAAGCTGTGGCGCTTGTCGGAGATGCCGACCTTGGCCAGCAGGGCCTCGGCGATCTCGGTGGCTTCGGCGCGGGTCTTGCCCAGCACACGGCGCGGCGCCTCGATGATGTTGTCGAGGATGCTCATGTGTGGCCAGAGGTTGAAGTTCTGGAAGACGAAGCCCAGTTCGCTGCGCAGGCGATTGATCTGCTTGCCGTCGGCGGCCACCAGCGATCCGTCCTTGATCTTCTTCAGCTTGAGCTCTTCGCCGGCAACCAGGATCTGGCCCTGGTGCGGGTTCTCCAGCAGGTTGATGCAGCGCAGGAAGGTGGATTTACCGGAACCGGAGGAGCCGAGGATGGAAATGACGTCGCCGTCACGGGCAGTCAGGGAAATGCCTTTGAGCACTTCCAGGTCACCGTAACGCTTGTGCAGGTTACGGATTTCCAGTGCGGGTATGGCCTCGGCCATAGGGGGCTCCTCTATTGTTATTAGGACGCTCTCGCAGTGGGGATACTGCAGAATCGGGGCCATCCTGGCGAGGGGCAAGCTAACACGCGTCCCAGGGTGCGCCAAGCGCCCATCTGTCGCTGGTCCCCGGGATAGTGGCAAGTTGTCGCATTGCCACAGTGTGTTGTCGCCTGGGCTGAACTAGCGGCTCAGGTCGGGGGATTGCGTTGCGGGGGGGGCGCGATAGTGCCAGCTTCCGTGGATGGGGGAAAGACCGGCGGCCCGGGCGGCCGCCGGCTTCGCTCACTGCATCAGTTGGCGCAGTTGGGGTGCCGGATCTTCAACGGCATCGGCGGGTACCGCGTCACCCTGGGATTCCGCCGGCTGGCTGGCCATCAGGTTCGGGTGCCCGGAGAGGCGAGGGATCGGCAGCGCCTCGCGGTCGGCCAGGCCGGCAGCCCCCGGCTCGCTGGCGTTGACCGGGGATTTGCGCGGCTCGGTCATGACGTGGAAGTCAGTGATCTCGATGATGCCCTTGCCTTCGGCCAGCAGGTGGAAGGAGAACGCCTTGAGCACTTTCTCGTTGTCGAAGGAGAAGGACACCGCCAGCGGCTGGTTGCGTTTGACCAGTGGGAACTCCGGTATCGGGATCGGCACCGGCTGCTCGAACGAGCGGGTCTTGAGCTGAATGCGCGCGCCCTTGCTGTCCATCTGGACCGCGCGGATCTTCAGGCTCACCGTGGTGTGCGAGTTGGCCGGGAACTCCAGGTACTGCGCACCGATCAGGTTGTCGGTGTACTCGTTGGTGACCTGCGGCTTCAGGCGAATGCGCTCACGGGTGGCGAACTGGTACTCGCGGGACGACTGGGCGTTGACCACCGACTGGTCGAGGATGTCGGCGCGGGCGGTCATCAGGCGGGCGTCGCGGCCACTGAAGCGGCCCTCGAACTTGGCGCTGTTGGCGATGAAACCGTCACTCTTGTAGCGCCGACAGGCCTGTTGGAAATCGCACTCGACGAAGGTGCCCTTGCCATCGTGGTAGCGCTGCATGCCGTTGGTGAAGGAGACCATTTCCCGGCCGGTCTGGTACTCGCGGAACAGCGAGCGGCCGGCGATATCCTGCGGCGCCTTGATGGCGAAGTAGTCGAGGATCGACGACTCCAGGTCCACGTGACCATAGACGCCGGCCTTTACCGGCGGCAGCGCGGCCTGTTCCGGTGCGAGCACCAGGTTCAGGCCCCACGCCGAAGCGAGGCGCACGTTATCGATACCGTGGGACTCGTCGGAGGTGACGATCACCAGGGTGTCCTTCAGCACGCCCTTCTCTTCCAGTCCCTTGAGGAAGGCATCCACGGCGTCGTCCAGGTAGGCAATGGCGGCCTGGCGCGGCGTCGGGTACTTCGCGAGGTATTCCGGCGTGGCCGAGTAGGGCTGGTGGGTGCCGACGGTCAGCAGGGTGAGCATCCACGGCTGCTTCTTCTGGCGCAGTTGGCCGACGTAGTCCAGCGCGCCTTCGAAGAAGGCCTTGTCGTCCATGCCCCAGGCAAACTCCAGGTAGGGCTTCTTCTTGAACCAGTCGCGGCCGAGGGTCTTGTCGAAGCCCATAGCCGGCATCACCTTGTCCTTGGCCATGAAGCGCAGCCCGGCGCCCTGCAGGAAGTGGGTGCTGAAGCCGGCCTGGTGCATCTGCGATGGCAGGCACTCGGCGGCGCGGGTCGGGTTGCCCAGCAGTTCGACGCCCTTGGGCGTGCCGTTGTCCAGCTTGCTGTAGTCGCCACAGAGCATGGCGTAGAGGCCGCGGATGGTCTGGTGGCTGTGCACCACGTAATCCGGGGTGGTCATCGCCCGTTCGGCCCAGGTGCTGAGCTTGGGCATCATCGCTTCTTCGTAGCTGCTGCTCAGGGCGGCGCGGTTGGTGGCGACATAGGCGCCCGGAATCCCTTCCATCGCGATGATCAGCACGTTCTTCGCCTGGCCACGGCCGGACAGCAGCGGGGTGCCGCTCAGATCGTGCTGGGTCAGGCCGGTGACGTTCGGGACGGCCTCCGGCAGATCGCGGTCGCGCCAGTCCTGATAGGCCATCTCGCCGCTGGTGATGGCGCGGGATGCCAATTGGTGCGGCAGGTTGAACTGCTTCCACATTTCCGCGTCGCTGGGCTGGAAGTACTGCACGCCGAAGTGGCCGGCCAGCAGCGCGGCCGGCAGCGCATAGGCGTAGCGCGGCAGCGGCTGCTCGCGGCGGCGCCAGAGCAGGGCGCAAAGCAGGATGCCGGCGCCGATGGCGATGGCCAGGTGCTGGTGATTGAGGCCGCCGCCTTCGGTGGAATTGGCGACGAAGGTCGGGTCGGTGAGGAAGTGCAGGTCTTCCGGTGCGGGCATGCGGCCCACGGCGCTGACCAGTTCGGCGGTGCCGATGACCGACAGGGCCCAGACCAGCATCACCGGAATCGCGATGAACAGGCGGCGGTTGTGCAGCGCCACCACGAGCAGTGTGCCGAGCGCGAGGTCGGACAGGTAGCCCAGCGGGGTGCCCCAGCCAAGGCTGTGGCGGCCGATCAGGGGGACCAGCAGGAAAAGGACTGACAGGGTGACCAGGTTGCCCCGTGAATTCCACCAGCGAATGAATGCGCGCACAGTGACTCCGCTACGAAACGTCGAATCCCGGAGGGTATCTCACTCAAATGGTGAAAATCGCCCGGACGGTCATGATTCTGAAAGATCGGTGTGCTACGTGCCAGTAGACACTGTAGTTAGGCAAACATTCGATACGAATCGCGGGAGCGTGCCGGGGCGGGGGAGTGACTTGTGCGGAAGGAAATGAAAAAGCCCCTGAAATCTCGCGATTTCAGGGGCTTTTCGGAAGGCTTGGTGCCCAGGGACGGAATCGAAGTGTCGGCTACAGACTGCGTAGATGCTGAGACTTTTGTTTTTTGGTTTGTGATCTACTCACAATTCTACTCACATTTGTGTAAGTGACAGCAGGCTTGGCTCGCACCTTTAGCGGATGACGCTAGCGATTCCGTAGTGGCAAAATGAGGTCAAATGACATGGAGGTCGTCATGAAAACCATCATTGGCTTAGCGGTTGCGATCATCGTCGCCATCTGTGTCTACACACAAATCACTATCTTTGTTGTGCTGCCAATCGGCGCCGTTCCTGAGGGGCGAACCGTCATCATCCTTCGGTTGAACAAGACGAACTGAATAGCCCCTAGTTTCGTAGACACCTCCAAGCCTCATAATGAGGCCCGTTAGGAGGTGCCATGAGCAACCAGCGTTACCCCGAAGAATTCAAAATCGAAGCGGTCAAGCAAGTGACCGAGCGCGGCCTCCCCGTGGCCGAGGTGGCAGCGCGGCTGGGCATGTCGGTGCATAGCCTGTATGCCTGGATCAAGCGCTACGGCAAGCCCCAGGAACAACGGCAGCAGGAAGACGATCAGCAGGCCGAACTGCGTCGTCTGCGCGCCGAACTCAAGCGGGTGACCGAAGAGCGAGACATCCTAAAAAAGGCCGCCGCGTACTTTGCCAAGGAGTCCGGCTGAAGTACGCCTTCATCAGCAAGCTGTCGGTGGAGTACCCGGTACGGCGTCTCTGCCAGACCCTCAAGGTGCATCCCAGCGGTTACTACGCCTGGCTGGCCGAGCCGAAATCCGTACGCACCAAGGAAGATCAGCGCCTGCTCGGATTGATCAAGCATGCCTGGCTGGAAAGCGGTGGGGTCTACGGCTACCGCAAGATCCACGACGACCTGCGTGAACTGGGGGAGTCCTGTGGCCGGCACCGCGTGGCTCGCCTGATGCGGGGAGAGGGGCTGCGCTCGCAGACCGGTTATCGTCGGCGTCCCGGCTATTACGGTGGCAGACCGACGGTGGCCTCGCCCAATCGCCTGGAGCGGCAGTTCAACGTCAGTGAACCGAACAAGGTCTGGGTCACCGACATCACCTACATCCGCACCTATGAGGGTTGGTTGTACTTGGCGGTGGTGCTGGATCTGTTTTCACGCCAGGTGATTGGCTGGTCGATGAAACCACGGATGTGCAGCGACCTGGCCATCGATGCGTTGCTGATGGCGGTGTGGCGGCGCAAGCCCAAGCAGGAAGTGATGATCCACTCCGACCAGGGCAGCCAGTTCAGCAGCTCGGACTGGCAGAGTTTCCTCAAGGCCAACAATCTCATCAGCAGCATGAGTCGACGCGGCAACTGTCACGACAACGCGGTGGCAGAAAGCTTTTTCCAGTTGCTGAAGCGCGAACGCATCCGACGGAAAACCTACGGCACTCGCGAAGAAGCTCGCAGTGATGTGTTCGATTACATCGAGATGTTTTATAACCCCAAACGCCGGCACAGCAGCGCTATGCAGCTATCGCCAGTGGAGTTTGAAAAGCGCTATTTCCAGAGCTTGGAGAGTGTCTAGGAAAGCCGGGGCGATTCACAGGCTCCCCCGTTGGCGTACTCAAGAAGCTAGCCAGCAGCAAGTCGTTCATCGCTAGCGTTACCCCATACAACGAGAGCCCGGTAACTGCGATTTTTGACTCCTCAGGTGCTGACGCGGCATTCGCAGACATCAGGAAAGGCTGCAAATGGTAAGCACAGCACCTTATTTCAATCCAAGATGACAAGGAGGTCGCCATGCGCGCGATTCGTTTCACTGCTACTGCACTCGCAATGAGCGCCATGCTGGACGGCTGCACCACCCGCGTCGCAGATCTCACGGTTGCAAGCAGCAAGAACGTGAACATGAACTCAGGGCAATTCAGCGAGGGGCGCCGGGTGTCCGGCAGCGACAGCATCCCCGTGATCATTATTCCGCTTGGACAGCCCAACATCAAAGAAGCTATCGACCGCGCTATCGAGAAGGACCAATGCGCCGTCGGCCTCTCGAACGTCGTGATCGACCAGGAATTTTTCGCCTTCCTGTTTGGCATGGTCCAGTTCACGGCCGAAGGCAACCTGATCATCGACAACGGTAAGCCTGGCTGCGGCGGCTATGTGCAGACACGATCAGCGCCGCCACAAGCATACGCTCAGCCGACCTACGCCCCATCCAAGGAGCAGCAGATTCAGCAGCTCCAGCAGCGTAACCTGCCCTACGACCAGTACCAGCAGGAGTACCGGAGGATCATGGGTAACTGATTCATCACTGGAGATTGGCCTATGTCGACCTTTGCACTGATCGTTGCATCGTTCCTTGATCCGATTGCCTGGGTGATCGGTATCGTGATTGGCCTGATTTTCAAGAAGGCCTGGCTTGCCGCCCTGATCTCAGCGGTGGCGGTATTCGGCGTGTCTCTTTTCCTGCTTCGTAACCCCAGTGACGACGCGCTCATCATGAAGCTCGTCAGTGGAGCGGTCATGGGGTTGGCGGGCTGGAAGCTCCGAAAATTGCTCTCTCCGCTGGCAAAGGCGAAGGGCGATAGTTAAGGAGGATCATGGGGCAGTAGGACCTGGCCCATCGTCTGATAAACGTTGCCTAAGCTACTGCATGGAAAGCAAAATCAACCTAAAGAATCTAGGAATCAAGGAGGGGGCAATGAAGCATTCAGAATCACCAAGCCGCCTCATAGGGGTGGGGATCTACACACCTTACGAAGCGTCGCTTTACACCGGGATACCAGCTAAAGACATTCGCAGATGGATGTTTGGATACAAGTCGGATGGTGTAGAGCTGCCAGGCCTCTGGGCGCCAGAGCTTAGTTTTACTGAGGAGAGACTGCTTGGTTTCCATGACCTGCTGGAAATCCGTTTTGTTCATGCCTTCCGCCGGCATGGCGTAAGCCTTCAGGCGATTAGGGCTGCATCCCGCCAAGCGCGTGAGCTATTCCACCAAGCCTACCCCTTCACCTGTAGGAGATTCCAGACAGACGGGAGGAGCATTTTTGCGACCGTCCTGGATGAGACAGGCGATGAGACGATCCTGGATTTGGCAAAGCGCCAGTTGGTATTCAAGCAGGTGATTGGACCGTCACTTTACGAAGGTATCGACTATGCCGAGGAGGGCAAGGCCCAGCGCTGGTATCCGGTAAAACGGAGCAAGGCTGTGGTGCTTGATCCGCAGATAAACTTTGGAAAGCCGACACTAAACTCAGTAGGAATCGATACGTCGTCCATCTACCAAGCCTATTTGGCGGAAGGCGAGAACATCCGACGCGTCGCGGCACTATACGAGATAAAGCCCGCAGCAGTGGAAGCTGCGGTCGCCTATGAGCATGGACTAGCCGCTTGAATTTCCTTATCGACAACAACCTTCCTCCAGCTCTTGCTAGGGCTCTCAACGAGCTCTGCAAGGCTGATGGTCATGCGGTAGTCCCTTTGCGGGACAAATTCCCCATGAGCACACCAGACGTACACTGGATCGCCGCGCTTGCCGCGGAAGGGGGGTGGGCTGTCATATCGCAGGACAAGTTCACGAAAGGGGATGTCGAGCGGAGAGCTTTCCGTGAAAGCGGCATACCGATTTTCTGCCTTGCGAAACAGTGGGGCCAAGAGGACTACTGGAAGAAAGCACATAATCTGGTTCGTTGGTGGCCAGCAATCCTTAAACAATCATCACTCATTAGTGGTGGCGCGGCCTTCAAGGTCAGCTGGCGATTTACTGAGCCTGGGAAGTTCGAGCAGATCAGAATATGAGCCCCGCACTGCGGGGCTTTTCGTTTCTCAGCTAGAAGGATCGTGGCGCAGCAATGCTAGCCTGGAAATCGTTCAGCCGGCGCTTGAGCTCTTTGCGTAACTCGTCAGACTCGATGTCGTCGAGCCCAGCCGACCCATAGCTTCTGATGCGTGAGCCGACCCATCAGGATTCGGTGATACTCCCGATCAGCAACGGTCGCGAATTTCCCAGCATTCTGATGGCGTAGCAATGCATCACGTCGCCTCTGATCTTCTGCTGCGCGCTCCTCGGGGGATAGGTTGGCTAGATTCCAGGTCATCCTCGCACCTCTCGACCAACTGGTACGATGTTAGGCGTCGTTCAGCCTTTCGATATTGTGTTCCCAACCTTCCTGATCATCAGGATCAAGAGGGTTGTTCAGCTCTTCCTCTTCGGCTGCCGCCTCTTCCTCCAAGCGTGCGGCGAGCTCTTCAGCTTTTTTATCTTCCTCACTCAGAGGGAGAGTCTTTGCGTCGTAAGAGATGGTGGTGCTGGAATCTACTGGCTTGATCATCTTGTCATCCTTGGTCGTTAGATCGAGACAATCTTATAAATCGTTTCCTGGGTGCTCTCAAGGGATGTGGCAGAGGAGGAGAATAGGCTGAAGGGTGCCCGTTGAGCTTTGCTCTAATGGCATTAGTGAAGCGGGGTCGGGTAGCCCTCTTGAGGTAAGCGTCATGAATGAAGCCACTACGGTCGATCGATTAATGCGCCTCGAAGAGGTGCTCCATACAACCGGGCTTGGACGGAACACTGTTTATCGTCGGATGCGTGAAGGGATATTCCCAAGGCAAGTCAGGCTCGGGCCAAATTCAGTCGCTTGGCGCCAATCAGACATCGCCAGGTGGGTAGAAAGTCCGTCCACCTATTCGACTGCGCTAGAAGGGGGCGAGGGCGATGGAAATACATGATGCGGGTGCGATCGCTGACGTGCTTCGTGAGATACACACCCAAATCATCAGGATTGCAGATGGAGTGCAACGACTTGCTGAACTGTTAGACGAGCCAGGCCAGCGCAGATGCATCGCGTCTCGGTTCTTGTCTGAGGAGCAATTCGCCAAATTACTCGGCACCAGCGTCGCTTCACTTCGAACGCGCCGCTTCCGCAAACAGATTCCTGAGAGTATCTGGGTTAAGGACGGTAGGAGGACGCTATACAGCGTCGAGGCCTATGAGCAGTGGGTCCAGACACAGCTGCAAAGCCGGCTAAATTCCGTTCCCAGCCAGCAGCAGAAGACCAGAAGGGGTAAACGATTGGCTAAGCCCAGCTCAGTAAAACGGCCATTCCCCTTGCTGGTTTAACCCCTTTCCGGGAGACAAATTGCACAGCGGATTCGGAATCCGTTGTGCCTCACGGCTGAGACTGTTGGCCTGAGCGAAGTTGAAGCTGTGGCTCTCGCTTCTTCTCAGTTGATTTCCCGCCAAGGCGCGTCTCGACTACCTGGCGCAGCACCTTTGGACGACCATCACCGCCTACCACGAAAGGGAAATTATTCTGCTTCAGCCAGCGGGCTTGGGCGGATGGCTTCTGGTAACCAGACAGGTCCGCGACCTCCTCAGTAGTAAGCAAAAAGCTGCCTTCCATATGCGATTCCTCGGTGTCCGGCTGGTATATCGGTATAGCTAGACCGGCAAGGTTAAGTTAACGAACTCAAATGCCGCTCAAGCCCAGGTGCTGCGCGGTTTTCAGACTGGTCGTCAATCCCATTTGCTGATTAACGAGTCTGAAAGGGAGATTTAATCTGCGGGTGAGAGGGGGCGTGGTTTCCAGTCGAAAGGGGTATGGAATATCCGAATACCCCCCCGGTGCCTGGCTGGTGCTGCGGGAAAATTGTTGCGGTTAGTGGTCGATCGACGGCGCGACGGTTTCCCTACCGAGTGCCTGGAAGTATTGGCCTATCCCCTCACCCGACAGGCTAGCCGTCGACGCCGATCGTACGCTTTCTGGTTTGACCGAGATCGCTGGTGGTCTTCTTCGCATGGCACCCATCAGGGCCTGAGCAAAGCACCTGGCAGTTGTCGTCGGTGTCCGCACCACCCTGGAACAGCGGTAGTTTGTGGTCGAGTTCAAAGCCGTCAGGGAAGGCGCAGAGCCTTCCACAGTGGGCGCAGCATGGATCCTTCGACCACACGCGCAGGTGCCTCTCCTGGAGCTTCCTGCCGGTCATCCTGCGCTCCCTGGGGCTGGGCACCGATTGGAGCTGACGGCCTGTAGCTTCCTGCAGGCGCGGCTTGATAGTTTGCAGTCTGGCCATCACAGGTCCCCCAAGCGGCGCCTGTCCAATTGCTCGCGCATCCATTGGCTAATGCTGTCTTCACCGGGAACTCTTGCCTCGCGATGGAGGAAGTTAACGTCGTCCTTGTCGGCGGCGATGATTCTCATAAAGCCACCTGGCGGAACAACGGAGAAGACTCGAGTCCCGCTTGCGACGCGCACTTCAATTTCGAGCGGGCCAGGGTTGTTGTTGGTATCCCAGCGGCAACCTGTGAGCGTGCAACGTCGCGCAATTCTCGGGCCTTGGCGAGCGTGACGGCGGGGTAGGGCCCCAGGCTGATCATTTTCGGCTTGCCAGCAAAGCGGTAGCGGAAGCGCCAGAGCTTGCTGCTGGTAGTGGTGATTTCGAGGCTCAGGCCCAGGGTGTCGGAGAGGCGGTAGAGCTTCTCGCGGGGCTTGGCTGTGCGGACTGTGGAGTCTGTGAGAGGCACGGCATTCCTCTGGAAGCCACTCCGGGCGCTAATTTAGCGATCCGGTGTGAGTAGAAAGTGAGGACCGAACTGCGTCTACTCACAAAAATTTGGGCTTACAAGGGAACGGTAGGGACCGGTAGAAACAAAAAAACCGGCTCAAGAGCCGGTTTCTCTGTGTTGCCGAGCATCGTAGGGACTGCTTGACACCTATGTTTGGTGCCCAGGGACGGAATCGAACCGCCGACACGGGGATTTTCAATCCCCTGCTCTACCAACTGAGCTACCTGGGCAACGTGGCGCGCATTAAAAGGGTTTTCGGAAGGGGTGTCAAGCGTGCCGCGAAAAAATTTTTCAAATAATACCGAAACTTACGCGCTGGGCGGGACGTAGCCCTCGGCCTGCGCGTATTCCTCGCCGGACAGGAACTTGTCCATCTCGGCGGTGAGGAACTTGCGGTCCTCGGCGTTCATCATGTTCAGGCGGCGCTCGTTGATCAGCATGGTCTGGTGCTTCTGCCATTCGTCCCAGGCTTTCTTCGAGACGTGCTCGTAGATGTCCTGGCCCTTGGCTCCGGGATAGGGCGCGCGATCGAGGCCGGGCAGCTCTTCTTTGTATTTGCGGCACATCACCAGTCGGGTCATGACATTTCTCCTGCGTTCAACACGTCGGCGGCTCGTTTGAGCAGCTTCTTCACCGGAGCGGCAAGGCCGAGTCGCGGTGGGGTGGCGAGGTTATACCAGAGCCAGTCGGCCTCGGCCACGGCGGGGGCTGCGTCCTCGACGCGCACCAGCCAGGGCTCGATGGCCAGCTGGAAGTGGCTGAAGGTGTGGGTCAGGCCGGGCAGTTCGCGGCGCTCGCCCAGGCGCAGGGCGTGGCGCTGGGCCAGGGGGGCGAGGGCGGCCAGGTCGTCCAGTTCGGGGAAGCTCCACAGCCCGCCCCAGAGACCGGTCGACGGACGGCGGTAGAGCAGGATGTCGCCCTCGCGGTTGGCCAGGATCGGCATCAGCGTACGCTTGCGTGGCAGTTCCTTGCGCGGCTTGGGTACCGGAAAGGCGCTCTCGCGGCCCAGCAGGTGCGCACGGCAGCCCTCGCGCAGCGGGCAGAGCAGGCAGCTCGGCTTGCTGCGGGTGCAGAGGGTGGCGCCCAGGTCCATCATCGCCTGGGTGTAGTGGTTGGCCCGTTCGTGCGGTGTGAAGCGCTCGGCGGCGTCCCACAGTTGCTTGGCCACCTTGGGCTCGCCCGGATAGCCGTCGCAGGCCAGGTAGCGCGCCAGCACGCGCTTGACGTTGCCGTCGAGAATCGGCGCGCGCAGGTTCATGGAGATGCTGGCAATGGCGCCGGCGGTGGAGCGGCCGATGCCGGGCAGCTCGGTGAGTTGCTCGACGTCGCGGGGAAATTCGCCGCCGTGCCGTTCCATCACCACCTTGGCGGTCTTGTGCAGGTTGCGCGCACGGGTGTAGTAGCCCAGCCCGGTCCACAGGTGCAGGACTTCGTCTTCCGGCGCGGTGGCGAGGTCCGCCACCGTCGGCAGCGCGGTCATGAAGCGGTCGTAGTAACCCATCACGGTGCTGACCTGGGTCTGCTGCAGCATGATTTCCGAGACCCACACCCGATAGGGGGTGATGTTCTGCTGCCAGGGCAGGTCATGGCGGCCGTGGCGGTCGAACCAGTCGAGCACCGCCGAGTTGAAGCGTTCCGGGGTCATTTCTTCTTGAACAGCCCTTTGAGTGCGTCTTTGAGTTCGGGACTGACCTTGTCGCCGAGCTTTTCTTCGAGTTTCTGGTTCAGCCGGTCCCCGGCCAGTTGCGCGGCGATCTTGCCGAGGCCGTCGCGATCCAGGCGACAGGCCTTGGCGCCCAGTTCCAGCGGGCCGCGGCAGCGCAGCGGCCATTCGATGCCGACGTAGCGCTTGTTCACTTCGCAGGCCGGATCGGGCATGTCGCTCTTGTCGCCCTCGATGATCACGCCGACGCGGTAGTCCATGCCCAGCACGCGCAGGTCGATATCGCCGTTGCCCTTGACGGTGAGGCCGGGAATGCTCGCCTTGAGGTCCGGGTTGCTGGCCACGCCGTTGCGGAAGGTCAGGTTGCCCTGCAGTTCGCGGAACGGTGTGTCCTTGCCGCCGTGCGCCGAGCTGAGGCTCTTGCGGTTGAGGGTGGCGATGCCCTGGCACAGCTGCTGTTCCAGGTTGGCGTTGAGCAGCACGCCCTGGGTCAGGACGAAGCGCGCGGTGCCGTTGAGGTTGTCGATCCAGGCCTTCTGGCTGGCGCCCTGGGTGGTGATGTCGGCGTCCAGGTCCAGCAGGCCCTTGAGCGGCGGCTTCTGGCCCTGGGATTCGAGCAGGAGGTCCACCGGGACATCGCTGATGTGCTTCTGCGCCTTGAGCAGGGGCACGTCCTGGCGCACGTCGAGGCTGGCGCTGGCGTTGAACTTGCCGTCATAGAGTTCGCCGCGCATGTCGTCGAGGTTGAGCAGGCCGCCTTGGCCACGCAGCTTGAGGCTGGCGTTCTCGATGGGCAGCTTGTCGAGGGTTAGCTGGCCGAGCTGGAGGGCGACGTCCAGGTCGAGAGTGCGCAGGCGCGCGACCGGCAGCATGGGCGCGTCGCTCCAGGCCTGCTGGGTCGGCGCGTTGGGTAGCGGGGTGTCGCCCTGGATGGCGTTGCTGGTGGTGGCCTCGACTTCGGCCTTGCGCGCGGCGCTGGTGGCTTCCTGGGCCTTGGCGGCCTTGCCCGGCAGGTAGCGGTCGAGGTCCAGGCGGTCGCCGTTCAATTGGGCGCGGATGGCCTGCTTGCTGAAATCGGCGATGCCGAGAGTGCCGCTGAAGTTGCTGTCGTCGAGTTTCAGCTTGATGTCGCCCAGGCTCAGGCTGTTGCGGGTGCCGGCAACGCGGGTGGCCAGTTCCAGCTTGGTCAGGGTGGTGGCGTCGGCCATCTCCGGCAGGGGCTGGCCGATGCCGCCGAGGAATTCGCGCAGGTTGAACGGGGCCAGCGACAGGCCGCCATCGAACTTGGGTTCCTTGTCCAGCTCGCGGGCCTTGATCTCGCCGAGGGCGCGCAATTGGTTGACGGTGACCTTCAGGCCGTTCCACTCGGCGACCTGGGCGGCCTGGTCGAGCACCAGTTGGCCCTGGGCGCTGTAGTTGGCGGTCTTGCCCTGGAGGGGATCGCCGGAGATTTCGCCGGACAGCTTGGCGTCTTCCAGCTGGTAGCGCTTGAGTGCGCGGTCGAAGCGCAGGTTGCCGGTCAGTTCGGTGCGGGCGCGGATCACCGGCTGGTTGCTGCCCAGGTAGGCGCTGAGCTTGAGCGGGATGTTGCTGCCCTCGCGGATGGCGCCGGTGGTCAGCTCGATGCCTTCGACCGTGTAGTTCTTGCCGCTCTGCGCGTCGGCGTAGTCGATGCGCGCGTTCTTCACCGTCAGGCTGTCGATGTCGAGCTTCATCGGCTGACGCGCTTCGGCGGCGGGCTTGGCCGGTTCGCTGGGCGCGGGGGCTGGTTGCGAGCCGACGGGGGCGCCGTCGGCCGGCTGGATGGGCTTGCCGATGTTTTCCCAGTTGCCGGCGCCGTTCTTGTCGCGGTTCAGGCTCAGGTTGAGGCCTTCGACGCGGATATCGCTCATCTGCAGTTCCTTGCGCAGCAGCGGCAGCACGCGCACGGACATGCCCAGCAGTTGCACGTCGGCGAACGGCTGGTTGGGCGCCTGCAGGGTGGCGACGCTGGTGTCGTGCAACTCCAGGCCCAGCCAGGGGAACAGGCTCCAGCCAATGTCGCCCTTGAGGTTCAGCTCGACGTTGGCCTTGTCGCGGGCCAGTTGGCGGATTTCGTCCTTGTAGTCGTTCGGATCGAAGAAGTGGGTCAGCACGAAGCCTGCGGCGACGAGGAGTAGCAGCAGGACCAGGACAACGATGCCGAGGATTTTGCCGAACGCTTTCATGACGGGTCCTTGTTCAGGCGGCGGGTGGAGTAGCGGGGAAGTATATCAATGACGCACCTGCGGCTCAGGCGGAGGAGAAAGGCGCAGGATCTGCCAGGTTTGAACGGAGCGTTGGCGCGCGGTTCCCCCGCACGTCGGTTCCTGCCGAGCTGCTCGTGGAATGCGCGCCTGGGGCTCAGGCCGGTTGCAGCGTCAGGCCCAGGTGTTCGGCGAAGGCGGCAGCGTCCGGCTGGTCGGCCGGCGCGCTCAGGCGCAGCGCGGCGCCTTGCAGGATGGCCAGGCGCTGGGCTTCCTCCAGCAGCCGCCGGGCCACGCCCCGTCCACGGGTGACGCGGCGTACGCACAGGCGCGACAGGCGCCAGTTGTCCGCATCGCGCTCGACCCAGGCGGCCCCCAGCAGGCGATCGTTGAAGCGTCCGGCCAGCAGTCGGCCCTCGCGCAGGCCCTGCTCCACCAGCGCCTCGGCATTGGCGAAGGGCAGCAGCAGCCAGTCTGGCGCATCGGCGTAGATCTTCAGCAGGTCCTGGCGGTCCTGGTCGCTGGGTTGGGTCAGGTGCTGGACGATGACGGGCATGGGCGATTCCTCGGTGACGGCCCGGCAGTGTAGGGAAAACCTGCGGTGATCGGCCAGCGCCGACCACCGCCCATAGCCGCGCAGCGCCCGGCGCGCCTATAATGCCGGCCCTTCTTATAATTACGTGCAGTGTTAGCTGTGGAGCTGGTGATGGCCGAACGCAAGGCATCCGTCGCGCGCGACACCCTGGAAACCCAGATCAAGGTTTCCATCGACCTGGATGGGACGGGCAAGGCCCGCTTCGATACCGGGGTTCCCTTCCTCGAGCACATGATGGACCAGATCGCCCGCCACGGTCTGATCGACCTGGACATCGAGTGCAAGGGCGACCTGCACATCGACGACCACCATACCGTCGAGGACATCGGCATCACCCTCGGCCAGGCCTTCGCCAAGGCCATCGGCGACAAGAAGGGCATCCGCCGCTACGGTCACGCCTACGTGCCGCTGGACGAGGCGCTGTCGCGCGTGGTCATCGACTTTTCCGGCCGCCCCGGCCTGCAGATGCATGTGCCGTTCACCCGCGCCAGCGTCGGCGGCTTCGATGTCGACCTGTTCATGGAGTTCTTCCAGGGCTTCGTCAACCACGCCAACGTGACCCTGCACATCGACAACCTGCGCGGGCACAACACCCACCACCAGATCGAGACGGTGTTCAAGGCCTTCGGCCGCGCGCTGCGCATGGCCATCGAGCTGGACGAGCGCATGGCCGGGCAGATGCCGTCCACCAAAGGGTGCCTGTAATGCAGACCGTGGCCGTCATCGACTACGGCATGGGCAACCTGCACTCGGTGTCCAAGGCGCTGGAGCGCGTGGGCGCCGGCCGCGTGCTGGTGACCAGCGATGCCAACGTGATCCGCGAGGCGGATCGCGTGGTGTTTCCCGGTGTCGGTGCAATCCGCGACTGCATGGCCGAGATCAAGCGCCTGGGCTTCGACAGCCTGGTGCGCGAAGTCAGCCAGGACCGTCCCTTCCTCGGCATCTGCGTCGGCATGCAGGCGTTGCTGGAGCGCAGCGAGGAGAACGACGGCGTCGACTGCATCGGCCTGTTCCCCGGCCAGGTGCGCTTCTTCGGCAAGGACCTGCACGAAGACGGCGAGCACCTGAAGGTGCCGCACATGGGCTGGAACGAAGTGACGCAGAGCGTCGACCACCCGCTGTGGCACGATATCCCCAACAACGCGCGCTTCTACTTCGTGCACAGCTATTACATCCAGGCCGGTAACCCGCGCCAGGTGGTCGGCCGCGGCCATTACGGCGTCGATTTCGCCGCCGCGCTGGCCGACGGTTCGCGTTTCGCCGTGCAGTTCCACCCGGAGAAGAGCCACACCCACGGCCTGCAACTGCTGCAGAACTTCGCCGCCTGGGACGGGCGCTGGTAAGTCATGGCCCGCCAGAAAGACAAGCCGGCGATCCTCGAACTCGACGGCGCCCAGCGCCAGAGCGCGGCGCGGGCGATCCAGCGCTTCCTCGAGGATCGCTTCGAGCTGGATGTCGGCTCCTTCGAGGCCGAAGAGGCGCTGGATTTCTTCATGCGCGAGTTCGGCCCGCTGTTCTACAACAAGGCGATCTTCGACGTGCAATCTCACCTGAAAGACCGGTTCGAGAGCATCGAAAGCGACTTGTGGGCGCTCGAAAAGAGCTGACCCGACCCCATTCATCTTTGGATTCGAGCAGGTTCAACCCATGCTGATCATCCCCGCAATCGATCTGAAAGACGGCGCCTGCGTGCGCCTGCGCCAAGGCCTGATGGAAGACGCCACCGTGTTCTCCGACGACCCGGTGTCCATGGCCGCCAAGTGGGTGGAGGGTGGCTGCCGTCGCCTGCACCTGGTGGACCTGAACGGCGCCTTCGAAGGCAAGCCGGTCAACGGTGAAGTGGTCACCGCCATCGCCAAGCGCTACCCGAACCTGCCGATCCAGATCGGCGGCGGCATCCGCTCGCTGGAAACCATCGAGCACTATGTTCGCGCCGGCGTCAGCTACGTGATCATCGGCACCAAGGCGGTCAAGCAGCCGGAATTCGTCGCCGAAGCCTGCAAGGCCTTCCCAGGCAAGGTCATCGTCGGCCTGGACGCGAAGGACGGCTTCGTCGCCACCGACGGCTGGGCCGAGGTGAGCGAAGTGCAGGTGATCGACCTGGCCAAGCGCTTCGAAGCCGACGGCGTGTCCGCCATCGTCTACACCGACATCTCCAAGGACGGCATGATGCAGGGCTGCAACGTCGAAGCCACCGCCGCCCTGGCCAACGCCACGCGCATCCCGGTGATCGCTTCGGGCGGCATCCACAACCTGGGTGACATCCAGAAGCTGCTGGACGCCCGCACCCCCGGTATCGTTGGCGCCATCACCGGCCGCGCGATCTACGAAGGCACCCTGGACGTCGCCGAGGCCCAGGCGCTGTGCGACAGCTTCAAGGGCTGATCTGAACGTAGGGTGGGTTAGCCGCGCAGCGGCGTAACCCACCGATGGAGTCATCCGTTGGCGCGACGATGGGTATCGCTGCGCTCAACCCATCCTACGGGTACCTAGTTATGGCTTTGGCAAAACGCATCATCCCCTGCCTCGACGTGGACAACGGCCGCGTGGTGAAGGGCGTCAAGTTCGAGAACATCCGCGACGCCGGCGACCCGGTGGAAATCGCCCGTCGCTACGACGAGCAGGGTGCGGACGAAATCACCTTCCTCGACATCACCGCCAGCGTCGATGGCCGCGACACCACCCTGCATACCGTCGAGCGCATGGCCAGCCAGGTGTTCATCCCGCTGACCGTGGGCGGCGGCGTGAGGACGGTGCAGGACATCCGCAACCTGCTCAACGCCGGTGCGGACAAGGTCTCGATCAACACCGCCGCGGTGTTCACCCCGGAGTTCGTCGGCGAGGCCGCCGCGCGCTTCGGTTCGCAGTGCATCGTCGTCGCCATCGACGCCAAGAAAGTGTCGGCGCCGGGCGAAACCCCGCGCTGGGAAATCTTCACCCACGGCGGCCGCAAGCCCACCGGGCTGGACGCGGTGGAATGGGCGAAGAAGATGGAAGGCCTGGGCGCCGGGGAAATCCTGCTGACCAGCATGGACCAGGATGGCGTGAAGAACGGCTACGACCTGGGCGTGACCCGCGCCATCAGCGAGGCGGTGAACGTGCCGGTGATCGCCTCCGGCGGTGTCGGCAACCTGCAGCACCTGGCCGACGGCATCCTTGAGGGCAAAGCCGACGCGGTGCTGGCCGCCAGCATCTTCCACTTCGGCGAGTACAGCGTGCCGGAAGCCAAGGCCTATCTGGCCAGTCGTGGCATCGTCGTCCGCTGATTCTCCTCCGGGCCGGTTTTCTCCCGGCCCACGATCCCTGCTCGCTGGATGCCGCCGGTCGAGGTGATGGCGTTTAGGTGCGTGATTGCCATCCATGTAGGGTTTATTGGCGTCAATTCTCCGAGTAAGCTCAGCGCCTTCTCAGAATTTTCACACTCAGGAAGACCCAGATGCTGAAGCGCATTCTGCTCGCATGGATTGGCTGCGGCCTGCTGCTGGCCAGCGCGGCAAAGGCGGAAACCGACGGCTCGGGCTACAGCATGGTGCTGCTGACCGAGAACTTCCCGCCCTACAACATGGCCATCAACGGCAAGAACTTCGCCCAGGAAGACAACATCGACGGCATCGCCGTCGACATCGTCAAGGAGATGTTCAAGCGTGCCGGCGTCCAGTACAGCCTGACCCTGCGCTTCCCCTGGGACCGTATCTACAAGCTGGCGCTGGAGAAGCCCGGCTACGGGGTGTTCGTTACCGCGCGGCTGCCCGAGCGCGAGAGCCAGTTCAAGTGGGTCGGCCCCATCGGCCCGGACGACTGGGTGCTGCTGGCCAAGGGCGACAGCCCCATCAGCCTGAACAATCTGGAAGAAGCCAGGAAGTATCGTGTCGGCGCCTACAAGGGCGACGCGATGGCCGAGTACCTGGCCAAGCACGGCTTCGAGCCGGTGCTGGCGCTGCGTGACCAGGAGAACGCCGGCAAGCTGCGGGAAGGCGAGATCGACCTGTGGGCGAGCGGCGACCCGGCGGGCCGCTACCTGGCCAAGCAGGTCGGCGTCACCGGCCTGAAGACCGTATTGCGCTTCAACAGCGACCAGCTGTTCCTCGCGCTGAACCGCGAGACCCCGGATGCCGTGGTGCAGAAGCTGCAGTCGGCGCTGGACAAGATGCGCGCCGAAGGCTTCGTCGACGACGTGCTCAACAGTTACCTGTAAACCCTGAGGCCGGCCATCCGCCGGCCTTCGTGTTTGGCGCCGACATCCCTCGGCGCCGGTTTTGCCACGGAAGGCAGACGAGCGAAGTATTCCGTCCCCCCTGCAGGGATGCCGCAAGCCCAATAACGATAACCAAGCGAGCGGTATGACCATGCTGAAAGTCCTGATCAAGACCCTGACCCTGGGTCTGTTGCTGGGGGCCGCCACGGCCCGCGCCGAGTTGCCCGCCGATTACAAGATGGTGCTGCTCACGGAGAACTTCCCGCCGTTCAACATGGCGGTGGATGACAAGAACTTCGCCCGCGACGACGGCATCGACGGCATCAGTGCCGACATCGTCCGCGAGATGTTCAAGCGCGCCGGCATCCAGTACAGCCTGAGCCTGCGCTTCCCCTGGGACCGCCTGTACAAGCTGACCCTCGACAAGCCCGACTACGGACTGTTCTCCACCACCTACACCCCCGAGCGGGTACCGCTGTTCAAGTGGGTCGGCCCGATTGCCAAGACCAGTTGGGTCCTGCTCGCGCCGCCGGGCAGCTCGATCAAGGTCAAGGACCTCAAGGACGCCGCCAAGTACAAGCTCGGCGCCTACAAGAACGATGCCGTCAGCCAGAACCTGGAGAGCCAGGGCATTCCGGTGCTCAACGCGCTGCGCGACCAGGAGAACGTGAAGAAGCTGAGCACCGGCGAGATCGACCTGTGGGCCACCACCGACCCGGTGGGCCGCTACCTGGCCAAGCAGGAAGGCGTGTCCGGCCTGCAGACCGTGCTGCGCTTCAACGAGGCCCAGCTGTACCTGGCGATCAACAAGGACACCCCGGACGAGGTGGTGGCGAAGCTGCAGAAGGCGCTGGACGACATGCGCGCCGATGGCTTCATCGAGCAGGCGACCAATAACTATCTGTAAGCCTGCAGTCCGGGCGCCCAGGCCTGACTGCTCTTGGTAGGAGCGAGCTTGCTCGCGAACCGCTCTCGGAAACTCTGGTGCCGGGGCTGTTCGCGAGCAGGCTCGCTCCCACGAAATGCCCGCGTCTAGCGGTAAATTCCGTTCTGCCCATGCCCCTGCATGGCGCGGTTGGCGCGCTCGCCGATCAGCAGCGTCGGTTGCACCAGCTCGAAGCCCTGTGCCTTGAGGCCGGGCAGCACCCGCCTGAGCACCGCCAGGGTCGCCGGCTTCGGATGGCCGATCATCACCACCGTACCCTGTCTGCGTGCCAGTTTCAGGCCCCGCTCCATCTGCTCCATCACCGCCGCTTCGCTCGGGTCATCGTCTAGGAATACATCCCGCGACAGGCTCGCCAGGCCGATCTTCTGGGCTTCGGCGGCGGCCACGGTGGCGGCGCTGGTGCGGCTGTCGAGCAGGAACAGATGGCGGCGCTGCAGCTCCCCGGCGAGCCAGGCCATCGCCGGTCGGTCGGCGGTCATGCGGCTGCCTTCGTGGTTGTTCAGGCCCTGGGCGCAGGGCACCTTCGCCAATGCGGCATCGAGACGGCGAGCGCGCTCCTCCTGGCTCAGCTCCGGCCGCCAGGCGAACTCGCCGCCCGCCGGGTCCATTGGCATGTGCAGCATCACGGTGCGGCCGAGCCGGTGCGCTTCGCGGGCCAGTTCGGCGGCGTGGGGCGTGTCGGGGATGATCGCCAGGGCGATGGCGGGGGAGAGGTCGAGCACCTGGCGGTCGCGCGCCAGGTTCTGCCCGAGGTCATCGATGACGATACTGACCAGCGGTTCGACGGCGTCCGGCGGCGGCGTTGCCACCGCCGGTTGGCACAGCAGGGCGCCAAGGCTCAGGCCGAGCAGCCGCCGGGCCCAGCGCATCGGTCAGTTGTTGCCGCGGCTGACGCTGAGTCCTTTCAGCAGGCTGAGGGCTTGGCTGAGCTGGTAGTCGCTGTCCTGCGGGCGATCCACCGGCGCCTTGCCGGCGGCCGTGGGGCGATCCTTGCCGCCGTTGCCGTTGGCCAGGTGGCCCTGCAGGTCGGCTTCCTTGAAGCCGTCGAACTCGTTCTTCTCGCGGGTCACCTTGGCGCGTTCCACCTCGATGTCCGGGGTGATGCCCTGGGCCTGGATCGAGCGGCCGTTGGGGGTGTAGTAGAGCGCGGTGGTGAGCTTCAGGGCGCGATCGTTGTTCAGCGGCAGCACGGTCTGCACCGAGCCTTTGCCGAAGCTGTCGGTGCCCATCAGGATGGCGCGCTTCTGGTCCTGCAGGGCGCCGGCGACGATCTCCGCCGCCGAAGCGCTGCCGCCGTTGATCAGCACCACCAGCGGTACGCCGTCGCTCGGGTCGGACGGATCGGCCGAGAAGCGCAGCTCGGAGTTCGGGATGCGGCCCTTGGTGTAGACGATCAGGCCCTTGGTGAGGAAGGCGTCGGCCACTTCCACCGCCGACTGCAGCACGCCGCCGGGGTTGTTGCGCAGGTCGAGGACCACGCCTTTGAGCCTGCCGTTGTTTTCCTTGCGCAGGCTGGTCAGCGCCTTGACGGTTTCCTCGCCGGTGTTGACCTGGAACTGGGTGATGCGCAGGTAGCCGAAGCCTGGCTCGAGCATCTGGTTGCGCACGCTCTTGACCTTGATGATGGCGCGTTTGAGCTCGACGTCGAACGGCTTGCCGCCGCCGCGCACGATGGTCAGGGTGATCGGCGAGCCGGGCTTGCCGCGCATGCTGTCCACTGCTTCGTTCATCGACTGGCCCTTGGTTGGCTTGCCGTCGATCTTGACGATCAGGTCGCCCGGCTGGATGCCGGCGTTGGCCGCGGGGGTGTCGTCGATCGGCGAGATCACCTTGACGAAGCCGTCTTCGCTGCCGACCTCGATGCCCAGGCCACCGAACTCGCCGCTGGTGCTTTCCTGCAACTCGGCGAATTCTTCCGGGCCCAGGTAGGCAGAGTGCGGGTCGAGGTTGCTGAGCATGCCCTTGATGGCGTTCTCCAGCAGGGTCTTGTCGTCCACCGGCTCGACGTAGGCGGCCTTCACCCGGTCCAGGACCTCGGCGAAGGTGCGCAGCTCATCGAGCGGCAGCGGAGCCTCCTTGCCGTTGGTCGCGGGCGCGGCAGCCGGGGCGTCGGCGGCCTGTGCCGCACCGACGCCGAGCAGCAGGGCCAGGGCCAGGGTGGTGAGACGGAAAGCTTGCGACATGTTTGGGGCTCCTAAGGCGTGCTCGCCGCTTATCCCTGCGTGCGACACCAGGTAGTGGGGTCCGCCGGGCGGCCCTGATGGCGAATGGCAAAGTATACCGCCGGGGTGCTCTGCCCACCGCTGGCCCCTACGGTTGCGATGGGGTCGCCTGCTTTGACGGTGTCGCCGGCGTCCTTCAGAAGGCTTTGATTATGCCCATAAAGGCTGAGGTAGCCACCACCGTGGTCGAGAATGACCAGCAGGCCGGCACCGCGCAGCCAGTCGGCGAACACCACGCGGCCGCCGTGCACGGCGCGTACCGTGCTGCCGGCCTGGGCGCCGATCAGCACGCCGTCCCAGGTGGCGCGGGGATCGTCGCCGCGCGGGCTGCCGAAGCGCGCCAGCACGCGGCCGTTGACCGGCCAGGGCAGTTTGCCGCGCGCGGCGCCAAAGGCACCGCCGAAGCCTGCGCCGCTGGACACCAGCGGGCCGCTGTAGTCGGCGCGGGGCTTGCTCGGGGTGGCGGGTTTTTCGCCGCGTTCGGCCAGCCCGCGTTCGCGTTTTGCGCGCTCACGCTCGGCGGCCAGGGCGCGCTGGCGCGCTTCCTCGGCTTCGCGGGCCTGGCGGGCCAGGGTTTCTTCGATGGTCTTGAGAACCTTGTTCAACTCGGCCTGGCTCTGCTCGCGGTCCTTGAGCTTGCGGTCGCCGCTCCGGTAGTCGCTGTTGAGCTTGGCCAGGGTTTCCTGGCGCGCCTTGCGGGCATCGGCCAGTTCCTGGCGGCGTGATTCCAGCGCGCTCTGCTGTTCGACCTGCTGGTTCTTCTGCGCGGTGATGTCCTGCTCGACGCTGCTGAGCTGGCTCAAGGTTTCGTTGAAGGCGCTGAGCTGCTCCAGGCGGGCCTTGTTGATGTACTCGTAGTAGGTGAGGGTGCGGCTGAATTTCTCGGGGTGTTCCTGGTTCAGCAGCAGCTTGAGGTATTCCTCGCGGCCGCTCTGGTAGGCGGCGCGGGCCTGGATGGCGATCAGTCGCTGCTGTTCAAGGCGCGCGCCCTGGAGTTTTTTTTTCTCCCCATCGAGGCGCTGCAGCTCTTCCTCGTTCTTCTTCAGCTCATCCTGGATCTGCTGGATCTGCTTCTCCAGGTCGCCCATCTGGGTTTCGGTGGACTTGAGCTGCTTCTGCACCCCGGACTTCTCGTCCTGGATGTTCTTCAGGTTCTTTTTCAGCTCGGTGATGTCTTTCTGCGTCTGTTCCAACTGGCGTTGGGTGTCGGCGCGTTCGTCGGCGCCGGCCCCAAGTGGGCTCAGGAGGCAGATCAGCAGCAGCGGGAGGAGGGCACGGGGCATTGGGCGGCGGGCACCTGGATTCTGGACGGGCCTAGTATGCCCGTGGCGGGCGTTAAAAAAAACGCCCCAAGACCGCGTGGTCCGGGGCGTTTCCTCTGACCGGCGGGAGCTGGCTCACGTTCCCGTCAAATCGACACCTTACAGCAGGGTGACGATCGACTTGCCGGTCATCTCCTTGGGCTGTTCCAGACCCATCAGGGTCAGCAGGGTCGGCGCCACGTCGGCCAGCACGCCGCCCTCGCGGATGCTCAGCTTGCGCTTGCCGACATAGACGAACGGCACCGGTTCGCAGGTGTGCGCGGTGTGCGCCTGGCCGGTCATGACGTCTTCCATCTGCTCGACGTTGCCGTGGTCGGCGGTGATCAGGGCTTCGCCGCCGACCTTGTCCAGCGCCTCGACGATCCGACCGACGCAGGTATCCAGGCACTCGACGGCCTTCACCGCGGCTTCGAACACGCCGGTGTGGCCGACCATGTCGCCGTTGGCGTAGTTGACGATGATCACGTCGAAACGCTGGTTCTCGATGGCGTCGACGATCCTGTCGGTGACTTCCGGCGCGCTCATCTCCGGCTGCACGTCATAGGTGGCGACCTTGGGCGAAGGGATGAGGATGCGTTCTTCGCCTTCGAACGGCTCTTCGCGGCCGCCGGAGAAGAAGAAGGTCACGTGGGCGTATTTCTCTGTCTCGGCGATGCGCAGCTGGGTCTTGCCGTTCCTGGCCAGGTACTCGCCCAGGACGTTGTCCAGGGATTCGGGCTTGAACGCGCTGGGCGCCGGGATGCCGGCCGCGTACTGGGTGAGCATCACGTACTCGGCCAGCTTCAGCTCGCGCTGGCGCGGGAACTCCTTGAAGCCCGGCTCGACGAAGGCGCGCGACAGCTCGCGGGCGCGGTCGGCGCGGAAGTTCATGAAGATCACGGCGTCGCCGTCTTCCACGCGCACCTGTGCGCCGATGCGGGTGGCCTTGACGAACTCGTCGCTCTCGCCGCGCTCATAGGCGGCGTTCAGCGCGCCCACGGCGGTGTCGGCGGTGTAGTCGGCGGCGCCTTCGGTGATCAGGTTGTAGGCGGCTTCGACGCGGTCCCAGCGGTTGTCGCGGTCCATTGCGAAGTAGCGGCCGATGATGCTGGCGGTGCGGCCCTTGCCGATGCGGGCGAAGGCGTCGTCGAGCAGCTTCAGCGATGGCTCGGCGCTCCTGGGCGGGGTGTCGCGGCCATCGAGGAAGGCGTGCAGGTAGATGTTCTGCGCGCCGCGCTGGGCGGTCAGTTCGGCCATGGCGACCAGGTGGTCCTGGTGGCTGTGTACGCCGCCGTCGGAGAGCAGGCCGAGGATGTGCACCGCCTTGCCGGCGCCGACGGCCTTGTCGACGGCGCCGGTCAGCACCGGGTTCTGGAAGAACTCGCCGTCGCGGATGGCCTTGGTGACGCGGGTGAAGTCCTGGTAGACGACACGGCCGGCGCCCAGGTTCATGTGGCCTACCTCGGAATTGCCCATCTGGCCGTCGGGCAGGCCGACGTCCATGCCCGAGCCGGAGATCAGGCCGTTCGGCTGGCTGGCCAGCAGGCGGTCCCAGTTGGGCTTCCTGGCGGCGTAGATGGCGTTGTATTCCGGGCTATCGCTATGGCCGAAGCCGTCCAGAATGATCAGGACCAGCGGTTTGGGCGTTGCAGTCATAGGTACGGCTCTTTCCGAGAATAGGGGTCAGAAAAGGACCGACATTTTACCGATTGGTGCCGACAGACGCCATGATCCGCAGGGTTCAGCCGTCAGATACGCGCGTGTATACTGGCCGGCATTTTTACGTCTGGATGTCCTGTGCCATGTCCTCGTTCCTCCCTCGTCTGATCGAATTTGCCACCAACCACTACCTGCTGGTGGGTGCCCTGGTCGTACTGCTGGTGCTGCTGGCCCTGCATGAAATGCGCAAGGGCGGCCGTGCCTTGTCGACCCGCGAGCTGACCGCTCTGGTGAACGCCGAGCAGGCCGTGGTCCTCGATATCCGCCCGACCAAGGAGTTCTCCGCCGGCCACATCGTCGATGCGCTGAATATCCCGGCGGACAAACTGAACGCGCGCCTTTCCGAGCTGGACAAACACAAGGCCAAGACCATCATCGTGGTCGACGGCATGGGCCAGCACGCGGGCACCTGGTGCAGCGTGCTGCAGAAGGCCGGTTTCACCGCTGCCAAGCTGTCCGGCGGCATCGGCAGCTGGCGTGGCGACAACCTGCCCCTGGTGAAGTGAGATGCCGTCGATCTTGATCTACACCAGTGCGTGGTGCCCTTATTGCATCCGCGCCAAGGCCCTGCTGGACCGCAAGGGCGTCGCCTACCAGGAGATCTCGGTGGACGGCAAGCCGGGCGTGCGCGCCGAGATGGCCAGCAAGGCGGGCCGCACCTCGGTGCCACAGATCTGGATCGACGCAACCCACGTCGGCGGCTGCGACGATCTCTACGCGCTGGAACGCGCGGGCAAGCTGGATACGCTGCTCACGGCGTGATCCCCAATCCTGAAACGATGCACAAGAAGGTCTCGAAATGACTGAACAAGCCAACGGCGCCGCCGAGCAAGACAGCAATCCGCAGTTCTCGCTGCAGCGCATCTATATCCGCGACATCTCCTTCGAAGCGCCCAAGGCTCCGGAAATCTTCCGTCAGGAGTGGCAGCCGAGCATTTCGATGGACCTCAACACCCGTCAGAAGCAACTGGACGGCGACTTCTACGAAGTGGTCCTGACCGTTTCGGTGACCGTGAAGAACGGCGAAGAAACCGCCTTCATCGCCGAAGTGCAGCAGGCCGGTATCTTCCTGATCAAGGGCCTGGACGCTTCCAGCATGAGCCACACCCTTGGCGCCTTCTGCCCGAACATCCTCTTCCCCTACGCCCGCGAAACCCTCGACAGCCTGGTGGTGCGCGGCTCCTTCCCGGCGCTGATGCTGTCCCCGGTGAACTTCGATGCGCTGTACGCGCAGGAAATCGCCCGCATGCAGGCTTCCGGCGAGATCCCGGCCCAGTAAGCACTGACGCCGCACGACAAAGGCGCCTACGGGCGCCTTTTTCTTTGTCTGGCGCTTTGTTTGGTCAATTTTTGATCGTTCTCGCGCATGCCATGTGCCCCTTCGGTTCCGCGCATTTATCCACAGACTGTTCCCGCAGTTGCTCAGGAATGCTGTGAGTAAGCCTCATGCTCTTCGTAGGAGCGAGCTTGCTCGCGAACCGCTTTTCCAAGTGCCTGCGGACACCGGCTGTTCGCGAGCAAGCTCGCTCCTACAGGAAAAGCGCAGCCGCGCGGCGTTCAAGTTTGGTGCGTGCGCACTAGAGGGGCGCAGGCGGGTGGCGGTCTGCAGCCTCGGTATTGGCCGCTCCGCTGTGTGCTCACGGGCTCTTGGAAATCCGCCGGAAGCCCCGTCGTTACTGGCTTTCAGGCGGTCAGCCGAGGTGCTGTCCGACACAAGGGGCCATCTTGGCACGCCCTCTGCAATACCCCTGACAACAGCGATTTCAGGGGCCTCGGTACAGGCAGGCTGGGGAACCCCTCTTTTACACCCCGTGAATGCGCCGCTAGAAGCAGCGGCCGTCGCAACCGGTTTGGGGGTCCTGGTACAGGCAGGCCGGGTAAGCCCCCCTTTTATGCCAGCGGCCGTCCCGGTGGAGGGCCTGCATCCCGCTTCGGGGCCCCGGACCAGGCCGGCCGGGGACACCCCGCTTTCATTCCGGGCGTGCCCTGACCTTCAGGTGCCATTGGCCGTCCGCTTCGGCGCTGTCCCAACTGCCTTGCAGGCGCCGGGTCGACAGCAGGGTCAGCAGCACGGTGTTCCCCTGCGCCTCCACTTGCCAGCGCACCGGCGCGTCGCCGATCCGCAGCTGTCCTTGCCGGGGGTTGCCTCGGGCTTCAATCCGCAGCGCCAGGGCGCCTTCCAGATGGCCGGCGTGTACCGTCGGTTGCGCGTTCAGCGTGATGAGCAGGCCATCCGCCGCCGGCGCGATGGCGAGAATCTCCGCAGGCCCTTCGGCTGGCGAATCCACCAGGCGGCCGATCATCAGGCCGACGAGCAGGCCCAGCACGCACAGCGAAAGCATCACCTTCAGCCACGGCCTGGGCCGCATTTGCGCCTGTGCGGGGGTAGAATGCCCGCCGTTCTCAGGCTCGGAGCGCTGCATGTTCCACGTGATCCTTTTTCAACCGGAAATCCCCCCCAACACCGGCAACATTATCAGGCTGTGCGCCAATGCGGGTTGCAGCCTGCACCTGATCGAGCCGCTGGGCTTCGAGCTGGACGACAAGCGCCTGCGCCGCGCCGGGCTGGATTACCACGAGTACGCCAGCGTGCGCCGCTACGCGAGCCTGGAGGAATGCCTGGAGCAACTGGGCCATCCACGTGTGTTCGCCTTCACCACCAAGGGCTCGCAGCCGTTCCACGAGGTGGCGTACGAGCGTGGCGACGCATTCCTGTTCGGCCCGGAGAGCCGCGGCCTGCCGGAAGAGGTGCGCGAAGCGCTGCCGCCGAAACAGCGCGTGCGCCTGCCGATGCGCCCTGGCTGCCGCAGCCTGAACCTGTCCAACACCGTGGCGGTGGCGGTCTATGAGGCCTGGCGTCAGAACGGCTTCGGCATGGACTGAGCGTTTTTCGATCGATCCGCGCAAAGCCGCGCGGGGCGGGGAGTGCAGCGGCTTGCCCCAAGCTTATCCACAAGCGGGCGCACAGCGGATGTGGGCAAGACGAGAATTCCTGCACAGAAACCACGCAAACCCGCAGACCGCGCGTGCTCTGGGCTGTAGCACGTTCCTTCCCCGTTCCGTGCACAGTGTTATCCACAGGTTTTGGGGATGGATGTTGCGGGCGTGTGACTGCACCGACCTGCTTTCTGTAGGAGCGAGCTTGCTCGCGAACGTGCTAGCCGGCAACACCAGTGCTGAGGCGGTTCGCGAGCAAGCTCGCTCCTACAAGGGCGGCACGTACCTGGCCGCCATCACGGCGCATAGCCCGTTGCGGGTTATGCGCCCTAGGGGAGCCTTGAATAGAAAAAGGGGCCTTGCGGCCCCTTTCCCATCGCAGGACCTCAGTCCTCGCCATCCTCGTCCGGGCCGTCGATCTTCATGCCCAGTTCCTTGATCTTGCGGGTCAGGGTATTGCGCCCCCAGCCCAGCAGCACGGCGGCATCGCGGCGGCGGCCGGCGGTGTGCTTGAGGGCGGTCTCGATCATGATCCGCTCGAAGGCCGGCACGGCGATGTCCAGCAGGCTGGATTGGCCGCGCCCCAGTGCCTGGTCGGCCCAATGGCGCAAGGCCTGCTCCCAGTTGGCGGCGGGCGGGCTGTCCTGTGGCTGGGTCAGCAGTTCCGGCGGCAGGTCGTCGATGTGCACCTCACGACCGGACGCCATGACGGTGATCCAGCGGCAGGTGTTCTCCAACTGGCGCACGTTGCCCGGCCAGCCGAGGTTCCTCAGGTATTCCTCGGTTTCCGGCTTGAGCAGCTTGGGCTCCACCGCCAGCTCCTGCGCCGCGCGGGAGAGGAAGTGCCGGGCCAGCGCGGGGATGTCCTCGCGGCGATCGGCCAGGCGCGGGATGTGTACGCGGATGACGTTGAGGCGGTGGAACAGGTCCTCGCGGAACTTGCCCTCGCGCACCAGGTTTTCCAGGTTCTGGTGCGTTGCGGCGATGATCCGCACGTCCACCTTCACCGGGGTGTGGCCACCCACGCGGTAGAACTCGCCGTCGGCCAGCACACGCAGCAGGCGGGTCTGGGTGTCGGCCGGCATGTCGCCGATCTCGTCGAGGAACAGCGAGCCGCCGTCGGCCTGCTCGAAGCGGCCGCGGCGCTGGTTGGCCGCGCCGGTGAAGGCGCCTTTCTCGTGGCCGAACAGCTCGGACTCCATCAGGTCCTTGGGGATCGCCGCCATGTTCAACGCGATGAACGGCGAGGTTGCGCGCGGGCTGTGGCGGTGCAGGGCGTGGGCGACCAGCTCCTTGCCGGTACCCGACTCGCCGTTGATCAGCACGGTGATGTTGGAGTGGGAGAGGCGACCGATGGCGCGGAACACCTCCTGCATGGCCGGCGCCTCGCCGATGATCTCCGGGGTGCGCGCCTGGTTGGCCGGTGCTTCCAGGCCCTGCTGCTCCTGGGCGTGCTGGTTGGCGCGCTTGACCAGGGAGACGGCTTCGTCGACGTCGAAGGGCTTGGGCAGGTACTCGAAGGCGCCGCCCTGGTAGGAGGCCACGGCGCTGTCCAGGTCGGAATGCGCGGTCATGATGATCACCGGCAGGCGCGGGTGCAGTTCGCGGATCTGCGCCAGCAGGTCCAGGCCGCTGGCGCCGGGCATGCGGATGTCGGAGATGATCACGTCCGGGTGCTGGCGGCCGAGGCGGCTCATCACGCTGTCGGCGCTGTCGAAGCTGAGCGTGGTCATGCCTTCCTGTTGCAGGGCCTTTTCCAGTACCCAGCGGATGGAGCGGTCGTCGTCGACGATCCAGACAGTCTCTGATCGGCTCATGGTCAATGGACTCCTTGTTCCAGGGGCAGGAACAGACTGAATACGGTGTGGCCCGGATGGCTGTCGCATTCGATCAAGCCCTGGTGCTGGCTGATGATGTTCTGGGTAATGGCGAGGCCAAGGCCGGTGCCGTCGGCGCGGCCGCTGACCATGGGATAGAAGATGGTGTCCTGCAGTTCGGCCGGGATGCCGGGGCCGTTGTCGATGATCTCCACCTTGCACACCAGGCGATGGCGCGTGTGGCCGATGGTGAACTGACGCAGGGTGCGGGTGCGCAGGGTGATGCGCCCCAGCTTGAGTTCGTTCTGCGCTGAAATCGCCTGCATGGCGTTGCGCACGATGTTGAGCACCGCCTGGATCATCTGCTCACGGTCGATCAGCAGGTCGGGAATGCTCGGGTCGTAGTCGCGCACCAGCGGGATGCTGCCCTGGGTCTCGGCCTCCACCAGGCTGCAGACGCGTTCCAGCACCTCGTGGACGTTGGTCACCGAGAGCTGCGGCAGCTTGTTCGAGCCGAGCATGCGGTCCACCAGGTTCCGCAGGCGGTCGGCCTCTTCGATGATGACGTTGGTGTAGTCCTTGAGCGACTCGTCCGGCAGCTCGCGGGACAGCAACTGCGCTGCGCCGCGAATGCCGCCCAGCGGGTTCTTGATCTCGTGGGCCAGGCCGCGCACCAGCAGCTTGGTGGTTTCCTGCTTGGACAGTTGCGCCTCTTCCTTGGTGATCCGCAGCAGCCGGTCACGCGGGTGGACTTCCAGCAGCAGCAGGGTGTCGCGGCGGTCGAGGATCGGCGTCACCGCGTAGTCCACGGTGATGCTCTGACCGGTCAGCGAGGTCAGGCTCGCTTCGCGCTTGGTGAAGGGGTGCGCCTCTTCCACCGCCTGGCGCAGCGAGTGCAGCGCCTCGGGCGATTCGGTGAACAGTTCGCTGATGAACTGGCCGTGGCTGCGCTGCCCGCTGACCGCCAGGAGCATTTCCGCCGCCGGGTTCATGTACTCCAGGCGCAGCTCGGCGTTGAGCAGGATCACCGCCGTGGTGAGGTTGTCGAGCAACAGGCGGAGCTGGGTTTCTGTAGGCATGGCGTAAGGAATGTCCCAAGACTGTGCGGGAAAATGCAAAAAGCAAACCAGGCCCTCAAAGGTCGCGTATTTCGGCGCCTGGGGCTGATTTGTGGTGCGCAGGCGGGCAATCGGGCCGAAGGAAGTGACCTGAAATGGGGAGAGTATAGAAAGTGGTGCAGGCCAATGCACCGATATGGTGCGTTTGTGCCGGGTCGCACGCCGCCGTCAGCGACTGGCGGCGCTGAGCTGGCGGGTGGTATCCGGGACCGCTGAATCGGCCACCGAGACGCGGAACATGTGGAAGGGCTGATTGGGCGTCTGCTCGATGGTGCGGCCGAGGGTGTCGATGATTTCCACCGACAGCTGGTGGGTGCCGCGATCGATGTTGCTCAGCGGGAACACCGGGCTGCGGCCGGGTTCGCCCACCGGCTTGCCGTCGAGCAGCAGGCGGTACAGGTGGCCGGGCAGCAGGGCCGGGTCGCTGGTGGCGGAGACGATCAGCGCACCGTCATTGGCCCGCACGGTGGCATCGGGCTCCGGCACGAGGATGCGCAGCAACTGGTAGGCGGGCGGCCCCGGCGGCAATGCCGGCGTGGCCGGCGCGTAGAGCGGCGGTGGCATCCGCACGCCGTTGGGCAGGTTCGGCATGGCGTTGGGTGGTGCGAGCTGCAGCTTCTGCGCGTTGCCGCGCGGCGGCTGGTCGGTGAAGACGCGGTTGCCGTCCTTGTCGATGTAGGTGTAGACCTCGGCGCTGGCCGACAGGCAGCAGAGCGCCGACAACAGGAGTATCACCAGATGGCGCATGTTCAGTTGCCCGGCCTGGGGCGGACGTGGGGGCGCGCCGGGCTGTTGGTGCTGATGCGCTGCAGGGTGAAACTCACCGGCGGGCTGCTCTGGATCACCTGGCTGCCCTGCAGGACCTGGACGGCGAGGGTGTGATCGCCGCGGTCGATGCTTTCCAGGCCGATGCTGGTGGAGCGGGTCGGGGCGCCGTAAGGCTGGCCGTCGAGCAGCAGCTGCAACTGGTGATCGGCCGCCAGGGCCGGCTGCACCACGACGTCGACGACGAAGGTGCCGTTGTTGACGCGCAGGGCTTCGTCGGTGGGCAGGTTGCTCAGCGCGAGGATGGCATAGGCGCTCTGCGATTCGGCGGTGCCGCTCTCTTCGCCGGTGTTCACCGGTACCTGCGGGGTGACGGTGTTGGTGGGTGGCAACTGCACCGGCTGCGCGCCGACGTTGCTCGGCGGCTGGTTGGTGAACACCGTCTTGCCGTTGGCGTCGGTGTACTTGTAGATCTGCGCACTGGCTGGCAACGCGGCGGCGAGCAGCAGGGCGGTGAGGATCAGGCGCATGGGCGATCTCCGGATGGTCGTGCAAAGCCTTGCATTGCCGACGACGGCTGGCAAGTTGCCTATTGTGATTCAGCATGGCAGCTCACAGTGTGCGCTGCCGCTCGCCGATGGACCTTTCATGCGGCACCGCAGTCCATTGCCGGTTCGCGTCCTCTGTATGATGCCTGCGAGCGTTCCTATATCTGCCTTGGGGTGTGCCTGTGACCGACCTGCTCCGTTCCTGTTTCCGTCAGTGCCTGCTGCTGTGCTGCCTGAGTGCCGGCCTGCTGCTTGCCGGCCCCGCGCTGGCGGCACTGCCGGGCCCGTTGGCCGGCGTGACGGGAGGCAGCGAGCAGATCAGCGAGGCGCAGTTGCAGCAGTCGCTGGACCAGGTGATCAAGACGCTGGAGAACGACCAGCAGCGGGCCGACCTGCTGAAGAAGCTCAAGCAACTGCGCGATGCGAGCAAGAAAAGCGCGGACGAGCAGGGCGGCGTGCTGGGGTTGATCGGCGACACCCTGGGCAGCCTGGAGAAACAGTTCGAAGGTGCCAACAGCCCTGTGTTGCGCTGGAGCGCCTTGTTCAGCCAGGCCCGCGAGGAGTTGGGGGCGCGCATCCCTTCCTGGCAGGAATGGTCGGGCATGCTCTTCGACTTCGCCCTGGTGATCCTGCTCTGGGCCTGCGTGGCCCTGGGGTTGCGCTGGGTGGCGCGGCGCATGCAGGATCGCTTCGGCCTCGCCGGCGAGCTCCCCCAGCACCCCAAGACCCGCGACCTGTTGCTGTTCGCCCTGCGCAAGCTCGGCCCCTGGCTGGTGGCGTTCCTGATCACCGTCTACCTGTCGGTGGTACTGCCCAGTTCCCTGGGCAAGCTGCTGGCGATGGTGATGGCTTACGTGCTGGTGTGCGGCACACTGTTCTCCGCGTTGTGCGTGATCTCCCTGTCGCTGCTCAGCGGCCCGCATCGCATGCGCGCGCTGGATATCCTGCGGCGCCGCGCCTTCCGCCCGTTGTGGCTGATCGGCAGCCTGGCCTCGCTGGGCGAGGTGATGCACGACCCGCGCGTGATCGAAAGCCTCGGCCAGAGCATCGCCCTCTGCGTCGGCTCGCTGGCGAACATCTTCGCGGCACTGTCCACTGCGCTGTTCGTCCTGCAGTTCCGCCGGCCGGTCGCCCACCTGATCCGCAACCAGCCGCTGGAGCGCCGCATCAAGCGCCGTGGCCTGCATGACCTGGTCGAACTGGTGGGGTCGTTGTGGTTCCTGCCGATACTGGTACTGGTGGGCATCTCCCTGTTCGCCACCGTGGTCACCGCCGGCGACAGCACCTATGCCCTGCGCCGTGCCCTGCTGTGCGCGCTGATCGCGGTGCTGGCGATGACCGTCAACGGCCTGATCCGCCGCGCCCACCTGCGTTCCTCGCGCCACGGCAGCCGCCGCAGTGCGCCCTATGTCGAGCAACTGCAGAACTTCGCCTACACCCTGCTGCACATCGCCAACCTGCTGGTGTTCCTGGAGATCGGCCTGCGCGTCTGGGGCATGTCGCTGATCCGCTTCACCGAGGGCGACGGGGCGGCCATCAGCATGAAGCTGATCAGCTTCGGCACCACCCTGCTGGTGGCCTGGCTGGTGTGGATCCTGGCCGACACGGCGATCCAGCACAGCCTCGGCCTGGGCGGCAAGAACCGCAGCAATACCCGCGCGCTGACCATGCTGCCGTTGATCCGCAACGTGCTGTTCGTGACCATCGCGGTGATCGCGCTGATCGTCGCCCTGGCCAACATGGGCATGAACGTCACCCCGCTGCTGGCGGGCGCGGGCGTGATCGGCCTGGCCATCGGCTTCGGCGCGCAATCGCTGGTGGCGGACCTGATCACCGGCCTGTTCATCATCATCGAGGACTCGCTGTCCATCGACGACTACGTGGATGTCGGCGGCCACCTCGGCACCGTCGAGGGCCTGACCATCCGTACCGTGCGCCTGCGTGACCTGGACGGCGTGGTGCACACCATCCCCTTCAGCGAGATCAAGAGCATCAAGAACTACTCGCGGGAGTTCGGCTACGCGATGTTCCGCTGGCCGGTGCCGGCCAGCATGCCGATCGACGATGCGGTGGCGCTGGTCCATGAGGTCACTCGCGACCTGCGTGGCGACCGCACCATCAGCCGCGCCATGTGGTCGGCCCTAGAAATGCAGGGTGTGGAGAGTTTCGACAACGGCCAGGCGATCCTCCGCTTCCGCCTGAAGACCGCGCCGATCCGCCAGTGGGAAGTGCAGCGCGCCTTCAACCTGCGCCTGCGCCAGAAGCTGGACAAGGCGGGCCTCGAACTGTCGATGCCGCGGCTGAATGTGCAGCTCTCGCGGATGCGCACCTCGCAGCGCGAGGACGACGAGGAGCAGGGCGTGCCAGTAGACGGCGGGATCTGATTCCGCTTCGCGGCGCTGCTCTTCGTAGGAGCGAGCTTGCTCGCGAACGGATTACCCGACGGCACCGGTGCTGGGTCGGTTCGCGAGCAAGCTCGCTCCTACAAAATATCGGGTGCCAGCTTTCCTGAGTCCATAAAAAAGGCCTCCCGAAGGAGGCCTTAATGCTGACGCTATTTATATAGGTATTCGTGGATCAGACGCTGTAGTACAGGTCGTATTCCAGCGGGTGCACGAAGGTGCGCACCTTGATCTCTTCTTCCGACTTCAGCTCGATGTAGGCATCGATGAACTCGTCGGTGAACACGCCGCCCTTGGTCAGGAACGCACGGCCCTTGTCGAGTTCTTCCAGCGCCTCTTTCAGGCTGCCGCAAACCTGCGGGATTTCCTTCGCCTCTTCCGGCGGCAGGTCGTACAGGTTCTTGTCGGCGGCATCGCCGGGGTGAATCTTGTTCTGGATGCCGTCCAGGCCGGCCATCAGCAGCGCGGCGAAGCACAGGTACGGGTTGGCAGCCGGGTCCGGGAAGCGCGCTTCGATGCGGCGGGCTTTCGGGCTGGACACGTACGGAATACGGATCGAGGCGGAACGGTTACGGGCGGAGTAGGCCAGCATGACCGGGGCTTCGAAGCCCGGAACCAGACGCTTGTAGGAGTTGGTGGCCGGGTTGGTGAAGCCGTTCAGGGCCTTGCCGTGCTTGATGATGCCGCCGATGAAGTACAGGGCGGTCTCGGACAGGCCGGCATAACCTTCACCGGCGAAGGTGTTCTTGCCGTCTTTCGAGATGGACATGTGCACGTGCATGCCCGAGCCGTTGTCGCCGTACAGCGGCTTCGGCATGAAGGTCACGGTCTTGCCGTAGGCGTCGGCAACGTTGTGGATGCAGTACTTCAGGGTCTGGACTTCGTCGGCCTTCTTCACCAGGGTGTTGAACTGCACGCCGATTTCGTTCTGGCCGGCAGTCGCCACTTCGTGGTGGTGAACTTCGATGACCAGGCCCATTTCTTCCATGGCATTACACATGGCGGTACGGATTTCGTGGTCGTGGTCGACCGGCGGTACCGGGAAGTAGCCGCCTTTCACGCCCGGACGGTGGCCCTTGTTGCCGCTTTCGATGTCGGCGTCGGTGTTCCAGGAAGCCTGCTCGGAGTAGATCTTGAACATCGAGCCGGAGATGTCGGACTTGAACTTCACTTCGTCGAAGATGAAGAACTCCGGCTCCGGGCCGACGAATACGGTGTCACCGATACCGGTGGACTTCAGGTATTCCTCGGCGCGCTTGGCGATGTTGCGCGGGTCGCGCTCGTAGCCCTGCATGGTGCTCGGCTCAATGATGTCGCAGACCAGGATCAGGGTCGGCTCTTCGGTGAACGGGTCGAGCACGGCGGTGCTGTCGTCCGGCAGCAGGATCATGTCGGAGGCTTCGATGCCCTTCCAGCCTTCGATGGAGGAGCCGTCGAACATCTTGCCGGCTTCGAAGAAGTCATCGTCCAGCGCGTCGCGGGCCGGCATGGTGACGTGTTGCTGCTTGCCTTTGGTATCGGTGAAGCGCAGGTCAACCCACTTCACGTCATGATCTTTGATCAGTTGTTGCGACTTGTACGACATGCTGTCCTCCAGGAGGGATTAGAGCTGGGAACTTCTGTGCCCCAGGATCGGGTGATGCCGGCCGGAATACTCCGTCAGGGCAACCTGCCTCACAAGGGAGCAAGTTGCGTGCCAGTGCCCGTAATCGTGCAGAACCGCTGATTTGCGGGGCTTCGGCGAGTGCGACCAGGAATTACCGGGTAATTGTGCACCGTTTTAGTGCTTCATTGTGGTGCGTCAGTCCATTTTGGTGCGCCCAAAAGAAAGTCTCCGATTTCTGCTCAAGTCTTGAGCAATTTCGGATATAATCTTGCCCCTTTTTTTCCGTCCCATTGCAATCGCCCGGTCCGCATGAAACTCATCGTCAAGGTCTTCCAGGAAATCACCATCAAGAGCCGGCCGGTGCGCAAGCGCTTCATCCGCCAGCTGGCGAAGAACATTCGCACGGTGCTCCGCGACCTCGATCCCGAGCTGCTGGTGGAAGGCGAGTGGGACAACCTGGACGTCGAGACCAAGGTCACCGACCCCAAGGTCCTGCGCGAGATGATCGAGCGCCTGAGCTGCACGCCGGGCATCGGCCACTTCCTGGAAGTGCACGAATACCCGCTGGGCGACTTCGACGACATTCTGGAGAAGTGCAAGCTGCACTTCGCCGACAAGCTGCCGGGCAAGATCTTCTCCATGCGCTGCAAGCGCGCCGGCAAGCACCCGTTCACCTCCATCGACGTCGAGCGTTACGTCGGCGGTGGCCTGCGCCAGCAGTGCGGCGCTGCGGGCGTGTCGCTGAAGAACCCGGAAGTGCAGGTACGGGTGGAAATCCGCTACGACCGCCTGTACGTGATCCATGCCCAGCACGAAGGCCTCGGCGGCTACCCGCTGGGCGCGCTGGAGCAGGTGCTGGTGCTGATGTCCGGCGGCTTCGACTCCACCGTGGCGGCCTACCAGATGATGCGCCGCGGCATGATCAGCCACTTCGTGTTCTTCAACCTCGGCGGCCGCGCCCACGAACTGGGCGTGATGGAAGTCGCGCACTACCTGTGGGAGAAGTACGGCCGTTCCCAGCGCGTGCTGTTCGTCAGCGTGCCCTTCGAGGAAGTGGTCGGCGAGATTCTCACCAAGGTCGACGACAGCTACATGGGCGTGACCCTCAAGCGCATGATGCTGCGCGCCGCCAGCCGCGTGGCCGAGCGCCTGGAGCTGAACGCCCTGGTGACCGGCGAGGCGATCTCCCAGGTGTCCAGCCAGACCCTGCCGAACCTCTCGGTGATCGACCGGGTGACCGATACCCTGGTGCTGCGTCCGCTGATCGTCAGCCACAAGCAGGACATCATCGACACCGCGACCCGGATCGGCACCGCCGAGTTCGCCAAGCACATGCCCGAATACTGCGGCGTGATCTCGGTGAACCCGACCACCCAGGCCAAGCCTTACCGCGTCGACCACGAAGAAACCAAGTTCGACATGGCCGTGCTCGACCGCGCCCTGGAGCGCTCCACCCAGATGACCGTCGACCGCGTGATCGACGAACTGGGCAAGGACCTGCCGGTGGAAATGGTCGACGAAGTGCTGCCGGGCCAGATCGTGGTGGACATCCGTCACCCGGATGCCCAGGAAGATGAACCGCTGGCGCTCGAAGGCATCGAAGTGCTGCCTATGCCGTTCTACGCGATCAACAGCAAGTTCAAGGAACTGGATCCCAACCGCCAGTACCTCCTGTACTGCGACAAGGGCGTGATGAGTCGCCTGCACGCCCACCACCTGGTCAACGAAGGGCACACCAATGTGCGTGTTTACCGTCCGCAATAAAGGCGCGGACCAACGCCGCCAGCCCGGACTGTTCGGCGGCAGTATCCGCCACCGACCTCCCGACACATTCGGTGCGTAGGCTCACGCCCTGACCTTTTGCACCGCCGCGCCAAGGCCCGGCCCCCGCTGCCGAAAACGGCAGCCGAAGATTCACTATCGAGACTGACACTGTGATCGAAAAACTGCGCAACATCGCCATCATCGCCCACGTCGACCATGGCAAGACCACCCTCGTAGACAAGCTCCTGCGCCTGTCCGGCACCCTCGACCGCAAAGAAGCGGAAAACGAGCGCGTGATGGACTCCAACGACCAGGAAAAAGAGCGTGGCATCACCATCCTGGCGAAGAACACCGCGCTGAAGTGGAACGACTACAGCATCAACATCGTCGACACCCCCGGCCACGCCGACTTCGGCGGTGAAGTAGAGCGCGTGATGTCCATGGTGGACTCCGTGCTGCTGGTGGTCGACGCCCAGGACGGCCCCATGCCGCAGACCCGCTTCGTGACCCAGAAGGCCTTCAAGGCCGGCCTGCGTCCGATCGTCGTGGTGAACAAGATCGACCGTCCGGGCGCGCGTCCTGACTGGGTCATCGACCAGATCTTCGACCTGTTCGACAACCTCGGCGCCACCGACGAGCAGCTGGACTTCCCGATCGTCTACGCCAGTGCCCTGAACGGCATCGCCGGCATGGACCACGAGAAGATGGACGACAACATGGACGCGCTGTTCCAGGCGATCATCGACCACGTCCCGGCGCCGAAAGTCGACGTCGACGGCCCGTTCCAGATGCAGATTTCCCAGCTGGACTACAACAGCTTCCTCGGCGTGATCGGCATCGGCCGTATCGCCCGCGGCAAGGTCAAGACCAACACCCCGGTCGTGGCCATCAGCGACGACGGCACCAAGCGCAACGGCCGCATCCTGAAGATCATGGGTCACTCGGGCCTGCAGCGCATCGAAGTCGCCGAAGCCGAAGCCGGTGACATCGTCTGCGTGTCCGGCATGGACGAGCTGTTCATCTCCGACACCCTGTGCGACCCGCAGAACGTCGAAGCCCGCCCGCCGCTGACCGTCGACCAGCCGACCGTGAGCATGACCTTCCAGGTCAACGACTCGCCGTTCGCCGGCAAGGAAGGCAAGTTCGTCACCAGCCGCAACATCAAGGACCGTCTGGACAAGGAACTGCTGCACAACGTGGCCCTGCGCGTCGAGCAAGGCGATTCCCCGGAGAAGTTCAAGGTCTCCGGCCGTGGTGAGCTGCACCTGTCGGTTCTGATCGAAACCATGCGCCGTGAAGGCTTCGAGCTGGCCGTGGGCCGCCCGGAAGTGGTGATCATCGAGAAGGATGGCGAGAAGCAGGAGCCCTACGAGAACGTCACCATCGACATCGAAGAGCAGAACCAGGGCTCGGTGATGGAGCAGATGGGCCTGCGCAAGGGCGATCTGACCAACATGATCCCCGACGGCAAGGGCCGCGTGCGCCTGGAATACACCATTCCGGCGCGTGGCCTGATCGGCTTCCGTAACAACTTCCTGACCCTGACCTCGGGCACCGGCATCCTGACCTCGACCTTCAGCCACTACGGCCCGATCAAGGCCGGCGAAGTGACCAACCGTCAGAACGGCGTACTGGTCTCCATGGCCACCGGCACTGCGCTGACCTACTCGCTGGAAACCCTGCAAAGCCGGGGCAAGCTGTTCCTCGGCCCAGGCGACGAGATCTACGAAGGCCAGCTGGCCGGCATCAACAGCCGCGACAACGACCTGGTGATCAACCCCACCAAAGGCAAGAAGCTCGATAACATGCGCGCTTCGGGCAAGGACGAAGTCATCGCCCTGGTTCCGCCGATCCGCTTCACCCTGGAGCAGGCGCTGGAATTCATCGCCGATGACGAGCTGGTGGAAGTGACGCCGAAGTCGATCCGTCTGCGCAAGAAGCTGCTGAACGAGAACGACCGCAAGCGCTACGAGCGCGCCAAGGTCTGATTCGACCAGAAGTGAGAAAAAGCCGGGCTTATGCCCGGCTTTTTTGTGCCCTGCCGCCAACAACTGGCACCCTGTAGGCGCGAGCTTGCTCGCGAACGGATTGCCCTGCAGCGCCGGCGCCACGCGGTTCGCGAGCAGGCTAGCTCCTGCGAACAGTCGTTTCCCGCCGGGAGGAGTTCCCCTTCGCGTGGCCGCAAGGCGGTGTCGCGACGTCTGATGTCGTGAAGCTGTGAGTTCGTGGACGCAGGCCAGGGAGTCCGGGCCGATATACTCAGCTTTCCGGACGTTGCCGTCCGGCTTGGGATGGATTCGCACAGAACTTCAAGGATTCGAACACATGCAATGGATTTTCATGCTGGTCGGCCTGGTCATCGGCACCGCCGCGGGCGAGTCGGTCACTGGGGCGGTGCTGGGCGCGGTGTTCGGCTTGGCGCTGGGGCAGGCCTTCGCGTTGCAGGGCCTGAAGCGGGAGAACGCCAGCCTTCGCGGTGAGCTGAAGGTCTTCGGCGAACGCTTCGATCACGGCACCCAAGCTCTCTATGAACGGTTGTTGCAGGTAGAGCGCCGCGCCGCCGAGCAGGCGCCGCCGACCGGCGGCGAGTACGTCGCGCCGGAAGTGCCGGTTGCGCCGGCCGAGCCCGAGGTCGAGGCGCCGGTCGGCGAGCCCGTTGCCACCGAACTGGACTGGAGCATCGAACTGCCCGCCGACGAGCTGGCGCCGGCTCCGGCCGCTGCCGCGCGGATGGATGCACCCATCGAGTGGTCGGACCTGGTCCTGGAGCCGCTGGAGAAGCCCACTGCCCAGGCCCGCGTCGAAGAGGCGGCAGCACAATCGGAAGTCCCTCCCGCCGCGCCTCCGGTGCCGCCACCCCCCCCTGTCCCGCCGCTGCTCGACCGCGCCCTCGGCGCCGCCCGCGACTGGCTCCTGGGCGGCAACACCGTGCTGCGCGTCGGCGTGGTGCTGCTGTTCCTCGGCCTGGCCTTCCTGCTGCGTTACGCCACCGAAGGCATGACCCTGCCGCCGCAAGGGCCCTACATCGGCACTGCCGCCGCCGCGCTGGCGTTGCTGGGCCTGGGCTGGTGGCTGCGTCATCGACGCCCGGCCTATGCGCTGGTCCTGCAGGGTACCGGCATTGCCGTGCTCTACCTGACGGTGTTCGCCGGCATCAAGTTGTACCCGGCGATGAACCACGGCGAGGTGCTGATCGATCCGCAGGCCGGCTTCGCGCTGCTGGTGGCGGTCACCCTGTTCTCGGCGATCCTGGCGATCCTCCAGGACGCTCTGGGCCTCGCCGCAGCCGCCGCGCTGGGTGGCTTCGCCGCGCCGATCCTGGCGTCCACCGGCGGCGGCAACCACGTCGCGCTGTTCAGCTACTTTGCGTTGCTCAACGCCGGTATCTTCGCCATCGCCTGGTTCAAGGCCTGGCGGATGCTCAACCTGATCGGTTTCTTCGGCACCTTCGGCATCGGCCTGGCCTGGGGGCTGCGTGCGTACCGGCCTGACCTGTTCGCCACGACCGAGCCGTTCCTGGTCCTGTTCTTCCTCACCTACGTCGCCATCGGCCTGCTGTTCGCCCGCCGCCGCCTGCGCGAGGCTGCCGGCGCGCCGCAGGACGACACCCGCGAAGCGCTGCTGCGCTGGTCGGCGCGACAGACCGACTATGTCGATGGCACCGTGCTGTTCGGCACGCCGCTGGTGGGCTTCGGCCTGCAGTACGGGATCATCCAGCACCTGGAGTTCGGCGCGGCGTTCAGTGCGCTGGCGCTGGGGCTGTTCTACATGGTTCTCGCGCGTTTGCTGGCCGGGCGCACCACCGGTCGCGTGCTGTTGCTGGTAGAGACCTGCCTGGCGCTGGGCGTGGTGTTCGGCACCCTGGCGATCCCGCTGGGCCTGGACGCACGCTGGACCTCCGCCGCCTGGGCCGTGGAAGGCGCCGGCATCTACTGGCTGGGCCTGCGCCAGCAGCGGCCGCTGGCGCGCATCTTCGCGCTGTTGCTGCAGGCCGGTGCGGCGCTGGCGTTCCTCGCCGACCTGCGTTCCGACCCGCTGTCGCTGCACCTGCTGGAAGGCGCGCCGCTGGGCGCGCTGATGCTCGGCGTGGCGCTGCTGTTCAGCTTCTGGAACCTGCGCAATGCCGATCCGCAGACGTTGCGCCACTGGGAACCGAACGTACGTCCGGCGCTGGCGACTCTCGGGCTGGCCTTCCTCTACCTGATCGCGCCGCTGTGCCTGGGGGCCGACGGTACCGCGATGGTCTGGGCCGTTGCGGGGCTGGCCACGTTGTTCGCCGGCCTGCGCCTGCGTTCGCGCACCTTCCTGGCCTGCGCCTTTGCGGTGCAACTGCTGGGTGGGGCGATCTTCCTCCTGCACCTGCGGGGGGCCGAGGCAGGCGGTGGCGTACTGGGTTCCGGTTGGCGCGGCCTGGTGGCCGCCTCGTTGATCGGTCTGGCGCTGATCGCCGGGATGCTGATCGCCGCCCGCGACTCTCTGGTGCGCGATGACCGCCGGCTGATGCTGGGGTTGAGCGTGGTCCTGCTGCTGGGGCTGGCCTTCATCAACCTTGCGGTGCTGTTCGTGCTGCCGTGGCAGACCGCTGCCGCTGTCTGGGCCGGCAGTGGATTGCTGATCCTCTGGCTGAGCCTGCAATTGCAGCAGCGCGCGGCCTTCGTCTTCGGCCTGGGGTTGCAGGTGATCGGCGCCGGCGCCTTCCTGTTCAGCGGTCCGGCTCTGTTCGGCGACCTGCCCGGCGAGGGCCTGAAGCCGTTGGCGCACATGGGCTTCTGGACTCCGGTGGTGCTGGCGCTGGCCGCATTGGTCGGCGCCTGGCGCCTGCACCGGGCCAGCGAGCGCGAGCGTCGTCTGGCGTTGGCTGGATTGGGTCTGGAGCAACTGTCGCAACTGCTGCTGGTCTGGGGCGCCGGCTGGTGGGCGCTGACCGCGCTGTGGGAGATCGCCCGCTTCGTGCCCGCTGAGAGGCGTGAACACGTGGCCCTGCTGGTGGCTGCGATCAGCATCGGCCTCGGTTCGCTGCTGGCGCGCCGCGAGCAATGGCGCGCGCTGGCGCTGCTGTGCCTGTCGCTGGTGCCGCTGTCGCTGGTGGCGCTGGCCAGTGCCTGGAACCTGCAATATCACCCGCTGGCGGCGCTGGGCTGGCTCGGCTGGGTGGCGGTGTTCGCGGTGCACTTCTTCACGCTGCGCCGACTCGATGCATTGCTGCCGCGCCGTGTCGCGCAGGTAGCCCATGTGCTGGGCTGCTGGCTGATCCTTGGCGTGCTGGCGCTGGAGCTGCGCTACCTGTTCTTCGCCCTGGCCGAGCATTACAACGCCTGGCGCTGGCTGGGCTGGGCGCTGGTGCCGAGTCTCTACCTGATCCTCATGGGCGGCGTCGCGCGCCTGCCCTGGCCGGTGGCGGCCTTCGAGCGCGAGTACCGGGCGATTGCCGCCGTGCCGGTGGCCGTGGCGTTGCTCGGCTGGTTCTGGCTGGTCAACCTGTTCAGCGACGGTTCGGCGGAGCCTCTACCCTACCTGCCGCTGCTCAACCCGCTGGAGCTGGGCATGCTGATCGTGCTGGTGGCGGTGCTCCAGTGGACGCGCCTGGGCCTACCGCAGTTGGGCGTGGCCGAATCTACCCTGCGCCTGCCGGTGCAGGCGGTGCTGGGGGCCTCGCTGTTCGCCCTGCTGACTCTGATGGTCTGCCGTGCCGCGCACCACTGGGGCGGCGTACCGTTCGACGCCTTCGCCCTGCGCGAGTCGATGCTGGTGCAGGCGGGGCTGTCCATCGTCTGGGCACTGATCGCGCTGGGCCTGATGATCGCCGGGCACCTGCGTGGCCGCCGTGATTTCTGGCTGGTCGGCGCGGCGCTGCTGGTGGTCGTGGTGGTCAAGCTGTTCCTCGTCGACCGCGCCAGCGGCGGCAGCCTGGAACGCATCATTTCCTTCATCGGCGTCGGCGTGCTGATGCTGATCGTCGGCTACTTCGCGCCGTTGCCGCCGCGCCGGCCGACGCCTGAACCGCAACGGGAGCAACCCTCCGCATGAAGCTGAAAACCTTCCTCCTGCTCGTCGGCGCGTGCCTGGCCGGCACCGCCGTTGGCGCCGTACCGACTCCGGCCGACTTCGCCAACCGGGTGCCGCTGGAGGTGGCCGGCAAAGGGCCCTGGTACCGCCTGCAATTGCCGATCGAGGTGCTGTTCGGCGCCCGCCACGGCGATCTGCGCGACCTGCGCATCTTCAATGCCGAGGGCGAGGCGCTGCCCTACAGCCTGCGCACCGGTGCCGCCAGCGAGAAGCATGTGCGCAGCGAGGTGCAGGCGCGCATCTTCCCTCTGCGCGGTGCTTCCGGCAGCGCGGCCGGCGACAACCTGAAGATCGTCCGCAGCACCACCGGCACCATCCTCGAAATCACCCCGAACGCGCCTGCCCAGGACAAGACCCAGGTACTGCGCGGCTGGCTGCTGGAAACCGGTTCCGGCGATTTGCCGCTGGACCGCCTGCAGCTGGACTGGGCGGCGGACAGCGATGGCTTCCAACGCCTGCGCATCGAGGCCAGCGACGACCTGGAGCACTGGCGTTCCCTGGGTGAAGGGCAACTGGCGCGGCTGGATTTCAACGGCCAGCGCATCGAGCAGAACGACATCGCGCTATCCGGCGAGACGGCGCGCTACCTGCGCCTGTGGTGGGAGTCGCCGCAGCAGGCCGCGCAACTGGCCGGCGCCGTCCTGAGCGGCAGTCGCAACAGCACCGGACCGGTGCCCATGCTGTGGTCCGCGCCGCTGGCCGCCAAGGCCGACGCCGAGGGCGCGTTCAACTGGAGCCTGCCGCTGGCGCTGCCGGTGGAGCGCGTGCGGATTCCGCTGGAGCGGGCCAATACCTTGGCACCGGTGGTGCTCTCCGGTCGCCGCGATGGCGCCGTGCAGTGGGCGCCGCTGGCGCGTGGCGTGCTCTACCGGTTGCCGGGGGAGGGCGGCGAGATCACCCAGGAGGAACTGGAACTGCCCGGCGGAGCGGTCAGCCAACTGCGCCTGCAACTGGATGCCCGTGGTGGCGGCCTGGGCGGCTCGACGGCAAACCTGAGCATCGGTATCCGCGCGACCGAAGTGGTCTTCCTCGCCCGTGGCGGCGAGCCCTATCAACTGGCGGTCGGCAGCGCATCGGCCACCGACGGCAGCCTGCCGCTGGCCACCCTGGTGCCGGGCTTCGATCCCAGGCGTCTGTCCGTCATGGGCGACGCGCACCTGAAGGGCGCTCTGCAGCCCCAGGCGTCCGTGACGCAGAGCGCACCGCCGAACGCTGACGGCCGTTGGAAACGCTATGGCCTGTGGGCCGTGCTGCTGGCCGGGGTCGTCCTGCTCGGGCTGATGGCGCTGAGCCTGTTGCGCAGCAGTCGCCCGCAAAACTGAGCAAGGTTCACGGAGATAGCCGCGAGATAGGGGGCCGCCGGGGAAAACTCTGCTACTGTGATGGCGTTCTGTCCGCCCAATAAAAACAAGCACGGAGTAGCAGGATGATCAGACAGGCGCTCACCCCGTTGGCGGCTGCCTGCGTATTGGCGATTGCCTCGCAGGCCTCGGCAGCCCCTTCCCCCTATTCGACCCTGGTGGTGTTCGGCGACAGCCTCAGCGACGCGGGCCAGTTCCCCGACGCCGGCGGCCCGCCCGGCGCCTCCACGCGCTTCACCAACCGCACCGGTCCGACCTATCTGGAAGGCAGCGGCGAAGCCTTCGGACCGACCGCGCCGATGATCCTCGGCGGCAAGCTGGGCGTCTCTTCCGCCGACCTCAACCCCTCGACCTCGCTGGTCAGCGGCACCCAGGACGGCAACAACTGGGCGGTAGGCGGCTACCGTACCGACCAGATCTACGACTCCATCACCGCGCCGGATGGCTCGGTGGTCAGCGCCGGGGGCGATACCCGTACGCGCGACGGCTATCTGGTCGGGCGCCGGGCCGATCCGAATGCGCTCTACTACCTCACCGGTGGCGGCAACGACTTCCTCCAGGGGCGGATTCTCGACGCCGCGAGCGCCGGCGCCGCAGCCGGGCGCCTGGTGGACAGCGTCGAGGCCCTGCACCAGGCCGGCGCGCGCTACATCATGGTCTGGCTGCTGCCTGACCTGGGGCTGACGCCCGCTACCAACGGCACGTCCCTGCAACCCTTCGGCACCGAGCTCAGCGGTATCTTCAACCAGCAGCTGGCGGCCCAACTGGCGGCGACTTCTGCGAACGTCATCCCGCTGAACATCCCGCTGATGTTCCAGGAAGTGCTCGCCGATCCCGGTGCCTTCGGCCTGGCGACCGGCACGAACCTGGTGGGCACCTGCTTCAGCGGCAACGGCTGCCCGGAAAACCCGCTCTACGGCCGCCACGGCGCGACCCCCGACCCGACCAAGCTGATCTTCAACGACGGCGTGCACCCGACCATCGCCGGCCAGCGCCTGATCGCCGACTACGCCTACTCGGTGCTCTCCGCCCCGTGGGAAGCGACCATGCTGCCGGAGATGGCCCTGGGCACCTACAACGCCTACCAGGACCAGTTGCGCAGCCAATGGCTGGCGGACTGGGAAAACTGGCAGGGCACCGGGCAGTGGCGCGGCTTCGTCACCGGTGGCGCCCAGCACCTGGACTACGACGACCAGGACAGCGCGGCCGACGGCGACGGCTACGGCGCCAACCTGACCCTGGGTACCAGCTACCGTCTCGATGACGCCTGGCGCGTCGGCGGTTCGCTGGGCTTCTACCGGCAGAAGCTGGAACTGGGCTCGGACGACTCCGACTACAAGCTCAACAGTTACCTGGGCAGCCTGTTCGTGCAGTTCCAGCAGAACCGTTGGTGGGCCGACGCTTCGGTGACCGGCGGCAAGCTCGACTTTGATGATGCCAACCGCAAGTTCTCCATCATCGACCACGAGGTCGAGGAGAAGGCCGATACCGACGGCAGCCTGCTGGCCTTCAGCGGCCGACTGGGCTACGACATCGCCCAGGGTGGCGAGAACTGGCACCTGTCGCCCTTCGTCAGCGCCGACTGGGCGCGGGTGAAAGTGGACGGCTACGAAGAGGACAGCGGCCGCTCCACCGCGCTGGCCTATGACGAGCAGAACCGCTACTCCCGTCGCCTCGGCGCCGGCCTGCAGGGCAAGCTGGACCTGTCGCAGGACACCCAGCTGTTCGGCGAGGTCGCGGTGGAGCGCGAGTATGCCGACGACACTCGGAACATCGGCATGAACTTCACCAGTTTGCCGGCGAACGGCTTCACCCTGCAGGGCTACACCCCGCAGAGCCACCTGCAGCGCGCCACCCTCGGCTTCGCCCAGAAGCTGACCCCGGAGCTGTCGCTGCGCGGCGGCTACAGTGCGCACCGCAGCAGCGATGACCTGGCCCAGGGCGTGAGCCTGGCGCTGAGCCTGGACTTCTGATCGCCTGAAGTGAACGGCGCGGGGTGACGGGCGGATTCGGCCGTCACCCCGCTTTCTTTCCAGTGGACCGCTCGCCGCGCGGCCGAAGGTCGCGGGGCTGATCGACTTTGGGGAACTGCCCGTGCGCGGCGGGCTCCAAGCATTCGGCGAGCCTCTGCGCAAGGAGGCATCGCGGTCGTTTCCACGCTAGAATGCGCCCTGATTTTTTCCATCTTCTCCCCTGGAGTCTTCCATGTCCCGCGTTACCCTGAGCCGCTACCTGATCGAGCAGACCCGCAGTCACAATACCCCGGCCGACCTGCGTCACCTCGTGGAAGTGGTGGCCCGCGCGTGCAAGGAGATCAGCCACGCCGTGTCCAAGGGCGCGCTGGGTGGCGTGCTCGGCAGCATGGAAACCGAGAACGTGCAGGGTGAGGTGCAGAAGAAGCTCGACGTGCTGTCCAACGAAATCCTCCTGGAAGCCAACGAGTGGGCCGGTAACCTGGCCGGCATGGCCTCCGAGGAAATGGACCACCCCTACCAGATTCCGGGCAAATACCCGAAAGGCGCCTACCTGCTGGTCTTCGACCCGCTGGACGGCTCCTCCAACATCGACGTCAACGTCTCGGTCGGCACCATCTTCTCCGTGCTGCGCTGCCCGCAGGAATACCTGAGCCAGAACGACAGCCTGCGCGAGGAAGCCTTCCTCCAGCCGGGCACCACCCAGGTCGCCGCCGGCTACGCCATCTACGGCCCGCAGACCATGCTGATCCTGACCCTGGGCAACGGCGTCAAGGGCTTCACCCTGGATCGCGAGCTGGGCAGCTTCGTGATGACCCACGACAACATCACCGTGCCCACCAGCACCGCCGAATTCGCCATCAACATGTCCAACCAGCGCCACTGGGAAGTCCCGGTGCAGCGCTACGTCAGCGAACTGCTGGCCGGCAAGGAAGGCCCGCTGGGCAAGAACTACAACATGCGCTGGATTGCCTCCATGGTGGCCGACGTGCACCGCATCCTGACCCGTGGTGGTGTGTTCATGTACCCGCGCGACTCCCGCGAGCCGGAGAAGCCCGGCAAGCTGCGCCTGATGTACGAAGCCAACCCGATGTCGTTCATCATCGAGCAGGCCGGCGGCGCCGCCACCAACGGCCGCCAGCGCATCCTCGAGATCCAGCCCGACAGCCTGCACCAGCGCGTTGCGGTGTTCCTGGGGTCGAAGGAAGAAGTCGAGCGCGCCACCGCCTACCACAAGGAAGGCTGATGCTCCGGGAGGCCCCCTGGCAGGCGTTGCTGGACTGGTGGTTCGGCAGCGCGCTGGATGCCGTCGAGGTGTCCGCGCAGCGTAACGCCCTGTGGTTTGGCAAGAGCGTCTGTCAGGATGTGGACTCCGACAACCGTTTCGGCGGCCTGGTGCGCCAGGCCCTGGACGGCGGCTTGCAGGAGTGGGAGCGCGAGCCGCAAAGCTGGCTGGCGCTGATCCTGCTGCTCGACCAGTTGCCGCGCATGATCTTCCGCGATACCTCGCGCGCCTACGCCGGCGACGCCCGCGCCCAGCGACTGGTGCGCCAGGGGCTGGAAGCCGGCTTCGACCGCAAGCTGCCGCGCATCGAGCGGGTATTCGCCTATATCGTACTGGAACACGCCGAGGACCTGGCCAGCCAGGACGAGGCGGTGCGCCTGTACGAAGAGTTGCAGGCCGAATCCGGCGCCGGCGAGAAGGTGCTGTTCGCCGGCTTTCTCGCCTATGCGCGCAAGCACCAGGCGGTGATCGCCCGCTTCGGCCGCTTCCCTCACCGCAACGCCATCCTCGGACGCCCGTCCAGCAGCGAAGAAACGCAGTTCCTCACGGAACCCGGCTCACGTTTCTGACTCCAACACGGCGGCCGATCCGGCCGTCCTGTGCCAAGCTTGTTGGCCTGCCCCTACACAATGGAGTTGTCGATGTCCTTCCGCCGCCTCGCGCTCGTCGCGTTCTGTGTCGTCCTGGCTGCTTGCAGCAAGATCAACCAGGAAAACTATTCCAAGATCAAAACCGGCATGACCAAGGCTGAAGTCGAAGGCCTGCTCGGCAAGCCGACCGAGTGTTCCGGCGCGCTGGGTGTGTCCAGCTGCACCTGGGGCGACGACAAGGCCTTCATCAGCATCCAGTATGCCGGCGACAAGGTGCTGCTGTTCTCCGCCCAGGGCCTGAAGTAAGGCGAGTCGGAACGGGCGACAGGGTCGGATGCGACCGTTGCTTCCGTGCACCCTGAAAAAACGCCCCGAGGGGCGTTTTTTCATGGGCGATGCGGGGGGATCGAGGCGCGACTGGTTCGGTGCCGAGCGGTTCGCGAGCAAGCTCGCTCCTACGAAGAGCGCTACGACGTTTCCCTGTAGGAGCGAGCTTGCTCGCGAACCGCATCTGCAGGAGCGTAGGGCGTAAACGTTCGGCGCTTGGTCCCTGGCCCCCGAACTCGGCACCGGGTCCGCCGGCGGGCGAGTTGAAACGGCGTACCACCGCGAACGGTTGTATGCCCTTGCGGTCAGTTCAGCAGCGTGCGCAGCACATCGGCGAACTCGCGGGCGCTCTGCTCTTCGAGCGGGTGCTTGCCGTCACGCACGCGCCACTGGCCGGCGACCATCACGTCGCGTACCTGGCGGTCACCGCCGGCGAACAGCCAGCGATTGAGGATGGCGTCGCCACGGGCGGTCTGCAGGTAGGGATCGCCGCCATCGAGCACCAGCAGGTCGGCGCGCTTGCCGACGGCCAGTTCACCGGTGGGCTGCCCGAGGGCCTGGGCGCCGCCGGCGAGGGCGCCGTCGAACAGGGTGCGGCCGACCATCGGCTGGTTGGCGCCATACAGACGATTGCGGCGCTGGTCGCGCAGGCGCTGGCCGTATTCCAGCCAGCGCAGCTCCTCGACCACGCTCAGGGAGACGTGGCTGTCCGAGCCGATGCCGAAGCGACCGCCCTGGGCGAGGTAGTCCACCGCCGGGAAAATGCCGTCGCCCAGGTTCGCCTCGGTGGTCAGGCACAACCCGGCCACCGAGCCGCTGCGCGCCATCGCCGTCACTTCGTCGGCCTCGGCGTGGGTGGCGTGAACCAGGCACCAGCGCGCGTCCACCGCGACGTTCTCGTACAGCCACTGCAGCGGACGGCGGCCGCTCCAGGCCAGGCAGTCGTCGACTTCCTTCTGCTGCTCGGCGATGTGGATGTGCACCGGGCAATCGCTGGCATCGGCGCCCAGCACCTCGGTGATCTGCTGCGGCGTGACGGCGCGCAGGGAGTGGAAGCACAGACCCAGCCCCTGCTGCGGCTGGTTCGACAGGTGCGCGCGCAGGCCGTCGATCAGTTTCAGGTAGCTGTCGGTGCTGTTGATGAAGCGGCGCTGGCCTTCGCTCGGCGCCTGGCCGCCGAAGCCGGCGTGGGAGTAGAGCACCGGCAGCAGGGTCAGGCCGATGCCGGTGTCGCGCGCCGCCTGGCTGACGCGCAGGGCCAGCTCCGCCGGGTTGGCGTAGGGCGTGCCGTCGGCGTCGTGGTGCACGTAGTGGAATTCGGCGACGCCGGTGTACCCGGCCTTGAGCATTTCGATATAGAGCTGGCGGGCGATCGTCTCGACCTGTTCAGGCGACAGACGGCCGACCAGGCGGTACATCAGGTCGCGCCAGGTCCAGAAGCTGTCGTTGGGGTTGCCGGCGACTTCCGCCAGGCCTGCCATCGCGCGCTGGAAGGCGTGGGAGTGCAGGTTCGGCATGCCGGCGAGCAGCGGCCCGGCCACGCGCTCGGCGCCTTCGGCGCTGGCGTCCGGGGTGATCGCGGTGAACAGGCCGTCGGCATCGATCTCGAAGCGGACATTGCGTGCCCAGCCGGAGGGCAGCAGGGCGGATTCGGCGAACAGGACGGACATGCGCGGGCCTCGCAGGCTTCTTCGAATTTGTATATACATATACAGACGTTTGCCGAGGCCGTAAACTGCAAGGCAACCCGGCGGTCGTCGAAGGACTTGTATGCACCGGTCGAATCCGGTACATGCCGGAGGCAGATCCAGTCCTCGCCCATCGTCGCCACGACAAGGAGTTTCCCGTGCCCGCATCGCCCACGCCTACCCCGCCCGCCGAGGGTTCGTCGCTCGCCGCGCAGATGGGGGAAATTCCCGCGCCGCTGTATGCCCGCGTCAAGCAACTGATCATCCAGCAGATCCAGTCCGGGACCTGGCCGCCGCACCACCGCGTGCCGTCCGAGGCGGAGCTGGTCGACGAGCTGGGCGTCAGCCGCATGACCATCAACCGCGCGCTGCGCGAGCTGACCGCCGACGGCCTGCTGGTGCGCATGCAGGGCGTGGGCACCTTCGTCGCCGAGCCCAAGGGCCAGTCGGCGCTGTTCCAGGTGCAGAACATCGCCGAGGAAATCACCGCCCGCGGGCACAAGCATCATTGCGTGGTGGTCAGCCTGGTCGAGGAACTGGCTACCGCCGAGCGTGCGCTGGCGCTGGACGTGCGCGAGGGGCAACGCATCTTCCACTCGATCATCGTGCACTACGAGAACGACATCCCGGTGCAGATCGAGGACCGCTACGTCAACGCCGCCGTGGCGCCAGACTACATGAAGCAGGATTTCACCGGGCAGACGCCGTTCGCCTACCTCACGCAAGTGGCGCCGCTGAGCGAGGGCGAACACGTGGTCGAAGCGGTGCTGCCCAGCCCCGAGGAATGCAAGCTGCTGTCCGTCGACCGCCACGAGCCGTGCCTGTTGATCCGCCGGCGGACCTGGTCGGGACGCAATACCGTGACCAGCTCGCGTCTGCTCTATCCGGGCTCGCGCTACCGCCTGGAAGGACGTTTCAGTTCATGACCGATGTGAAGCTGCTGCGCGCCGCCGACTACCCGGCGATGCCCTGGAAGAACGGCGCGGGCACCACCCGCGAGATCGTCCGCGATGCCGGCGACGGCCTGGAAGGCTTCGGCTGGCGCGTGTCCATCGCCGACGTCGGCGCGCCGGGGCCATTCTCCGCGTTCACCGGCTATCAGCGCGTCATCAGCGTGCTGGAAGGCGAGGGCATGCGGCTGAAGGTGGATGGCGCCGACTCCCGCGACCTGCGTGCGCTCGATGCCTTCGCCTTCGATGGCGCCAGCGCGGTGGACTGCACGCTGCTGGGCGGCGCGATCCGCGACTTCAACCTGATCTATTCACCGGCTCGCTACCGTGCGCGTCTGCAATGGCTGAAGCTGAATGGCTCCGCCCACTTTTTCAGCAGCGCTTCGACCGTGCTGCTGTTCAGCGCGGGCGAGGGTATCCATGCCAGCTTCAACGGTGTGGCCGGCGGGGTGCTGGGCCTGCATGACACGCTGATAGCCGAGGGCGACGGCACGCTGCAGGAGTGGCGGCTGACGGTGGTGGGGCGTGCGGATATCTGCGTGATCGAACTCGAAGCACGCTGAGCCAAAAGGGCGCCGGGAGGCGCCCTTTGCTTTTGCAGGATGGCGTGGAGCGAAGCGATACCCATCAATCGCTGCGCTCCAACTGTAGGGCGGATAAAGCGGAACGCTTTATCCGCCGTCATCACCGAGCGGCGGATAACGCCATAGGCGTTATGCGCCCTATGTCGTGGTTACGAGTACAACCGCGAATAAGCGATCCACCGGCTCATCACCCCATCCTCCACCCACGCTCGCGCAGCGGCGATATCCGGGGCGAAGTAGCGGTCCTGGTCATAGTGCGGCACCTGGCTGCGGATCAGCGTGCGCACTTCCTGCAACTGCGGCGAGCTTTGCAGCGGCGCGTGGAAGTCCACACCTTGCGCGGCGGCGAGCAGTTCGATGGCGACCACTCCGGCGCTGTTGCCGGCCATGTCCAGCAGACGGCGGGCGGCGAAGGTGGCCATCGACACGTGGTCCTCCTGGTTGGCCGAGGTCGGCAGGCTGTCCACCGAAGCCGGATGCGCGAGGGTCTTGTTCTCCGAGGCCAGGGCCGCCGAGGTGACCTGGGCGATCATGAAGCCGGAGTTCAGTCCGCCTTCCTTGACCAGGAAGGCCGGCAGGCCGGACATGGCCGGGTCCACCAACTGGGCGATGCGCCGTTCGGACAGCGCGCCGATCTCCGCGATCACCAGGGCCAGCACGTCGGAGGCCATCGCTACGGGTTCCGCATGGAAGTTGCCGCCGGAGAGCACGTCGCCATCGGCGCTGAACACCAGCGGGTTGTCGGAGACGGCGTTGGCCTCGCGCAGGAACACCCCGGCGGCGAAGCGCAGGTGATCCAGGCAGGCGCCCATCACCTGCGGCTGGCAGCGCAGGGAGTACGGGTCCTGCACGCGCTTGCAGTCGATGTGCGACTGGTTGATCGGGCTGTCGTGCAGCAGTTCGCGGTATAGCGCGGCGACCGCGATCTGTCCTGGCTGGCCACGCACTGCCTGGATGCGCGCATCGAAGGGTACGAACGAGCCCTTCAGCGCTTCCACCGTCAGGCTGCCGGCGACCACCGCCGAGATGAACAGCTTCTCCGCCGCGAACAACCCGCGCAGGGCCAGCGCGGTGGACACCTGGGTGCCGTTGATCAGCGCCAGGCCTTCCTTGGGCCCCAGTACCAGCGGTTCGGCGCCGGCGATGGCGAGGCCTTCGGTGGCTTCGAGGATGCGCCCTTCATGGCGTACCTGGCCAACGCCCAGCAGGGTCGAGGACAGGTGCGCCAGCGGCGCGAGGTCGCCCGAAGCACCCACCGAGCCCTGCGACGGAATGCACGGATAGACCCGCGCCTGGTAGAGCTTGAGCAGCGTCTCGATCACCGGCATGCCGACGCCGGAGAAGCCGCGCGCCAGGGAGCCGATCTTCAGCGCCATGATCAGCGCCACGCTGGCGTCGTCCAGCAGCGGGCCGGTACCGGTGCAGTGGGAGAGGATCAGGTTGCGCTGCAGGGTGGCGAGCTGGTCTTCGGCGATGGAGGTGCGCGCCAGCAGGCCGAAGCCGGTGTTGATACCGTAGACGGTGCGCTGGTCGGCGATGATCTGGCTGACCGTCTGCGCGCTGCGCAGGATGGTCTCGCGGCACTCGTCGGCAAGCTGCAGGGTGGGCTGGTGCTGATGGATGGCGCGCAGCTGGTCGAGGTCGAACTGGCCGGGCGTCAGGAGCAGGGTGTCGGACATGTCAGCTTCCTGGAGTCGGTGAAGTGTTACTGTGGTCGTATCCTGTATATACAGGTATAGCAATCGCCGTGCCATGCGTTCCGGGCCTGCGTTGGTGTTGGTTGGTGCAGGGTGCGGGCGCTCTCCAGGCAAGTGAATGTCACCGCCGGTGGCATTGCCAGGCCGATGCTCGCGAACTGTCGCGAGTCCGCGGTTGGCTGGGTGCTGAAGGCGGCGACGGGGTTCGAGGCGATTCCGCCATCGCTACCCTTCATTGGGTTGCCGGTGAATCTGACCCCGCATCATCGTGATGGGCTGGCCCCTACTGCCCTGAAACGAACTGCCTGGGAGGTGCGGGTCCGCTGGCGAACCCCATTGCGCGGACTTCCTTCGCTTTCCAGTGCTTGTCTATACAACCTGCGTTCCTTCGTAACGAGCGGTGTTACCGAATGCTACGAAAAGGTGCAGGGCAGCCCGTTTCTGGGGCATGACTCTGAAGGCAGGTAATGGCTGTGCGCTGCTCAATCGTGTGCTTCATTCAAATTAAATTCATATAAATCAGTAGGTTATTAAAATACTCGAAGCTCTCCAGAAGTCCCTGGACCGGGTTGGCCTCTCCTTTGCTTATACTTGTACATACAAGCATAGACATGATGGTGGCGAACCCCTCGGCACCGTCGAACGAACCGCCAGGCCGCCCCCACGGCCTCCGACCCGAGCAAGCGAAGGAGCCTTCCGTGACCAAATTCCGCGACGTCGAAATCCGTGCCCCGCGCGGCACCCAACGCAGCGCCAAGAGCTGGCTGACCGAAGCGCCGCTGCGCATGCTGATGAACAACCTCGACCCGGAAGTCGCCGAGAACCCGAAGGAACTGGTGGTGTACGGCGGCATCGGCCGCGCCGCGCGCAACTGGGAGTGCTACGACAAGATCGTCGAGACCCTCAAGGAACTGAATGACGACGAAACCCTGCTGGTGCAGTCCGGCAAGCCGGTCGGCGTGTTCAAGACCCACACCAACGCCCCGCGCGTGCTGATCGCCAATTCCAACCTGGTGCCGCACTGGGCCAACTGGGAACACTTCAACGAACTGGATGCCAAGGGCCTGGCCATGTACGGCCAGATGACCGCCGGCTCGTGGATCTACATCGGCAGCCAGGGCATCGTCCAGGGCACCTATGAAACCTTCGTCGAGGCCGGCCGCCAGCACTACGACGGCAACCTCAAGGGCCGCTGGGTGCTTACCGCCGGCCTGGGCGGCATGGGCGGCGCCCAGCCGCTGGCCGCGACCCTGGCCGGCGCCTGCTCGCTGAACATCGAGTGCCAGCAGAGCCGCATCGACTTCCGCCTCGCCAGCCGTTACGTCGACGAGCAGGCCAAGGACCTCGACGACGCCCTGGCGCGCATCGCCCGGTACACCGCCGAAGGCAAGGCCATCTCCATCGCGCTGCTGGGCAACGCCGCGGAAATCCTCCCGGAACTGCTCAAGCGCGGCGTGCGCCCGGACATGGTCACCGACCAGACCTCCGCCCACGACCCGCTCAATGGTTACCTGCCGGCCGGCTGGACCTGGGAGCAGTACCGCGACCGCGCGCAGACCGAGCCGGCTGCCGTGGTCAAGGCCGCCAAGCAGTCCATGGCCGTGCACGTCAAAGCCATGCTGGAATTCCAGAAGCAGGGCGTGCCGACCTTCGACTACGGCAACAACATCCGCCAGATGGCCAAGGAAGAGGGCGTGGCCAACGCCTTCGACTTCCCCGGCTTCGTCCCGGCCTACATCCGCCCGCTGTTCTGCCGTGGCGTCGGTCCGTTCCGCTGGGCCGCGCTGTCGGGCGATGCCGAGGACATCTACAGGACAGACGCCAAGGTCAAGGAGCTGATCCCCGACGACGCCCACCTGCACAATTGGCTGGACATGGCCAAGGAGCGCATCAGCTTCCAGGGCCTGCCGGCGCGTATCTGCTGGGTCGGCCTGGGCCAGCGCGCCAAGCTCGGCCTGGCGTTCAACGAGATGGTCCGCAGCGGCGAGCTGAAGGCCCCTATCGTGATCGGCCGCGACCACCTGGACTCCGGCTCGGTGTCCAGCCCGAACCGCGAGACCGAAGCCATGCGCGACGGCTCCGACGCCGTGTCCGACTGGCCGCTGCTCAACGCCCTGCTGAACACCGCCAGCGGCGCGACCTGGGTCTCGCTGCACCACGGCGGCGGGGTGGGCATGGGCTTCTCCCAGCACTCGGGGATGGTGATCGTCTGCGACGGCACCGACGAAGCGGCGGCGCGCATCGCCCGCGTGCTGACCAACGACCCGGGCACCGGCGTGATGCGCCATGCCGACGCCGGCTACCAGATCGCCATCGACTGCGCCAGGGAGCAGGGCCTGAACCTGCCGATGATCACCGGCAAGTAATCTCGCAGTCGCCAGTCAGGACCAGGGAGAGGGCCGCCGCACGGCGTGGTGCGGCGGCCCGGTCCGTAAAGCAGTACATCGACAGACAAGAATTCCCTTCGGGAGAACAATAACGATGTCCCAGGCCAGTGACAGCTCCAAACCCCTGATCGAAGTGCGTTCGATCGACTACATCCCCGAGGCCGAGCGCCACGGCAAGCTCTACAGCCAGTTCACCCTGTGGCTGGGTGCCAACCTGCAGATCACCGCCATCGTCACCGGCGCCCTGGCCGTGGTGCTGGGCGGCGACGTGTTCTGGTCGCTGATCGGCCTGCTGATCGGCCAGTTGCTGGGCGGTGGCGTGATGGCGCTGCACGCCGCGCAGGGGCCGAAGCTCGGCCTGCCGCAGATGATCTCCAGCCGCGTGCAGTTCGGCGTCTACGGCGCGGCCATCCCGATCGTGCTGGTGTGCCTGATGTACCTGGGCTTCACCGCCACCGGCACCGTGCTGTCCGGCCAGGCCCTGGGCCAGCTGTTCGGCGTCAGCGACAGCGTCGGCATCCTGATGTTCGCCAGCGTCATCGTGCTGGTGACCGTGCTCGGCTACCGGGTGATCCACGTGATCGGCCGCATCGCCAGCGTCATCGGGGTGATCGCCTTCATCTACCTGTTCAGCCGTCTGATGAGCCAGACCGACGTCAGCGCGCTGCTGCAGATTCGCCACTTCAGCTGGAGCAGCTTCCTGCTCGCGGTGTCCCTGGCCGCCTCCTGGCAGATCGCCTTCGGCCCCTATGTCGCCGACTACTCGCGCTACCTGCCGAGCAAGACTTCCTCGGTGAAGACCTTCCTCGCCGTGGGCGCAGGTTCGGTGATCGGCGCGCAGGTGGCGATGATCTTCGGCGTGTTCGCCGCGGCCGGCGCCAACGGCCAGTTCGCCGGCCATGAAGTGGCCTACATCGTCGGCCTGAGCGGCAGCGGCGCCGTCGCCGCGCTGCTCTACTTCAGCATCGCCTTCGGCAAGATCACCATCTCGACGCTGAACTCCTACGGCAGCTTCATGTGCATCGCCACGGTGATCAGCGGCTTCCGTGGCCACCTGGAAGTGAGCCGCGTGCAGCGGCTGCTCTTCGTGCTTGTCATTGTCGGCGCCGCGACCCTGATCGCGCTGCTCGGCCAGCATTCGTTCCTCGGCGCGTTCAAGTCCTTCATCCTCTTCCTGCTGGCCTTCTTCACCCCGTGGAGTGCGGTCAACCTGGTCGATTACTACTGCATCACCCGCGAGCACTACGACGTGCCGGCGCTGGCCGATCCCGATGGCCGCTATGGCCGCTGGAACATCCCCGGCATCAGCGTCTACGTGATCGGCGTGTTGGTGCAGCTGCCCTTCATCTCCACCAAGTTCTTCACCGGCCCGCTGGTGGACGCCCTGGGTGGCGTGGATATTTCCTGGATCATCGGCCTCGTGGTTCCGGCCGTTCTCTATTACCTGGTCGCCCGCCGCGTCACGCGGGCAGTACCGGACCGGCTGATCCTGCCGGCCCGCACCTGAACAGACCGGCCCGGCCGTGCGGCCACGAGCACGCGCGGCCCTTGCACTGCCCAACCTCATTCACGTTTAGGAGCATCAGATGAACAACACCAAGAAGACGCTGCTGGGCCTGTTCCTGTCCGCCGGTCTGCTCGGCGGCACCATGACCACGGCCCAGGCCGCCGGCTGGTGCGAGAGCGGCAAGCCGGTGAAATTCGCCGGGCTGAACTGGGAGAGCGGCATGCTGCTCACCGACCTCATGCAGATCATCCTGAAGAACGGCTACGGCTGCGAAACCGACAGCCTGCCGGGCAACTCCATCACCATGGAGCAGGCGCTGGCGAACAACGACATCCAGATCTTCAGCGAGGAATGGATCGGCCGCAGCGACGCCTGGAACAAGGCCGCCGCCGCCAACAAGGTGGTCGGCGTGGGCGCGCCCATCGTCGGCGCCACCGAGGGCTGGTACGTGCCGCGCTTCGTGATCGAGGGCGACAAGGCGCGCAACATCGAAGCCAAGGCGCCGAACCTGAAGGCTGTCACCGACCTTGCGCAATACTCCGAGGTGTTCCGCGATCCGGAAGAGCCGGGCAAGGGCCGCTTCTACAACTGCCCGGCCGGCTGGACCTGCGAGCTGGAAAACTCCGAGATGCTGAAGAAGTACGGCCTCGAGGACAAGTACACCAACTTCCGCCCCGGCACCGGCCCGGCCCTGGATGCCGCCGTGCTGTCGAGCTACAAGCGCAAGGAGCCTATCCTCTTCTACTACTGGTCGCCGACGCCCCTGATGGGCCAGGCCGACCTGGTGAAGCTGGATGAGCCGGGCGTGAACAAGGACGTGAAGATCCAGGTCGGCCTGTCCAAGGCCTTCCACGACCAGGCCCCGGAACTGGTGGCGGTGCTGGAGAAGATCAACCTGCCGATCGACCTGCTGAACCAGAACCTGGCGAAGATGGCCAAGGAGAAACTCAGCTCCGAGCAACTGGCCAAGGCCTTCCTCAAGGAGCACCCGGAAGTGTGGACCTCCTGGGTCAGCGAGGACGCCGCGAAGAAGGTCCAGGCCGCGCTCTGAGCGCCTGTGCCCTGATCGTCGCGAGCGACGGCCAGGCAAGGCGAAAGATGGCGAGGACGCGGAGTTTACACACAGTAAATGAGCAGTCCGAGCCGGCTTTCAACGCCGCCTGGCCGAGCGCAGCAGATCAGGGACAGGTGCTCAAGCCGCCGAATCCGGGGAGGCCCCGCCTCCCCGGTGATGCCCACTCCTGACGAGTACGTGCCATGTTTCCCGAACGCTTCACTTTCTCCATCGCCGACTGGGTCAACGGTTGGGTCGATGCCCTGGTCACCAACTACGGCGACGTGTTCCGCCACATCTCCGACACCCTGCTGTGGGCCATCGTCAACCTGGAGAGCGTGCTGCGCGCCACGCCCTGGTGGCTGATGCTGGCCATCGTCGGCGGCATCGCCTGGCACGCCACCCGGCGCATCCTGCCCACGGCGGTGATCGTCGGCCTGCTGTTCCTGGTGGGGGCGGTCGGGCTGTGGGACAAGCTGATGCAGACCCTCGCGCTGATGATGGTCGCCACCCTCATCTCGGTGCTGATCGGCATTCCGCTGGGCATCGTCGCCGCGCGCAGCGACCGCTTCCGCGCCGTGCTGCTGCCGCTGCTGGACATCATGCAGACCATGCCCAGCTTCGTGTACCTGATCCCGGTGCTGATGCTGTTCGGCCTGGGCAAGGTGCCGGCGATCTTCGCCACCGTGATCTACGCAGCTCCCCCGCTGATCCGCCTCACCGACCTGGGCATCCGCCAGGTCGACCGCGAGGTGATGGAAGCCATCACCGCCTTCGGCGCCAACCGCCGCCAGCAACTGTTCGGCGTGCAACTGCCGCTGGCGCTGCCGAGCATCATGGCCGGCATCAACCAGACCACCATGATGGCCCTGTCGATGGTGGTCATCGCCTCGATGATCGGCGCCCGCGGCCTGGGCGAGGACGTGCTGGTGGGCATCCAGACCCTCAACGTCGGCAAGGGCCTGGAAGCCGGTCTGGCCATCGTCATCCTCGCCGTGGTCATCGACCGCATCACCCAGGCTTACGGCCGCTCGCGCCACACAGAGGCCAGCAAATGAGCAAGATCCAGGTCAAGAACGTCTACAAGATCTTCGGCGCCAAGGCCGACGCCGCGCTGGCGATGATCCGCCAGGGCAAGAGCAAGGCCGAGGTGCTGGCCGCCACCGATTGCGTGGTCGGCGTCAACGATCTTTCGCTGTCCATCGAGGCGGGGGAAATCTTCGTCATCATGGGCCTGTCCGGTTCCGGCAAGTCGACCCTGGTGCGCCACTTCAACCGCCTGATCGACCCCACCAGCGGGCAGATTCTGGTGGATGGCGAGGACGTCCTCGCCTACGACGCCGCCGCGCTGGAGAACTTCCGCCGGCGCAAGATCAGCATGGTGTTCCAGAGCTTCGGCCTGCTGCCGCACAAGAGCGTGCTCGACAACGTCGCCTACGGCCTGAAGATCCGTGGCGAGAGCAAGGCGCTGTGCCAGGAACGCGCGCTGCACTGGATCGCCACCGTGGGCCTTGCGGGCTACGAGAAGTCCTACCCGCACCAGCTCTCCGGCGGCATGCGCCAGCGCGTTGGCCTGGCCCGCGCACTGGCCGCCGACACCGACATCATCCTCATGGACGAAGCCTTCAGCGCCCTCGATCCGCTGATCCGCGCGGACATGCAGGACCAACTGCTGGAGCTGCAGAAGACCCTGCACAAGACCATCGTCTTCATCACCCACGACCTCGATGAAGCCGTGCGCATCGGCAACCGCATCGCCATCCTCAAGGACGGCCAGTTGATCCAGGTGGGCGCGCCCGCCGACATCCTGCACAAGCCCGCCGACGAGTACGTCGACCGCTTCGTCCAGCGCCGCGTCGCCGCGCTGTAACGCCATTCGCCGGCGGGGAAGCAGCTTCCCCGCCTACAGGAGTTCCGCATGTCGTCCTCTTCCACCCTCACCTTCGGCAACGGCCCGCTGCGCTGGCAGGACCTGGTCGCGGTGGCGCGCCACGGCGCGCGCCTGCAACTGTCGACGGCGGCCTGGGCGCGCATCGACAACGCCCACGGTATCGTCGAGCGCATCGTCAGCCGGGGTGAGCGGGCCTATGGCATCAGCACCGGGCTGGGCGCGCTGTGCAACGTGGTGCTGCAGGGCGAGCAACTGGCGCAGCTGTCGCGCAACACCCTGCTCAGCCATGCCTGCGGCGTGGGCGAGCCGCTGAAGGACGAGCAGACCCGCGCCATCATCGCCGCTGCCATCGGCAACTACAGCCACGGCAAGTCCGGCCTGCACCGTCGCGTGGTGGAAGCGCTGCTGGCGCTGCTCAACCACGGTATCACCCCGCGCGTGCCGTCTCAGGGCTCGGTGGGTTACCTGACACACATGGCCCACGTTGGCGTGGCGCTGCTGGGTATCGGTGAGGTGAGCTATCGCGGCGAAGTCGTTCCCGCTGCCCGCGCCCTGGCCGCCGAAGGCCTGGAGCCGGTGCAGCTGGGCGCCAAGGACGGGCTCTGCCTGGTCAACGGTACGCCGTGCATGACCGGGCTGAGCTGTCTCGCCCTCGACGAGGCGACCCGCCTCGCGCAGTGGGCCGACGTGATCGGCGCCATGAGCTTCGAAGCCCTGCGCGGGCAGATCGACGCGTTCGACGCGGAGATCATCGCGCTCAAGCCGCACCCCGGCATGCAGAAGGTCGGCGCCAACCTGCGCGCGCTGCTCGAAGGCAGCGAAGTGATCGCCTCGAACCGCGGCATCCGCACCCAGGACGCCCTGAGCATCCGCTCCATGCCGCAGATCCACGGCGCCTGTCGCGACCAGTTGGAGCACGCTGCGAAGCAGATCGAGACCGAGCTCAACTCCGCCACCGACAACCCGCTGGTGCTGGGCACGCCGGACGACTACCGCGTGGTGTCGCAGGCCAATCCCCACGGCGAATCCGTGGCCATGGCCGCCGACCTGCTGGCGATCGCCGTGGCCGAGCTGGGTGGGGTTTCCGAGCGTCGCCTGGATCGTCTGGTCAACCCATTGCTCAGCGGCCTGCCGGCCTTCCTGGTGAGCCAGCCGGGGGTCAACTCCGGGATGATGATCGCCCAGTACGTCGCCGCTTCCCTGGCCGGCGAGAACCGCCAGTTGGCGCAGCCGGCGGTGGTGGACAACTTCGTCACCTCCGGCCTGCAGGAAGACCACCTGAGCCTGGGCACCAGCGCCGCGCTCAAGCTCGGCCGCGCCCTGGACAACAGCCGGCGTATCCTCGCCATCGAATACCTGCTGGCCGCCCAGGCCTTCGAATTCCTCAAGCCGCAGCGCTTCGGCAGCGGCACCGACTGCGCCTGGAGTCTGCTGCGCGAACAGGTGCCGGCCTATGACAGCGACCGCTGGCTGGCGCCGGACATCGACCGCACCGCCCAGCTGCTGGCCAACCCGACGACGCTGCACCGCGTCGGCGCGAGCATCGGGAGACTGCAATGAAACACCTCTGGCAGCACTGCCACGCGGCGACCATGAAGGACGGCCGCTACGCGATCATCGAGGACGCCGCGATCCTCACCGAAGGCGAGCGCATCACCTGGATCGGCCCGCGCGCCGAGTTGCCCGAGCAGCCTCGGCAAAGTACCGATCTGGGCGGCGCCTGGGTCACCCCCGGCTTCATCGACTGCCATACCCACCTGGTGTTCGGTGGCGACCGCAGCGGCGAGTTCGAGCAGCGCCTGAACGGCGTCAGCTATGCCGAGATCGCCGCGGCCGGCGGCGGTATCGCCAGCACCGTGCGCGCCACCCGCGAGGCCAGCGAGGACGAGTTGCTGGCCAGCGCCATCAAGCGCGCCCGCCCGCTGCTGGCCGATGGCGTGACCGTGCTGGAGGTGAAGTCCGGCTACGGCCTGGACCTGGACAGCGAGCGGCGCATGCTGCGCGTGGCCCGCCGCCTGGAGCAGGAGCTGCCGGTGACGGTGCGCACCACCTGCCTGTCCGCCCACGCCCTGCCGCCGGACTACGCCGGCCGCGCCGACGAGTACATCGAGCAGGTCTGCAATCACATCCTCCCGGCGCTGGCCGAAGAGGGGCTGGTGGACGCGGTGGACGCCTTCTGCGAGCACCTGGCGTTCTCCCCGGCGCAGGTCGAGCGAGTGTTCCAGGCTGCCCAGCGGCTGGGCCTGCCGGTGAAGCTGCATGCCGAGCAACTGTCCTCGCTGCATGGCTCCAGCCTCGCCGCGCGTTACGGCGCGCTGTCCGCCGACCACTTGGAATTCATGGACGAGAGCGACGCCATCGCCATGGCCGAAGCGGGCACGGTTGCCGTGCTGCTGCCGGGCGCCTTCTTCGTCCTGCGCGAAACCCAGTTGCCGCCGATGGACGCCCTGCGCAAGCACGGCGTGGCCATCGCCATCGCCAGCGATCTCAACCCCGGCACCTCGCCGGCGCTGTCCCTGCGCCTGATGCTGAACATGGCCTGCACCGCCTTCCGCCTGACCCCGGAAGAAGCCCTGGCCGGCGTCACCCTCAATGCCGCGCGGGCGCTGGGCATGGCCGACAGCCACGGCAGCCTGGAAGCGGGCAAGGTCGCCGACTTCATCGCCTGGGACATCCAGCGCCCCGCCGAACTCGCCTACTGGCTCGGCGGCGACCTGCCCAAGCGCGTCATTCGTCACGGCCAAGAGCTGTGAAGTCGCTTTTCGTAGGAGCGAGCTTGCTCGCGAACAGCCCGAGAACCAGAGCGTTCGCGAGCAATAACGATGGCGTCCCCCTCGCTCCTACAGGCAATGCATACGTCTCGCCCGTATTGGAGATATCACCCCATGGATAACGTACTGACCTTCAAGCGCGGCCGCGTGCCGCTGCTGATCAGCATGCCGCACCCCGGTACCCGCCTGACCCCGGCCGTGGAAAACGGCCTGGTGGACGAGGCCCGCGAGCTGGCCGACACCGACTGGCACATCCCGCGGCTCTACGCCTTCGCCGAAGAGCTGGGCGCCAGCACCCTGGCCGCCGGCTACTCGCGCTACGTCATCGACCTCAACCGCCCGGCCGACGACAAGCCGCTGTACAGCACCGCCACCACCGGCCTCTACCCGGACACCCTGTTCGACGGCCGCCCGCTGTTCAAGGACGGCCAGACGCCGTCGGCCGAGGAGCGCGCGCGTTACCTCGCCGAAGTCTGGACGCCGTACCACCAGACCCTGGCCGACGAGCTGGCGCGGCTGAAGGCCGAGTTCGGCTACGCGCTGCTGTGGGATGCCCACTCGATCGCCTCGGTGATCCCGCACCTGTTCGACGGCAAGCTGCCGGACTTCAACATCGGTACCAACAGCGGCGCGAGCTGCGATGCGCAGCTGGCCGAGCGCCTGGTCGCGGTGTGCGCCGAGGCCCCGGCCTACCGGCACATCCTCAACGGCCGCTTCAAGGGCGGGCACATCACCCGCCACTACGGCCAGCCGCAGGACAACGTACACGCGGTGCAGCTGGAGCTCGCGCAGTGCAACTACATGGGTGAACGCGCGCCCTTCGGTTATCGCGAAGATCTGGCGGCGCCCACCGCACAGGTACTCCGACGCATGCTGGAAACCTTCATCGCCTGGGGCCGCGAGCGCTACGGCCGCTGAGTTTTACGCAGCTTCCTGTTGCGCCGGGACTGTCGGTGCGGCGCCGTCGGACCACGCATCCCGGCGGCGCTTCCCCGGTGCGGCAGGGAGCTGTCTTTTCATTCGAAACGGTGCTGTGCCAGTTGCTTCTCGGCGTGCCGCACCAGCATCTCCAGCAGCAACGCCTGGGTGTGCGGCGGTGTTTCGTCGTTGCGGGTCAGGGCGTAGAGCGTCACCTTCACCGGTGGCGACAGCGGGCGCCGCGCGGTGAGCTGTTCATCGGCGCCCAGCGCGGTGAAGGGATCGACCAGCGCCAATCCGGTTCCGGCTTCCACCAGCGTGCGCGCCAGCGCATATGTCTGCACCGCGATGCGCACGCGTGGCGGCGGTTCGACGTTCGCCAGATGGCCTTCCAGGCGTGCGGACAGCGGGTCGGAAGTCGAGAGCCCGATCATGGGTTCGCCGGCCAGTTCGTCCAGCGTCAGCGGCTGGCCCAGACGCTCTTCCGGCCAATGTCCGTGCGGCGCCAGGGCTACCAGCGGGCCGCTGGCGATGGGTTGTACGCGCAGGCCGGGATGGTCGGTCTGCTGCAGGGTCAGGGCGAGGTCGAGCTCGCGCATCAGCAGGTTCTGGAGCAGCTCGCGGGAGTGCTGGGTGGCCAGTTCGCAACTGCTCTGCGGGTAGCGGTCGGTCCACTCGCGGATCACCGGCGGCAGCAGCGACAGCGCCATCGCCGGCGTGGCGCCGACGCGCAGGCGGTTCTCCGGCTGGCGGCGCAGGCTTTGCGCCAGGCGCCGCACGCCCTGCAGGCTCTCGGTCACCTTCGCCACTTCGCGCTCCAGTTCCAGCGCCTCGGGCGTTGGCTGCAGCTTGCCGCGCACGCGCAGGAACAGCGGGAAGCCCAGTTGCTGCTCGGCGTGCTGCAGCACCTTGGTCACCGCCGGCTGGGAGACGTGCAGCAATTGTGCGGCTCCGCTGACCGAACCGGTCTCGCGGATGGCCTGGAACACTTCGATATGGCGCAGGCGCATGGGGGGCTCCGGGATCGCGTGTATAACCCAAGGTTATGGATTGCTCATCTTTATTCATTGTCCGCCGCCTGTCATCCGGACCTAAGGTCGAGGCCTGGAATCTCTGGGTGGTGGAGTGGCAATGGCACAGCGGGTTTGCATCATCGGCGCGGGCGTGGTCGGACTGGCGACCGCCCATGCGCTGGTTCAGGAAGGATTCGAGGTGACCCTGCTGGAAGCGCGGGACCAGGCCGGGCTGGAAACCAGCTTCGCCAACGGCGGCCAGTTGTCCTACCGCTATGTGGCGCCGCTGGCCGATGCCGGCGTGCCGCAGCAGGCGCTGGGCTGGTTGCTGCGCGGGGACTCGCCGCTGCGCCTGCGCCCGCGCCTGGACCCGGCGCAATGGCGCTGGCTGATGGCGTTCACGGCGGCCTGCCGGCGCTCGGTCAACCAGGTCAATGCGAAACACCTGCTCCGCCTCGCCCTGTTCAGCCAGGCCACGCTGGCACGATGGCGCGAAGACGGGCTGGACGGCTTCGACTGGCGGCGCAACGGCAAGCTGGTGGCCTTCCGCGCTGAGGGCAGCTTCCGCAGCGCGCGGCAGAACCTTTCCGATCCCGCCGCGCAGTTCGTGCTCTCGGCTCGGCAGTGCCGCGAACTGGACCCGGCGTTGGAGCGCGCGCCCTTCGTCGGCGGCATCCATACGCCGAGCGAGGAGGTCGCCGACTGTTTCCTGTTCTGCCGGCGGCTGGCCGAGCGGCTCCAGGCGTCCGGCCATTGTCGCATCGTCTATGGCCATCCGGCTTCTCGGCTGATCCTGCGTAACGGCGCCGTGGCGGGCGTGAAGGCGGGCGGGGTGGCTGGTGTGGAGAGCTTCGAGGCCGACCACGTCGTGCTCGCCGCGGGCTATCGCAGCGCCGCGCTGCTGCCGGGCGGGCCGCGCCTGCCGCTCTATCCGCTCAAGGGCTACAGCCTGACCGCGCCGATCCGCGCCGGAGACCGTGCGCCGGACGTGAGCCTCACCGACTACGACCGCAAGGTGGTCTATGCGCGCCTCGGTGAACAACTGCGCATTGCCGCGATGGTCGATATCGTCGGCTTCGATCCGCGTCTGGAGCCCAAGCGCCTGGCGCTGATCCGCCAGCAGGCGATGGACACCCTGCCCGATGCTTGCGACTACGGCGCCGCCATCGAATGGGCCGGCATGCGCCCGGCCACGCCCACCGGCGTGCCGCTGGTGGGTGCCTGCGGGCCGCGCGGCCTGTGGCTCAACCTCGGTCACGGCGCTTTGGGGTTCACCCTGGCCAGTGGCAGCGGACAACTGATTGCCGAACAGATCGCCGGACGCCGCCCCGCTATCGATACCCAAGGACTGACACCGGAGCGCCTGGCCGGGTGATTTCTCTCTCGATTTGGAGACACGACATGCAACTGACCCGCATCGCCACCAATGAACGCCTCTCCGGCGCTATGGTCTTCGGCGCGCTGGTGTTCCTCTCCGGGCAGGTGCCCGGCCAGGCCACCGACATCCAGGGCCAGACCCGCGAGGTGCTGGCGAAGATCGACGCGCTGCTGGACGAGGCTGGCACCGACAAGGCGAACATTCTCAGCGCAACCCTCTACCTGAAGGACATCGCCGCCGATTTCGAGGCCATGAACGGCGTCTGGTCGGCCTGGCTGCCCGCAGGCTGCGCGCCGACCCGCACCACCGTGCAGGCGCTGCTCGCGCGGCCGCAGGTGTTGGTGGAAATCACGGTGATCGCCGCGCGGCCCTGAACAGAACCTCGATACGACTCACAACAACAAGAGAGGCACGCAATCCATGAAACGACTTGCACTGGGAATGCTGGCGGCGTCCAGCCTGGTCTGCGCGCTGGCGCAGGCCAACGAGGCGCTGGACGGCACGCTGAAGAAAGTGGCTGATCGCGGCACGATAACCCTGGGTTATCGCGATGCCTCGGTGCCGTTCTCCTATCTCGGCGACAACAGCGGCCAGCCGATGGGGTACTCGGTGGAGCTGGCCGGCAAGGTGGTCGAGCGCGTGAAGCAGAAGCTGAACCAGCCGGACCTGAAGGTGAAGTACAACCTGGTGACCTCGCAGACGCGCATCCCGCTGGTGCAGAACGGCACCGTGGACCTGGAGTGCGGCTCCACCGGCGTCACCGCCGAGCGCCTGAAGCAGGTCGCCTTCTCCTACGGCTTCATCTACGTGAAGGGCCAGTTGCTGACCGCCAAGGACAGCGGCATCCAGGGCTTCGACGACCTCAAGGGCAAGAACGTGGTGACCACCGCCGGCACCACCAACGAGCGCTACCTCAAGGCCTACAACGCCGAGCACAAGCTGGACATGAACGTGGTCAGCGCCAAGGACCACGGCGAAGCCTTCCTCATGCTGCAGTCCGGCCGCGCGGTGGCCTTCTACATGGACGATGCGCTGCTCTACGGCGAGAAGGCCAAGGCGCGCGACCCGCACCATTGGGTGGTGGTGGGCGAGCCGCAGTCGCGGGAAATCTACGCCTGCATGGTGCGCAAGGACGACCCGCAGTTCCTTGCCCTGGTCAACCAGACCCTGGCCGACCTGTACGCCTCGGGCGAGATCAAGGGCATCTATCGGCGCTGGTTCGAGCAGCCGATCCCGCCGAAGAACCTCAACCTGGAGTTTCCGATGACCGCCGAGCTGCAGGCGATCATCGCCAAGCCCACCAGCGAACCGGTGCAGTAGCGCCGTCAGCGTTGCAGGCCGAGGTGGCGGATTACCGGCTGCGCCTCGGCCAGACGTTCCCAGACGTCGTCGAGCAATTCGGCGGGGTAGTAGGAGGGCAGGCGCGGCAGTTCCTGGCGCGGCACCCAGGCGACCTCGCGGATATCGAATTCGTCGCCGCCCAGGCCGCGCAGGTTGTCCAGGCTGACCCGACCATCCCAGGCGTCCACGCGGTAGAACAGCTCCATGTGGAAGCGCCCGGCCAGCGGTTCGGCGAACTCGCGGACATAGACCAGCGGGCCGACGTCCACGGCGAGGCCGGTTTCCTCGAAGCATTCGCGGCGCACCGTGTCGCGGGTGGATTCGTCCTTGTTCGACTCGAAACCGCCGCCCGGCGGGATCCAGTACTCCTCGCCGGCCACCTCGTGGCGCACCAGCAGGATGTGTTCCTCGCGTACCAGCAGGCCGGCGGCGCGAATGCGGTGTTGCAGGGGGGAAGTCATTGCCAGTCGAGCCTCGCCAGTTTCCACTCGGAGCCGTCGCGCCACCATTCCAGTTTCACAGCGTAGTGCGCGGCGCTGTCGGGGATCAGATTCTCGGCGCCGGTGAGGGCGACCTGGGCGGTGGTCTGGCCGCGGCCGGAGTAGGTCGGGTCGAGCTGGCTGTCGCTGGAGAGGACGATCACCTTGATCTGCTGGTGGCGCAGGAACATCAGTGTCATGGTGCGCCGCGCCCAGTCGCGGTCGAACTCGCCGTTGGCGCGGAAGTCGCCATGCAGCTGTTCCATTACCGCCCCGCTATGCTTGGCTTCCAGGTTGTCCTGCAATTGCTTGACGGCGGCATCGAGTTGCGCGCGGGGATCGTCCCGTCCGCAGCCCGTCAACAGGAAGCCCAGCAGCAACAGGGAAAGAAACAACTTCCGTGGCATGGCGCACCAACTCCTTTATGGGTTTTTCTCCGGCCCGAGTATCATGCCCGACACCTTGGAGGGCTGGTGAGTTGAACGGGGTCGCGCGCTGCGGCAACGCGACTACCCGCAAGTCACCAACAGGCCATAGGATGGTTACTGGTCCGGGAGCGACCGTACGCACTGACCCAGGAGCGCGCCATGCAATCTTTGTATCCGGAAATCAAGCCTTACGCTCGCCACGAGCTGGCCGTCGAAGCGCCGCACGTCCTCTATGTGGATGAAAGCGGCACGCCCGACGGCTTGCCGGTGTTGTTCATTCATGGCGGCCCGGGTTCCGGTTGCGATGCCATGTCGCGACGCTTCTTCGATCCCAACCTGTACCGCATCGTCACCTTCGACCAGCGCGGCTGCGGCCGCTCCACGCCTTACGCGAGTCTGGAGAACAATACTACCTGGCACCTGGTGCAGGACATCGAGCGCATCCGCGAGCACCTGGGCATCGACAAGTGGGTGCTGTTCGGCGGCTCCTGGGGCTCGACGCTGTCGCTGGCCTATGCCCAGGCCCATCCCGAGCGCGTGCTGGCGCTGATCGTGCGCGGCATCTTCCTGTGCCGCCCGCAGGAAATCCGCTGGTTCTACCAGGAAGGCGCGAGCCGCCTGTTCCCCGATTACTGGGAGGACTACCTGGCTCCGATCCCGGCGGACGAGCAGGACGACCTGGTGAGCGCCTTCCATCGCCGCCTGACCGGGCCCGACCAGATCGCCCAGATGCACGCCGCCCGCGCCTGGTCCACCTGGGAGGGGCGCACCGCCACGCTGCGGCCGAACCCGGCGGTGGTCGATCGCTTCTCCGACCCGCATCGCGCGCTGTCCATCGCCCGCATCGAGAACCACTACTTCGTCAACGGCGGCTTCCTGGAGACGGATCAACTGCTGCGCGACATGCACAAGATCGCCCATCTGCCGGGTGTCATCGTGCATGGCCGCTACGACGTGGTCTGCCCGCTGGACAACGCCTGGGCGCTGCACAAGGCCTGGCCCAACAGCGAACTGCAGATCGTTCGCGACGCCGGTCATGCGGCCAGCGAGCCGGGCATCACCGACGCGCTGGTGCGTGCGACCAACGAAATCGGCCGCCGTCTGCTGAACCTCCCGCCGGAGGCTGAATGAAGGGGTTGATCCAGCGGGTACGCGGTGCCCGTGTCGAAGTCGAGGGCGAAGTAGTCGGCGCCATCGATCACGGCCTGCTGGTCCTGGTGGGGGTCGAGCCGCAGGACAGCGAGGACTCGGTGAACCGTTTATTGCACAAGCTGCTTAACTATCGAGTGTTTGGCGACGATGAAGGTAAAATGAACCTTTCATTGAGCGATGTCGGTGGCGGCCTGTTGCTGGTTTCGCAGTTCACCCTGGCCGCGGATACCCGCAAGGGGCTGCGGCCGAGCTTTTCCAGCGCGGCGCCTCCCGAAAGGGGCGCCGCGTTGTTCGATCTACTCGTGGAGCAGGCGCGAGCCCGTCATTCCCTGGTTGCCACGGGGCGTTTCGGCGCCAACATGCAGGTTCACCTGGTCAATGACGGGCCGGTGACCTTTCTTCTGGAGGCTTGAACGCGCGGCAGCTTGTCATAACGCCGTGGGATGATGGTTAGGGCATATGCACTTAGAACAATGGGACACCGGGAGCCTTCAGTACCCGTCGAAAAAAACGGGGAATCATTCAGGCTCACCGGGGTCGGAACTCAATCGTCGGCATTTTGGCATCGCTTTTGCCGGCCTTATTAGCTTTATGTTCACGGACGAGGGGGACTCGTGATTTTCCGTTCCGTTCAACAACCTCTTAGCTTCCTGCGCGTACTGGTCGGCTCCGCCCTCATGGCGTTGAGCATCGGCCAGGCATGGGCTTTCAATCTCGATGACGTGGCCGAGAAGGCCAAGGCGCTGGCGGGCGAAAAGTACAGCGCACCCACCAGCAACCTGCCATCGGAATTCAGCGAAATGAAATTCGCCGATTACCAGCAGATCCGCTTCCGCAACGAGAAGGCTTACTGGGCTGGTGAGAAGACGCCCTTCAAGATCAGCTTCTACCATCAGGGCATGCATTTCGACACGCCGGTGAAGATCAACGAAGTCACCACCACCAGCGTCAAGGAGATCAAGTACGATCCCTCGCGTTTCGACTTCGGTTCGCTGAAGTTCGACGCCAATGCCACCAAGGACCTGGGCTACGCCGGCTTCCGCATCCTCTATCCGATCAACAGCCCGGACAAGCAGGACGAGATCGCCACCTTCCTGGGTGCCAGCTACTTCCGCATCATCGGCAAGGACCAGTGGTGGGGGCTCTCCGCCCGTGGCCTGGCGCTGGACACCGCGCTGCCGTCCGGCGAGGAGTTCCCGCGCTTCCGCGAGTTCTGGATCGAGCATCCCAAGCCCGCCGACAAGCACCTGGTGATCTTCGCCCTGCTGGATTCGCCGCGCGCCACCGGCGCCTATCGCTTCATCGTCCGTCCGGGCAATGACACCGTGGTCGACGTGAAGGCCCGCGTATTTCTGCGCGACAAGGTTTCCAAGCTGGGCCTGGCGCCGCTGACCAGCATGTTCCTGTTCGGCTCCAACCAGCCGTCCGGCGAGCACAACTTCCGTCCCGAACTGCACGATTCCACCGGCCTGCAGATCCATGCCGGCAACGACGAGTGGATCTGGCGCCCGCTGAACAACCCGAAACACCTGTCGGTCAGCGCCTACAGCGTCGAGAATCCGCGTGGCTTCGGTCTGCTGCAGCGTGGCCGCGAATTCTCCCGCTACGAAGACCTCGACGACCGCTATGACCTGCGTCCGTCCGCCTGGGTCGAGCCGCAGGGCGATTGGGGCAAGGGCACCATCGAGCTGGTGGAGATCCCGACCCCGGACGAGACCAACGACAACATCGTCGCCTTCTGGAATCCCGAGAAGCGCCCGGAGAACGGCGAGCCGCTGGACTTCGCCTACCGCATGCGCTGGACCAAGGACGAAGACGCCCTGCACGACCCGAAAAACGCCTGGGTCATGCAGACCCTGCGCTCGGTCGGTGACGTGAAGCAGAAGAACCTGATCCGTCAGCCGGACGGCAGCGTCGCCCTGGTCGTCGACTTCGTCGGCCCGACCCTGCGCGCGCTGGCCGGCGATGCGCCGGTGAGCACCCAGGTGAGCACGGATGACAACGCCGAGGTGAAGGAGAACAACCTGCGCTACAACCCGGTGACCCAGGGCTGGCGTCTGACCCTGCGGATCAAGGTCAAGGATCCGAAGAAGCCGACGGAAATGCGTGCCGCGCTGGTGAATGGCGGCCAGAGCATTTCCGAAACCTGGAGCTACCAGCTGCCTGCCGATGAATAACTCCACCGCTACCACCGCGCCGGTGGCCGACTACCTCGCGCACCTGCCGCTTTCGGCGGTGGAGCGTGAGCGTCTGGCCCGGGCCGGTTCCTTCAGCGAGCTGCACGAGCAGCTCGCTGGCGATTCCCAGGGCGAAGATGTCGCGCTGGCCTCGGTCGGCGCGCGCCTGCGCCACGGCTACGGCCAGGAGCTGGACGATGCCCGGATGCTGGGCATGGACGATAATGGCCGCACCTACCTCAAGGCCGCGCCGCCGATCCAGCGTACCAAGGTCATCCCCGAGCCCTGGCGCACCAACCCGATCATGCGCGGCTGGCGCCGCCTGACCGGCCGCAGCAACCCGTCCAGGCCCGCCCGTGACCTGCCCAAGGCGCGCTGGCAGCGGGTCGGCTCGCTGCGCCGGTTCATCCTGGTCCTGCTCATGCTCGGCCAGACCAGCGTGGCCACCTACTACATGAAAGGCATCCTGCCCTACCAGGGCTGGGCCTTCGTCGACCTCGAAGAGATCAATCGCCAGACCTGGCTGCAGACCCTGGAACAGGTGCTGCCCTACCTCATCCAGTTCGGCGTGCTGACGCTGTTCGCCATCCTCTTCTGTTGGGTTTCCGCCGGCTTCTGGACTGCCCTGATGGGCTTCTGGGAGCTGCTCACCGGTCGTGATCGCTATCGCATCTCCGGTAGCAGCGCCGGCAGCGAGCCGATCGCCGCCGATGCGCGCACCGCGATCGTCATGCCGATCTGCAACGAGGACGTGCCGCGGGTCTTCGCCGGCCTGCGCGCGACCTACGAATCGGTGGCCGCCAGCGGCGAGCTGGACCGCTTCGACTTCTTCGTGCTCAGCGACACCAACCAGCCGGACATCGCGGTGGCCGAGGAAAAGGCCTGGATCGAACTGTGCAACGAGGCCAAGGGCTTCGGCCGCATCTTCTACCGCCGCCGCCGGCGCCGGGTGAAGCGCAAGAGCGGCAACATCGACGACTTCTGCCGTCGCTGGGGCGGCCAGTACAAGTACATGGTCGTCATGGACGCCGACAGCGTGATGAGCGGCGACTGCCTGACCAAGCTGGTGCGCCTGATGGAGGCCAACCCCGAGGCTGGCATCATCCAGACCGCGCCCAAGGCGTCGGGCATGGACACCCTCTACGCGCGCATGCAGCAGTTCGCCACCCGCGTCTACGGTCCGCTGTTCACCGCCGGCCTGCACTTCTGGCAGTTGGGCGAATCCCACTACTGGGGCCACAACGCGATCATCCGGGTGAAACCCTTCATCGAGCACTGCGCCCTGGCGCCGCTGCCGGGCAAGGGTTCCTTCGCCGGGGCGATCCTCTCCCACGACTTCGTCGAAGCCGCGCTGATGCGCCGCGCCGGCTGGGGCGTGTGGATCGCCTACGACCTGGAAGGCAGCTACGAGGAATTGCCGCCCAACCTGCTGGACGAGCTCAAGCGCGATCGCCGCTGGTGCCACGGCAACCTGATGAACTTCCGCCTGTTCCTGGTCAAGGGCATGCACCCGGTGCACCGCGCGGTGTTCCTCACCGGCGTGATGTCCTACCTGTCGGCGCCGCTGTGGTTCTTCTTCCTGGTGCTGTCCACCGCGTTGCTGGCGGTGCACCAGCTGATGGAACCGCAGTACTTCCTGGAGCCACGCCAGCTGTTCCCGATCTGGCCGCAGTGGCACCCGGAGAAGGCCATCGCCCTGTTCTCCACCACCCTGACCCTGCTGTTCCTGCCCAAGCTGCTCAGCGTCATGCTGATCTGGGCCAAGGGCGCCAAGGGCTACGGCGGCGTGATCAAGGTGACCCTGAGCATGCTCCTGGAGATGTTCTTCTCGGTGCTGCTCGCCCCGGTGCGCATGCTCTTCCACACCCGCTTCGTGCTGGCCGCGTTCCTCGGCTGGGAAGCCCAGTGGAAGTCGCCGCAACGCGACGACGACGACACCCCGTGGAGCGAGGCGATCCGTCGCCACGGCCTGCAGACCCTGCTGGGCCTGTGCTGGGCGCTGCTGGTGGCCTGGCTGAACCCGCGCTTCCTGTGGTGGCTGTCGCCCATCGTCGGCGCCCTGATGCTGTCGATCCCGGTCTCGGTGATCAGCAGCCGGGTCAGGCTGGGCCTGGCCTCGCGCGACGAGAAGCTGTTCCTCATCCCCGAGGAATACGACACCCCGCGCGAGCTGCGTGCCACCGACGAGTACACCTACCAGAACCGCTGGCAGGCGCTGAAGGACGGCTTCGTCCGTGCCGCCGTGGATCCGGTGCTCAACGCCCTGGCCTGCGCAATGGGCACGGCCCGTCATGGCAAGGCCGGATCCATCGAGGCGATGCGCGCCGAGCGCGTGCAGACGGCGCTGGACTCCAGCCCCGAGCAACTGAATGGCGGCCTGCGCCTGGCGCTGCTGAGCGACCCGGTGGCGCTGTCGCGCCTGCACCTGGCGCTCTGGCAGGGCAACAAGGAGGCGTGGATCGGCCAATGGCAGCAATCGCTGCGGGCCGACAGCCATGCGCCCTCCGTACCGCTGGCGCCGGTGGCCGAACAGGCGCCGATGCCGCTGCCTGCCGCGCAGTCCTGACGCCTGTTCGCCCTCGTCCCGGCGTGGACGAGGGCGA